>JACPCH010000023.1 GCA_016179875.1 Candidatus Rokuibacteriota bacterium | reverse complement strand
AGCCAGTGGTCGTGCGAGTGGTGAACGTGAATCAGGTCCACGCCCTCGGCGCGGACCAGCGCGCGCAGCCGGAGCGCGTCGCGCGCGAGCGCCACCGGTCCCGCGCGCGGGTCGAGGCGGAGCCCCGCCACCAGCGCGATCCCCGCCTCCCGCGCCTTGGCCTCGAAGCGGTCGCCGGGGATCGCGCCGAGCAACACCCGGTGGCCGCGCTGCCGCAGGCCCGTGACGAGGCGGATCGTCGGGTCCGCACTTCCCGTCCACCAGCGGTTCGCCGCCAGGTGCAGCACCACGAGCGCGCGCCCGCCCGTCATCGCGCCGCCGCGAGCAGCGCGGTGAGGCGCGCGAGGACGTCGGGGGCGCCGATCCCGCGCATGCACGGGTGCTCGATCGGGCACGTCCGGTAGAAGCACGGCGCGCACGGCACCGGGTGGCGCACGATCGCGACGGGCCCGCGCGGCGCGGACAGCGCCGGGTCCGTCGGCCCGAAGAGCGCCGCCACCGGCGTGCCGAGCGCCGCGGCCAGGTGCGCGAGGCCCGTGTCGCCGCACACGAGCCCGTCGAGCGCGGCCAGGAGCGCCGGCAGGAGCGCGGGCCGGTCGCGCCCCGCAACGTTCGCGGCGCCGCTCGCGCGGGCCACCCGCGCCGCGAGAGGCGCCTCGTCCGGCGTGCCGAGCAGCACCGGCACGCCGCCGGCGGCGTGCACGCGCCCGCAGAGCTCGGTCACCCGGTCCTCGGGCCAGAGCTTCGCGGTCCCGTACGCGGCGCCGAGATGGACGCCGACCCACGGCCGGCCGCCCGCCGCGCCCGCGGCGCCGAGCAGCGCCCGCGCCTCGGCGCGCTCGGGCCCTCCGGCCGCGGGCGGGGTGAGGCGCGGCGTCCGGTCGCGCACTGTGACGCCGAGCCGCTCGGCGAGCAGCGCGTACTCGTCGACCTGGTGCCGCCGCGGCCGCGGGGGCGGCACCGCGTCGGTCAGGAGCCAGCGCCGGCCGCCCGTCGCGAAGCCGACCCGGCGGCGGGCCCCCCAGTACACGGCGGCGGCCGCCGCCTCGAACGAGTTCGGCAGCAGGAGGGCCGTGCGGGCGCCGAACGCGCGCAGGCCGTCGGCGCAGCGCAGCCGGCCGCTCCACCCGCGCGGCCAGGTCCGGACGGTGTCAGCCAAGCCCTCCGCCGCGAGGAGCCCGGCCCACGGGCCCGCCAGCGTCAGCTCGGCGCCCGCCAGCCCCTCGCGCAGCGCCCGGAGCGCCGGCACCGCCATCACGGTGTCGCCGAGCCAGTTCGGCAGGCGGACGATCAGGCGCTCGCGCACAGGCGCTCGAACGCCGTCCGCCACGCCGCCTCGCCCGAGCGCAGCACGAGCTTCACGCTCAGCACGTACAGCGGCCGGCGCGGCAGCGGCAGCCGTCGCAGCCGCACCCAGTCCTTCTCCGTCGTGATCAGTCCCTCCGCGCCCGCGGCGGCCGCGCGGGCGTCGAGCGCGGCCACCTCCTCCGGCGCGTACCAGTGGTGGTCGGCGAACGGCTCCAGCGGCTCGAGCCCGAGGCCGGCGCTCTCGAGCGTGGCGACGAACGCCGACGGCGAGGCGATCCCCGCGAACGGCAGGAGGCGGCAGCCCGCGAGGTCGGCGAGCGCCACCGGGCGCATGTGCGCGGCCTCCCAGCACTCGGCGGGCTCCAGCGTCGCCGTGACCAGCGGCACGCCCGGGGCGTGGGCCGCGACCGCCGCGGTGACCGCCGCCGCCTCGCCGGGCTCGCGCGCGCCCGTGGCCACCACGAGGTGGGCGCGCGCGAGCGAGGCGAGCGGCTCGCGCAGCGGCCCGCCCGGCAGCAGGCGGCCGTTGCCCCATGGGTTCGCGGCGCGCGCCATCACGACCTCGAGGTCCTTCGCGAGCGTCCGGTGCTGGAACGCGTCGTCGAGCACGATGGCCGTCACGCCGAACCGCTCGATGGCCAGGCGCGCCGCCTCGTAGCGGTTGGCGCCGACGACGACCGGCACGCCCGGCAGGCGCCGCGCCAGGAGAAACGGCTCGTCGCCCGCGTCCTCGACGTCGAGGCGGATCGACGCCGCGTCGGCCACGACGTGCAGGCCGCCGCCCTGGCGCCCGTAGCCGCGGCTCACGACCGCCGGGCGGCGGCCGAGCGCCGCGAGCGTGGCGACGGCCACCTCCACCGCCGGCGTCTTGCCGGTGCCGCCGACCGTGAGGTTGCCGACCGAGATCACGGGGCACGGCAGGCGGCGCGATCTCAGCACGTGGCGCGCGTAGAGCCACTCGCGGGCGCCGAGGAGGCCGCGGTACCCGCCCTCGGCGACGGTGAGCAGGCGGCGCGTCGGCCCCGGGAGGAACCCCTCGTTCCAGCCGCGCAGCAGCCGCTCCCCGCGGGCGCGCCGCTTCGGCATCAGCGCCCCCCGTCCCGCCCGAGCCGCGCCACCAGCTCGAGCGTCTCGCGCACCGCACCGTGCCGTGAGGCCACCGCCTCCCAGCCGGCCTCGCCCAGCGTGGCGGCGAGCGCGGGGTCGCCGAGCAGCCAGGATAGCGCCCGCCCGAGCCCGGCGCCGTCCCGGACCACGACCGCGGCGCCCGCGCCCTCGAGGAGCGCCGCCGCCTCACGGAAGTTCTCCGTGTGCGGCCCCACGAGCACGGGCTTGCGCCGGATCGCGGGCTCGAGCACGTTGTGGCCGCCGACCGGCACCAGGCTCCCGCCCACGAACACCACGTCGGCCAGCGAGTAGAGCGGCGCGAGCTCGCCGACGGTGTCGAGCACGATGACCGGCGCCGCGCCCGCCCCGCGCCGCTCGCGGGGCAGCTCGCTCCGCCGCACCGCGGGCCAGCCGGCGCGCCCGACGAGGTCGAGCACCTCGGCGGCGCGCTCGGGGTGTCGCGGCGCCAGGACCAGCGCGAGGTCGGGCTCCAGCGCGAGCGCCGCCCGGTGGGCGTCCAGCACGGCGGTCTCCTCCCCGCGGTGCGTGCTGCCCGCGACCCAGACGCGCTGGCGCGGCCCGAGCCCGAGGAGCCGCCGCCACAGGTCGATCGCCCCCGGCGAATCGGGGGCCGGCTCGTTCTTGATGTTCCCGGTGACGAAGACGCGCTCCGGCTCGGCGCCGAGCGCGATGATCCGCCGCGCGTCCTCCTGCGACTGCATGGCGAAGATCCTGACGTCGGCGAGGATCGCGCGCATCAGGCCGCGGACGAGCCGGTACCGCCGCCAGGACCGGTCGGAGATGCGGCCGTTCGCGATCATGACCGGCACGCCCCGGGCCGCGAACGCCCGGAGCGCGTTGGGCCAGAGCTCGGTCTCCATGCACACGAACAGCGCGGGATCGAGCGCCCGCAGGGCGCGGCGCATCGCCCACGGCAGATCGAGCGGGAAGAAGCGGTGGACCGCGACCGTGCCGAACCGCTCCCGCACCACGCGCGCCCCGGTCTCGGTCACGGTCGTGATCACCAGCGGCAGCTCCGGGTGGAGGCGGCGCAGGCCGTCCACGAGCGGCGCGGCGGCGATCGCCTCGCCGACCGACACGGCGTGGAGCCAGACCGAGCGCCGGCCCTCCCCGAGGGGCTCGAGCGCGCCGAGCCGCGCCCGGGCGCGCACCGGCACGCCGTGCACGAGCCACCGCCCGAGCGCGAGCGGGAGGTAGACGAGGACCAGCGCGGTCAGGGCGAGCGCGGTGTAGAGCGCGTAGATCAGGCGCATGCCAGCCGGTCCGCGGCCTCGGTGACCTCGTCGAGGCTCCGCGCCACGTCCTTGGCCGCGCGTTCCCGATCGGCGTCGCGGGCGACCGCGAGCGGCGCCCCGAACACCGCCGCGCAGCGCGCGAACGGCAGCGGAACCACGAACTCGTCCCAGCTCGAGAGCCGGCGCGCCGGCCGCGCGCCGAGCGCGAGCGGGACGATGGGCGCGCCCGTCAGGGCCGCCAGCGCGACCACGCCCGGCTGGAGCTGCCGCCGCGGGCCCCGCGGCCCGTCGGGAACGACGACGACGTCGTCGCCGCCGGCGAGCACGTCCACCAGCCGGCGGACCGCCGCGGCGCCGCCACTCGACGACGAGCCGCGGACCACCTCGAGGCCGAAGCGCCGGCAGTACCGCGCGATCAGCTCGCCGTCGCCGGAGCGGCTCGCCAGCACGGTGGCCGCGCGCGCCCCGTGCGTTCGCCGGAGCCGCGCGTTGAGCCACGGCATCATGAGGATGCGCCCGTGCCAGACCGCGTAGATCACGGGCGCGCCGGCGCGCCAGCGCGGCGCCACCGCGTCGACCCCGGCCAGCCGGAGCGAGAGCGTCGCGCCGAGCAGGCGCACGGCCGCCGCGGCGACGGGCGGGGCCAGCGCGGCCAGGCGCGGGCTCACGAGGCGAGGCCCGCCTCGGCCAGGACGAGCCGCGCGGCGCGGTCGCCGACGCCCGGGGCGCCGAGCCGGCCCGCGAGCTCCGCGAACGCGGCGCGCTGGGCGTCGCGCGCGGACGCGTCCTCGAGGAGGCGCCGCGTCTCGTCGGCGAGGCGCGCTCCCGTCGCCCGCGACTGATAGAGCTCGGGCACCACCGCGCGGCCGAGCGTGAGGTTCGGCAGGCTGATCCAGGGCACGCGCGTGAGCGCGCGCACCATGGCCTCCGTCAGCCGCGAGACGCGGTAGCACACGACCATCGGCGTGCCGAGCAGCGCCGCCTCGAGCGTCGCGGTGCCGGACGTGACCAGGACGAGGTCGGCCGCGCGGATCACGGCGTGGGCGCCGTTCGGCGCGAGCGTCACCGGCCCCAGGCCGTCGAGATGCCGCGCGACGGCGGCGCGCTCGACCGTCGGCGCCAGCGCGAGCGCGAACCGCTGCGCGGGACGGGCCGTGCGGATCTGCAGGAGCGCCTCCCGCATCACGGGCAGCACGCGCTCGACCTCCTCGCGGCGGCTGCCCGGCAGCAGCCCGATCACCTCGGCGGCCTCGGGGAGCCCCAGCTCCCGGCGAGCCGCGGCGCGCGACGGCGCCCCGGCGAGGGCGTCGAGGAGGGGGTGTCCCACGAACTCCACCGGCACGCCCGCGCGCCGGTAGAGCGCCGTCTCGAACGGAAAGACGGCGAGCACGAGCGAGACGAGACGCCGGATCGTCCGGATGCGCCACGCGCGCCACGCCCAGATCTGGGGCGGGATGAAGTACACGACCGGCACGCCGGCCCGGCGCGCGGCGCGGGCCAATCGGAGGTTGAACTCGGGAAAGTCGATCAGCACGAGCGCCGCCGGCCGGGGCTCGGCCTCGAGCGCGGCGCGCAGGCGCCGATAGGCGCGGTAGAGGAGCGGCACCCGGCTCACCGCCTCGCTGCCGCCGGCGGCGGCGGCGGCCGTGACGTCCACGAGGAGGTCCATGCCGGCCGCGGCCATGAGCCGGCCGCCCATGCCGAAGGTGCGGCAGCGCGGCGCCAGCGCCGCGAGCGCGCGGCAGAGGGCCGCGCCGTGAAGGTCGCCCGAGGCCTCGCCGGCGACGAGCATGACCGCGGGCGCGCTCATGCCCGGCTCGCGCCGAGCAGCGCGACCCCGGCCCGATCGGCCAGGCCCACGGTCGCGTCGCGCTCCAGAACGAGGACGCGGCCCGCCTCCACCGCCACGACCGTCGCGCCGCCGGCCACCGCCGCCTCGAGCGTCGCGGGACCGACCGTCGGGACGTCGAAGCGATAGTCGTGGTCAAGCGCCACCGCCTTCACGACGACCGCGCCGGGGCCCGCGAGGCCCGTGCCCCGGCGGATCGCCTCGGTCGTGCCCTCGGCGGCCTCGACCGCCATCACCGCGCCGCGGCGGACCACGACCGTCTGGCCGACGCGCGCGTCGGCGGTGAGCCGCGCGACCGCGAGCCCGCGCCGGACGTCGTGCCACTCGTCGTCGGTCGGCGGGCGCGCCGACCAGGAGCCGGCCGGCGCGAGCCGGTCGTCCAGGAAGGTCCGCTGGTCCAGGAGCTCGATCCCGAGCCCCGCGATCGTCGAGGCGATGGCGCCCACGATCGTCGTGTCGTCCATCCGCGCGGTCATCGCGGCCGCCGCCGCGTCGGGACGTCCGCCCTGGAGCACGTCCTGGACCCAGAACCGCCCCGCGAGCAGCACCGCGCCGACCCGCTCCCGCTGGAGCGCGGCGAGCACGGGCTCGATCTCGGTGAGCCGGCTCGGGATCGTGCGCGCCGCGTGCCCGCCGACGCCGGAGGCGTCGGCGAAGGTGAACGCCACGACGCGCCAGCCCTGGCGCCGCGCGCTGCCCGCCATCAGCGCCGGCAGCGCGCCGGCGCCGCACATCAGGCCGAGGGAGCGCTCCACGGCAGCGCGTCCCCGTACGCGGTTTCGGAGCGCCCCTCCCGGATCATCCGCTCGATCTCGAGGGCCATGGCCAGGGAGCGCAGGTCCTCGGTCTCGGCGAGCGCGGCGCGCTCGCCGCTCCGGGCGCGCCGCACGGCGCGCAGCAGGTGCAGGATCTCGAGCTTGAGCGGGTTGTCGCGGTGGACCTGCACGTGCTCGACGAACGAGGCGCGCCGGTAGCGGATCGACTCGCGGTTGAGCGTGTACTCCTGGGCCGCCCGCCGGTGGATACGGATGTCCTGCTCGGCGTAGTCGAGCACGACGTAGGCGTCGGCCTGGGTGACCGCGAGCGTGCGGATCTTCTCCTCGGTGGCGCGGCTCGCGGTCAGGACGGCGATCGTCCCCGACTCGAAGCCGATCTGGACGCTGGCCACGTCCGTCACCGACGACTGCACCGTGGCGCCCATCGCCGCGAGCCGCCGCGGCGGCGAGTCCACCAGCGAGAGCACGATGTCGAGGTCGTGGATCATGAGGTCCATGATCACCGTGTCCTTCTGCACGCGCGGCACGAACGGGCCGAGGCGGCGCGACTCGACGAGGATCGGCCGTTCCACGATCTTCGTGAGCTCCTGGACCGCGCCGTTGAAGCGCTCGACGTGGCCCACGTGGAGCACCGCGCCCGTGCGGCGCGCGATCGCGTAGAGGGCGCGCGCCTCCTCGAGCGTCGGCGTGATCGGCTTCTCGACGAGCACGTGGATTCCGGCCTCGAGCAGCTCGGAGGCGACCGGGAAGTGCTGCTCGGTCGGCACCGCGACGCTGGCGACGTCCACCCGGCCGATCAGCTCGCGGTGATCGCCGAAGGCGCGGGTGTCGTAGTGCGCGGCCACCGTCCCGGCGCGCTCGCGGTCCACGTCCACCACGCCGGCCAGCTCGACGTCCCAGAGCTCGGCGTACACGAGCATGTGGTACTGGCCCATGTGCCCGGCGCCCACCACGCCCGCGCGCACGCGGCGGTCGTTGGCCGCCATCACACGGGCTCCCCTTCCGGGTGCGGCGCGACGCCCCCCGCCTCGCCGAGCGGCGCGCCCCCGCGCCCGCCGGGCTCCGGCGCCCCGCAGATCCCCCGCCGGGCGTCCGCGATGAACGCGAGGAGCGCGGTCACGGGCGCGGTCGCCGGCAGCTCCTCGCGGATGCGCGCGATGGCGCGCGGCACCGTCAGCCCGCTGCGGTAGAGCAGCCGGTAGGCCTCCTGGAGCGCGCGCCGGTCCGCGGCCGCCATTCCGGCGCGCCGCAGCCCGACGACGTTGACGCCGTGCACCGCGGCCGGGTTGCCGTCCACGAGCATGTAGGGCGGCACGTCGGCGACGACCTTCGCCATGCCGCCGACGTAGGCGTAGGCGCCGACGCGCGTGAAGGGCGCGAGCCCGACGAACCCGCCGATCGTCGCCCGCTCGCCGATCTCGCAGTGACCGGTGAGGCCGGCGTAGTTGATGACGATCGCGCCGTCGCCGATCGTGCAGTCGTGGGCCACGTGGGCCATGGCCATGACGAGGCAGCCGCTGCCGATCTCGGTCCAGGCGTCGGCCTTCGTGGCGCGGTGGATCGTGACGTACTCGCGGATCACCGTGTCGGCGCCGGCCCGCACGCCCGCGGGCGTCCCGGGCCCGAACTTGAGGTCCTGCGGCGCGCCGCCCAGCGCCGCCCCGTGGCCCACCCGCGCCCGCGGCCCGATCTCGACACGCCCTTCGAGCACGCAGTGGTGGCCGATCTCGGCGCCCGCTCCGAGCACGACCTCGGGCCCGACGACCGTGAACGCGCCGACGCGCGCGCCGGGGGCGAGGCGCGCGGCCGGATCGACGAGGGCGGTCGGGTGCACGCGCTCAGGACGCGTCATCGTCCGCTCCCGGGCGCCCGCCCTCCGGCGAGCCGATGCCGAGCTGGCCCTCGAGGCGCTGGAGCCGGCGCTCGGTCGCGCGGAGCCGCCGGATCAGGTCGGGCAGCCGGTTCTCGGCCGCCCAGATGCGCCGGGCCAGCGCGGCGGGGCGGGCCGGCATTCCCATGACCGTCTGGCCGGCGGCGACGTCCGCGGCGATCCCGGTCTGCGCGGACGCGACGACGCCGTCGCCGACCGTCAGGTGGTCGGCGACGCCCACCTGCCCCGCCAGCACCACGCCGCGCCCCAGCCGGCACGAGCCCGAGATGCCGACCTGGGCCACGATGATCGAGTGCTCGCCGATCTCCACGTTGTGGGCGACCTGGACCAGGTTGTCGATCTTGGTGCCGCGCCCGATCACCGTCTCGCCGAGCGTCGCGCGGTCGATCGTCGTGTTCGCGCCGATCTCGACGTCGTCCTCGATCCGGACGCCCCCGACCTGGGGGATCTTGCGGTGGGTGCTCCCGTCGAAGGCGTAGCCGAAGCCGTCGGCGCCGATGACGGCGCCGGCGTGCACCACCACGCGCCGGCCGAGCCGGACGCGCGCGTAGAGCACGACGCGCGGGTGGAGCACCGCGTCCTCGCCGACCTCGGCGCCGGCGCCGACGTAGGCGAGCGCGCCGACCCGGGCGCGCGGGCCGATCACCGCGCCCGCCTCCACCACGGCCAGCGGCCCGACCGACGCGCTCGGGTCCACGCGCGCGCCCGCCGCGACGACCGCGCTGGGGGCGAGCCCGGGCGGCGCGGCCGCGGGAGGATGGAACAGCGTCAGGAGCTCGATGAGCGCCAGCTGCGGTGCCGGTGAGCGCAGGACGGGCCCGGGGAGGTCCGTGAGCTCGGGCGGCGCCAGGAACGCCCCGGCCCGGGAGGCGCGGGCCGCGGCGAGGTGGCGCCGGCCGGTGACGAACGAGATGTGCTCGGGACCGGCGCTCTCGAGCGGCGCCACGCCGCTCACGACGCGCGCCGGGTCGCCGTCGAGCGTTGCGCGAAGGGCCACGGCGAGCTCACCGAGGGTGAACCCGGCTGCTGTGCCCATCGCCGCTACTTCTTGCCCTTGGCCCCGGCCTGCTGGTCGTACGCGCGGATGACCTCGTCCGTGAGGTCGGCCTCGGTCGAGGCGTAGAGCACCATCGCGCCCCGGCGCTCGACGATCATGTGGTAGCCGCGCTCCTTTCCCAGGCGCTCGATGATCCCGGAGAGGTTCTGCAGGACCTTCTGGAGGAGCTGCTGCTCCTTCTTCTCCAGCTCCTTCTGGAAGTCGTCGGCCAGGCGCGCGGCGTCCCGCCGCTTGCGCTCGAAGGCGTCCTGCCGCTCGCGCCGGGCCTCGGCGGTCATGAGCGGCCCCTTCTTCTCCAGCTCGTCGCGGAGCGTCTCGAGCTCCTTGCGCTTGGCGTCCATCTCGCGCTGCATCGTCGCCCGCTCGCGCTCGAGCTGCTCGCGCGCCGCGACGCCGGCCGCCGAGCGCGCCAGCACGCGCTGCACGTCGATCAGCGCGACCCTGACCGCCGCCCCCGGGGCCGGGGCCTGCGCCCACGCGGCCGCGCCCGGGGCCGCGAGGGCGGCCGCTCCGAGGATCAACGCACTCCGCAATCGCCGCATGGGTTCCTCCTAGAACGGTGACCCGACCGCGAAGTGGAAGGCGCCGAAATTCTCGCCTTCCTTGCGGTCGAGGTTGATCCCGTAGTCCAGCCGGATCGGGCCGAACGGCGACTGCCAGCGCACGCCGAGGCCCGTGGCCTCCCGGGTGTCCGTGAGGTCGAACGTGGTCCCGAAGCCGTAGACGTTGCCGATGTCGAAGAAGCCCGCCACGCGAAAGCCGAACGGCAGCGGCACGATGTACTCGGCGCTGCCGAGCACCGAGCTGGTGCCGCCGACGCGCAGGCCCTGCGAGTCCGTCGGCGAGATCTGGCGGAACTTGAAGCTCCGGACCGAGTTCGGGCCGCCCGCGTAGAAGCGCTCGAACAGCGGGAGCGATTCGTCGCCGAGCCCGAAGCCGTAGCCCGCCTCGAGGCGCCCCGAGACGATGTGGTCGAGCCAGACGGGCCTGAAGTACGTCGAGGAGCCGCCGAGCTTGACGAACCTCGAGTCGCCGCCCAGGCCGGCCACGTCCGTGCCGACGACCGTGAGCCCCCCGCGCGTGGTCGCGATCAGCTGGTCGCGGCTGTCGCGCGTGAGCGAGGCCGAGACCTTCGACGTCACGCGGCTGCCGTCCTCGTCCCGCAGCGGCCCCGTGATGTCCTCCCGCAGGTCGCTGATCTTGTCGCGCGTCAGCCGGTACCCCGTGTGCCAGCGCCAGTAATCGGCGAACGGATGGCTGAACCGGAGGCCGCCGCCCAGGATGTCGTAGGTGTACTCGGTGAACACGCGACGCGTGTTGAACAGGTCGACCCCGGCCGAGAGCGGGCGGTCGAAGAGCCACGGCTCGGTGAAGCTCAGGATCCCCTGCTGCGTCCGGGCGCCTGCGCGGATCCGCGCCGAGACCTCCCAGCCGCGGCCGAGGAAGTTGCGCTGCGAGAGGTCGATGGTGCCGATCAGGCTGTCCACGGACGAGAAGCCGCCGCCGATGCTGAAGAGCCCGGTCGGCTTCTCGGTGACCTCGACGTTCACGACGATCTTCGTCTTGTCCGACCCCGGCTGGGTGGTCACGTTGACGGTGTCGAAGAACCCGAGGTTCACCAGCCGCTGCCGGGCGATCTCCTTCTTCTGGAGCGTGTACAGCTCGCCCTCGTGCAGCGGGAGCTCGCGGCGCAGGATCTTCTCCTGGCTCCGGACGTTGCCGCTGATGTTGATGCGCTCGACGTAGACCTCCGGCCCCTCGGCGATCTCGAGCGTGACGGCCACGGTGCTGGCCGCGGCGTTCTGCTCCGTCCGGGGGTTCACGTCGGCCGAGGCGCGGCCCACCGTGCCGTAGAGGTCGGTCAGCGCGCGGATCGTGTCGCGGAGCTTGGACCGGGAGAAGACGTCGCCGGCCTTGAGCGTGAGCCGGCGCGCCACCTCGCGCTCGGGGAACATGGTCACGCCGGTCACCTTGAGGTCGCTGATCTTGAACTGGGGCCCTTCGACCACGACGAACGTCACCGTCACCCGCGCCGTCTCGCGATTGACCGAGGCGTCGTGCGACTCCACGCGGGCCTGGATGTAGCCGTGGTCGTTGTAGAGCGCGATGATCCGCTCGACGTCCTCCTCGAGGCGCTGGCGCTGCACGGTACCCCGCAGGATGAACAGCTGGCGCTCCTGGGTCAGGAGGAACGCCTTGATCTGCTTCGCGGTGAGCCCCTTGTTCCCCTTGACGACGATCTGCTCGATCGTCATGCGCCGCCCCTCGATGATGTTGAACACGACGCGGACGTCGCCGTCGGCGAACTTCTCCACGTCGGGGCTGATCTGGACCTCGAAGTATCCCTCGTCCTCGTAGTGCTCGCGCAGCTTGGCGACGGCGCTCTGGACGTCCACCGGGTTGTAGACGCTGCCGAGCTTGAGGTTGATCCGCTCCTGGAGGGTGTCGGTGTCGACCTTCTTGTTGCCGATGAAGTCCACGTCGCGGACGAACGGACGCTCGGCCACCACGAACGTGATCTTGACGCCGCCCTCGAAGTCCTCCACCCGGAGCTGGACGTCGTCGAAGAAGCCGAGGCCGAAGATCGCGCGGATGTCCTCGGAGAGCTGGGTGGGATTGAACGCGGACCCGACGGCGGCCTTCACGCGGCCCAGGACCACCGCGTCCTGGACGCGCTTGGCGCCCTCGACGGCGATCTCCTTGATGAGGATGGGCGGCGGCGCCTGCTGCGCGTCCCCGCCGGCGGACTGGAGCGACAGCACCAGCGCCACAAGGACGACAACGCTGAGACGGACTCGCCCCGCCGCGTTCACCGGGCCCTCAGGCCGAAACCAGGGTCCTAGTGCTCAGCAAGCTCGAGGGGCGGTTCCGCGGGCTGGGCCTCGCGGAAGCTGAAACCCGCCCCGTCGACGTCCACCTCGATCCGGGCGTGTTCCGCGACCTGGCCGCGCACGATCGCCTCGGCCAGCGGATCCTCGATGTGCTTCTGGATCGTGCGGCGCAGCTGCCGCGCGCCGTACGTCTGGTCGAACCCCTTCTCGACGAGCGCCGCCTCGGCCGCGGGGGTGAGGATGAGCTCGATGCCCTTCTCGGCGATCTGCTTGTTGATCCGGGCGATCATGAGCCGGATGATCTGCGTGATGTGATCGAGAGACAGCGCGTGGAAGACGATGATGTCGTCGATCCGGTTGACGAACTCCGGCCGGAACGCGCGCTTCAGCTCCTCCAGGACCCGGTCCTTCATCCGGTCGTAGGACGAGTCGTCGGACTCCTGCATGAAGCCGGGCGAGATCCGCTTGCCGATCAGGCTCGTGCCCAGGTTCGACGTCATGATGAGGATGGTGTTCTTGAAGTCGACCACGTGGCCGAGCGAGTCGGTCAGGCGGCCGTCGTCGAGCACCTGGAGCATCATGTTGAACACGTCCGGGTGCGCCTTCTCGATCTCGTCGAACAGCACGACGGAATAGGGACGACGACGCACCTTCTCGGTCAGGAACCCGCCCTCTTCATAGCCGACGTAGCCGGGCGGGGCGCCGAGGAGCCGCGAGACCGAGAACTTCTCCATGTACTCGGACATGTCCACGCGGATGAGCGCGTTCTCGTCGCCGAAGAGGTACTCGGCGAGCGCCCGGGCCAGCTCCGTCTTCCCCACGCCGGTCGGGCCGAGGAAGATGAACGAGCCCACCGGGCGCTTGGCGTCCTTGAGCCCGGCGCGCGAGCGGCGGATGGCCCGCGACACCGCGGCGACCGCGTCGTTCTGGCCGATGATCCGGCCGTGGAGCGCCTCCTCCATGCGGGCGAGCTTCTCGGACTCCTTCTCCTCGAGCTTCGAGAGCGGGATGCCGGTCCAGCGGGACACGATGAACTCGATGTCCTCCTCCTCGACCGACTGGGTCCCCTTGCCCTTGTTCTTCTCCCACTCCCGCTTGAGCTCCTCCTCGCGATGGCGGAGGACCTTCTCCTTCTCCCGCAGCGACGCGGCCTTCTCGAACTCCTGGGCCTCGAGGTACATGTCCTTCTCGCGGATCACGCGCTCGAGCTCCTTCTCGATCTCCTTGACCTCGGGCGGCGGCATGAGCGCCATGAGGCGTGTCCGCGACGACGCCTCGTCGATGACGTCGATGGCCTTGTCCGGCAGCTGACGGTCCGTGATGTACCGGTCGGCGAGCTGGACCGCGGCGCTGATCGCCCCCTCGGTGATCTTCACGCGGTGGTGCGCCTCGTACTTGTGCCGGAGCCCCTTGATGATCTCGATCGCCTCCGGCACGCTGGGCGCCTTCACGATGACCGGCTGGAAGCGCCGCTCGAGCGCGCCGTCCTTCTCGATGTACTTCCGGTACTCGTCGAGCGTCGTGGCGCCGATCGTCTGGATCTCGCCGCGCGAGAGCGCGGGCTTGAGCATGTTCGAGGCGTCGATCGCCCCCTCGGCCGCGCCCGCCCCGATCAGCGTGTGGAGCTCGTCGAGGAACAGCACGACGTTCTCCGACTGCCTGATCTCCTTCATCACGGCCTTCAGCCGCTCCTCGAACTGGCCGCGGTACTTGGTGCCCGCGACGAGCGCGCCCAGGTCGAGCTGGAGCAGGCGCTTGTTGACGAGGACGTCGGGGACGTCGTGGCTGATGATCTTCTGGGCGAGCCCCTCGACGATCGCGGTCTTGCCGACCCCCGGCTCGCCGATCAGCACCGGGTTGTTCTTCGTCCGGCGGGCGAGGATCTGGATGACGCGCTCGATCTCCTGCTCGCGCCCGATCACCGGGTCGAGCTTGCTCTCGCGCGCCAGCTGGGTCAGGTCGCGGGCGAACTCGTCCAGAACAGGCGTCTGCGACCGCTTCTTCGGTCGCGGATAGTACTGATCACCGAGCAACGCGAGGGTCTCTTGCCGGACCTCGTCGAGCCGGGCGCCGAGAGACTCGAGAATCTTGGCGGCGATCGACTGGCCTTCCTTCATGAGGCCGAGGAGCAGGTGCTCGGTGCCGATGTAGTTGTGGCCGAGCTGCCGCGCCTCCTCGATGGACAGCTCGAGGACACGCTTGGCCTGGGGCGTGAAGGGCACTTCGCCGAACGTCAGCGTCTTGGGGAAGCCCGCGAGGGCCCGCTCGACCTCGGCCTTGACCGTCTCGAGCCGGAGCCCGAGCCGCTGCAGGACGGCCGTCGCGATCCCTTCGCCGTCGCGGATCAGGCCGAGGAGGACGTGCTCGGTCCCGACGAAATCGTGGCGGAAACGGCCCGCTTCCTCCCGTGCCAGGATGATGACCCGACGCGCGCGCTCGGTGAATCGCTCAAACACTGGCGTCCCCCACCCCTTCCCCAGACCGTTGGATGTCGAAATTCTCTTTCGGCGACGGCTAGTTAGTGAGTTGCGACCTCAGTATAGCCCAGGGGGGAGGCCCCGGCCAGGCTTTTTCTTCGCGAGCGGGCAACTAGGCGAAACTCCAGCGCGTTCTCCGCGCCGCCGGCCCTCACTCCCCCCGGGCCACTTCCCGCGCCCGCCCCTCGACCAGCCGGTAGCCCCGCTCGGCCTTGCGGGCGAGGTCGGGGTTGTGGGTGGCGACGAGAAAAGCGATGCCCCGCTCGGCCTGGAGGCGGAGGAACAGGTCGTAGATCACCTCGCTCGTCTTCGGGTCGAGGTTGCCGGTGGGCTCGTCGGCCAGGATCAGCCGGGGCCGGTTGATCAGCGCCCGCGCGATGGCCACCCGCTGCTGCTCGCCGCCCGACAGCTCGCCGGGGCGGTGGCCGAGCCGGTCCGCGAGGCCCACCTCGGCCAGCGCGGCGGCCGCCAGCTCCCGCGCCTCGCGTCCGGGGCGGCGGGCGATCAGGGCCGGGATCATGGCGTTCTCGAGGGCGGAGAGCTCGCCGAGCAGGTTGTAGAACTGGAAGACGAACCCGACCTCCTGGCGGCGGTAGCGGACGAGCTCCGCCTCGCCGCAGCCGAAGAGGTCCTGGCCGGCGAAGAGGACCCGGCCGGCGGTCGGGCGGTCGAGCGCGCCGAGCAGGTGCAGCAGCGTGGACTTGCCGACGCCCGAGGCGCCGACGAGCGCCACGACCTCGGCGGGCCGGATGACCAGGCTCGCGCCGCGCAGCACGCGGACCACCTCGGGCCCGGAGCGGTACTCCTTCTCCAGCTCCTCGGCGACGAGCAGCGGCTCGCTCGTGCTCACTCTCAGAGCCATTTCACCGCTCGGCTCGTCCGTCGAACGGACTCACCTCGCACTGCCTTCCGGGCCGTTCCTCCGCGCGGCTCGCACTACTCATAGCGCAGCACGTCCACCGGGGCCAGGGCGCCGGCCCGGCGCGCGGGAATGATCGTGGCCAGGAAGGACAGCAGCAGCGTCGCGCCCACGACCATCAGCCCGTCGGTCAGCGTGAGCTTCATCGGCAGGTGGTCGATCTGATAGACGTCGCCGGCGAGCCGGATGATCTTGTACGTGTTCTGGATCCAGATGATGACGAGGCCGACGACGCTGCCGGCCACGGTGCCGACGACGCCGATCGTCATCCCCACCGCGAAGAAGACGGCCGTGATGCTGCCGGCGGAGGCGCCGATCGCCTTGAGGACGCCGATCTCCTTGCGCTTCTCGGCGACGAGCAGGACGAGGTGGCCGATGATCGCGAAGGCGGCGACGAGCACGATGATGGTCACCACGACGAAGAGGGCGAGCTTCTCGAGCTGGAGCGCGGCGAAGAGGTTCCGGTTCATGTCCATCCAGTCGCGCGCCCAGTACCCGGCGCCGAGCCGGGCCGCCGCCGCGCGCCCCACGCGCTTGGCGTCGAACGGGTCGGCGAGCCGCACCTCGATGCCGGTCACGGTCCCCGCCAGCCCGGCGAACTCCTGGGCCGCCGGCAGCGCGAGGTACGCGATCGAGGCGTCGAACTCGTACATGCCGACCTCGATCGTCCCGGCCACGGTGTAGCGCCGCATCTTCGGCACCATCCCGACCGCGGTCACCGCGCCCTGCGGCGAGATCACCGTGACGCCGTCGCCGGGGACGACGCCGAGCACCCGCGCCAGCTCGCGCCCCAGCAGGATGGCGGCCTCGCCGCCGGCCAGGGGCGCCACGCCGCCGCTCCGGAGCTGGGCCTCGATCTCCCGGCGCAGCGCGGGCGTCGCCACGTCCACGCCGCGGATCAGCCCGCCGTGGGCGCCGCCGCCGGCGGCGGTGAAGAGCGCCTGCTGGTGGACGAACGGCGTCGCCGACCGCACGCCCGGGATCGCGCGGAGCGTCGCCGTCACCGCCGCCGCGTCGGAGATCCCGCCGCCCGCGCTCCGGTAGACGAGCAGGTGCGGGTTGGCGGCGATGATCCGGTCGCGGATGCCGTCCTGGAAGCCCGTCATCACCGCGAGCACGACGATGAGCGCCGCGACGCCGAGGAAGACGCCGCCGACGCCGATCCACACGAACAGCGAGAGGTTCATCCGCTGGCCCCGCGCGCCCAGGTAGCGGAGCCCCATGAAGAGCTCGAACGGGAGCCCCCTCTTCACGGCGCGGGCTCGGGCCGGAGGTGCGGGAACAGGATCACCTCGCGGATCGAGGGCTGGTCGGCGAGAAGCATGACGAGCCGGTCGATGCCGATCCCCTCGCCGGCCGCCGGCGGCAGCCCGTACTCGAGCGCCCGCACGTAGTCTTCGTCGAGCCAGTGGGCCTCGTCGTCGCCGCGGGCCTGGAGCGCCGCCTGCTCGTGGAACCGGGCGAGCTGGTCCTCCGGGTCGTTCAGCTCGCTGTACGCGTTGGCCAGCTCGCGCCGCCCCACGAAGAGCTCGAAGCGGTCCACCAGGAGCGGGTCGTCGCGCTTCTTCTTGGCGAGCGGCGAGAGCTCGATCGGGAAATCGACGACAAACGTCGGCTGCACGAGCGTCGGCTCGATCAGCGCCTCGAAGACGTCCTTCCAGAGCTTCCACGCCGGGCCGCCGGCGTGGGCGATGCCCCGCGCGGCGGCCGCGCGGGCGACGGCGGCCGGATCGGTTGCCGGGGTGACGTCCACCCCGAGAGCCTCGGAGAGGCCCGCGAAGAAGGGCAGCCGCCGCCAGGGCGGCGTGAGGTCGATCGCGTGCTCGCCCCAGGTGAGCCGGAGCGACCCCTTGAGCGACTGCGCGAGCTCCACGAACAGCGCCTCGGTCAGCTCCATCAGGTCGGTGTAGTCGGCGTACGCCTGGTAGAACTCGAGCATCGTGAACTCGGGATTGTGCTGGGTCGAGATCCCTTCGTTGCGGAAGTTCCGGTTGATCTCGTAGACCCGGTCGAAGCCCCCGACCACGAGGCGCTTCAGGTACAGCTCGGGCGCGATGCGGAGGTAGAGGTCCATGCCGAGCGCGTTGTGGTGGGTCTTGAACGGCCGCGCGATCGCGCCGCCGGGGATCGGCTGCATCATCGGCGTCTCGACCTCGACGAATCCGCGCGCGTCGAGGAACCCGCGGAGGGCCGCGACGATGCGGGCGCGCAGCAGGAAGATCTCGCGGGTCTCGGGGTTGACGATGAGGTCCACGTAGCGCTGCCGGTAGCGGGTCTCGACGTCCTTGAGGCCGTGCCACTTCTCGGGCAGGGGCCGGAGCGACTTCGCCAGGAACGTGAAGCCCTTGACCGCGACGGTCAGCTCGCCGGTGCGCGTGCGGAACATCTCGCCGGCCACGCCGATGAAGTCGCCGAGGTCGAGGTCGGTGAACCGGGCGTAGTCGTCGGCGAGCTGGTCGGCGCGCGCGTAGAGCTGGACCCGGCCCGTGTAGTCCATGAGGTGCGCGAAGCAGGACCGGCCGTGGTGGCGGAGCGCGACGATCCGCCCGGCGACCGACACCGGGCCGGCGCCCTTCAGCTCCTCCTCGCCCGCGGCCCCGAGCCGCGCGTGGAGCGGACGCGCCCAGTGGGTCACCGGGAAGCGGCCGCCGAAGGGGTCGAGCCCCCGGGCGCGGAGCGCCTCGAGCTTCTTCTCGCGCTGGCGGACCAGCTCGTTGCTCTCGTCCACTACGCCGTCTCGCGCCCGCGCGCCCACAGCAGGTAGGCCTTGATCAGCGCGTCGAGATCGCCGTCCATCACGGCCTCGACGTTGCCGATCTCGAGCCCCGTCCGATGGTCCTTGACGAGCTGGTAGGGGTGGAAGGTGTAGGAGCGGATCTGGCTGCCGAAGGCGATGCCCTTCTTCTGGCCCGTCAGCTCCGCGAGCTCCTCGCGCTGCTTCCGCTCGGCGATCTCGTAGAGCCGCGCCTTGAGGATCCGCAGCGCCGTGTCCCGGTTCCGCAGCTGCGAGCGCTCGTTCTGGCACTGGACCACCATCCCGCTGGGCAGGTGCGTGATGCGCACCGCCGAGTCGGCGGTGTTGACGCCCTGCCCACCCGGGCCCGACGACCGGAACACGTCCACCCGGAGCTCGTCCTCCCGCACGCTCACCTCGACGTCGTCCACCTCGGGCACCAGCGCGACCGACGCGAAGCTCGTCTGCCGCCGGCGCGAGGCGTCGAAGGGCGAGATCCTCACGAGCCGGTGCACCCCGGTCTCGCCCCGCAGGAAGCCGTACGCGTACTCGCCGGTCACCTCGACGGTCGCCGACTTGATGCCCGCCTCGTCGCCCGGGAGCAGGTCCACGACCTCGGCCGTGAAGCCCGCGCGCTCGCACCAGCGCAGGTACATGCGCAGGAGCATCTGCGCCCAGTCCTGCGACTCGGTGCCGCCCGCGCCGGGATGGATGGACAGGATCGCGGCCTTCACGTCGTGGGGGCCCGAGAGCATGACCTTGAGCTCGAACCCGTCGAGGTCGCGCTTGAGGCGCGCGGCGCCGGCGGCGATCTCGGCGTCGAGACTGTCGTCGCCCGCCTCGGCCGCCAGCTCGAGCATCACCGCGAGGTCCTCGGCCGTCCGGGCGAGCTCCTTCAGGCGCGTGACGCTCCGGTTGAGCTCCGTGCGCTCGCGGAGGAGCTCCTGGGCGCGGCGGTTGTCCTCCCAGAAGGTCGGCGAGGCCATCTCGGCGTCGAGCGCCGCCAGGCGGGCTTCCTTGCCGGCGAGGTCAAAGATGCCCCCGGAGCTCGGCCACCCGGGCGGCCAGGTCGGCGACGTCGCGCTTGAGCTCGCCGAGCACTAGCCCCTCCGCCCCCCGCGGGCCGCGGCCAGCGCCGCCGCGGAGACCGCGAGCGACAGCCACGCGAGCCACTCCCCGAGCCGGGTGTAGAGCGTCGCGCCGGCGCGGAGCGGCAGGCGCTCGGTCAGGACGCCGCGCTCGAACAGGCCCATCCGGCGGATCACCTCGCCGGTGGGCGCGATGAAGGCCGACACGCCGGTGTTGGCCGCCCGCACGAGCGCCGTGCGGTGCTCCACGGCGCGGAACGGGTACATGGCGAGGTGCTGCCACGGCCCGCTCGTGCGGCCGAACCACGCGTCGTTCGTCATGTTCACCATCACACGCGCCCCGCCTTTCACGAACTCGCGGACGAGCTCGGGGAAGATTCCCTCGTAACAGATTACGACACCGAACGGGGCTGGCGGACCCGGGAACACGACGGCGCTGGAACCGGGCTCGAGCTCCGCGATGAACTCGGCCCACCCCCGGACGAATCCGATCACGCTCGACAGCGGCACGAACTCGCCGAACGGAACGAGATGAATCTTATCATACCGCCCCGCGATGCCGCGCTCGGTGAGGAGAAACGCGGTGTTACGGACCCTCGGCTGAGACTGCCCCTCGGCGTCCACCGCGCCCACCAGGAGGGCGGTCCGGAGCGAGCCCGCCAGGCCCGTGAGGGCCCGGAGCAGCGCGGGCTCCCGCCGGAGCAGCCCGGGCACGGAAGTCTCCGGCCAGACGATCAGCGCGGGGTGGTCCTCCCCGGCCCGCCGCGTGAGCAGGAGCTGGATGCCGAGCGTGGTCGCCGCGTGGCCCGGGTCGAACTTGAGGGGCTGCTCGATCGCCGGCTGGACGACCGCCACCGTGAACTCGCCCGGCCGGGGCACCTCGCCGAGCCGCGCCGCGCCGAAGGCGAGGGCGCCCGCGAGCAGCGCGCCGCCGAGCGCGACGCCCGCGACGGCCCGGCGCCATGGCAGCGTCAGGCAGCCCGCCAGCGCCGCGTTGACCGCCACCAGCACGAACGAGACGGCGTGGACGCCGCCGAGCTCGGCCACCTGGATCACGGCGAGGCGCAGGTGCTGCGAGTACCCGAGCGTGCCCCACGGGAAGCCGCCGAGGAGCCGGCTCCGCAGCCACTCCCCCGCGACCCAGAGAAACGGCGCCGCCAGGAGGGCCCACGCGGGGGAGCGCCGGCGGGCGATCCACGCCAGGGCCGCCGCGAAGGCGCCGGCGTACAGGCCGCAGTAGGCGGCGAGCGCCAGGATCGGCCCCCACGTGAGCGGCCAGGGGATCGCGCTGTAGACGCGGAAGGTCCAGTCGAGCCAGCGCAGGAGCACGAGGAAGAACACGGTCCCGAACAGCCAGCCCCAGCCGAGGGCCGCCCGGGGCGGCCGCCCGAGCGCCAGCGCCATCAGCGGCACGAGCGCGATCCAGGCGGTGCCGTCCCAGTCGGTGCGCGGGAAGGCGAGCGCGAGGGCGAACGCGCTCACCATGACCAGCGCCGAGAGGCCCGCGCGCTCGCGCAGGGTCACGAGCCCAGGGCGAGCCGGTCGGCGAGGAACCGCGGGAGCCCGGAGGCGACGATCTTGGTCCGGGCGGCGCCCACGTCGTACGCCACGCGCCGGATCGCCACCGCCCCGCGGTCGAGGTCCCAGAGCGCGTAGGCGGCGCGCGGGTCGCGGTCGCGCGGCTGGCCCACGCTGCCGACGTTGACGAGGTAGCGCCGTCCGGCCTCGAGCGCGATCTGGACCGAGCCCGGCTCGAACGCGGGGCCCGACGAGCCGAGCGACCAGACGCCCGGCCAGTGCGAGTGGCCGACGAAGCAGAGGCGGGTCGCGAACGCGCCGAACACGGCGAAGCCGTCCTCGGCCGACATGAGGTACTCCCACTCGTCCGGGCGGTCGGGCGAGGCGTGCGCGAGCGTCGCGTCGCCGACCTCGGCGGTGAGCGGGAGCGCGCCGAGCCAGGCGCGGTGGGCGTCGTCGAGGCGCGCGCGCGTCCACTCCACCGCCGCCCGCGCCCACGGATTGAACCAGTCGAGGTCGAGCAGGCCCGCGACGCCGTGCTCGTGGTTGCCCGCGACGAGCACCTGGCCGCGCGCGGCCAGGCGCTCGACGCAGGCCTCGGGATCGGCGCCGTACCCGACGACGTCGCCGAGGCACAGGACGCCGTCGGCGCGCGGCGCGGCGTCGGCCAGGACCGCCTCGAGCGCCTCGAGGTTCGCGTGGACGTCGGAGAGCACCGCGTACCGCACGGCGGGCCTCAGGAGACCGGGCGCAGCTCTTTGTGGATCCGGTCGAGGACGCCGTTGATGAACCGGCTGGACTCCTTCGTGCCGAATTTCTTGGCGATCTCGATGGCCTCGTTGATCACGACCTTGGGCGGCACCTCCGGGGCCAGGAGCAGCTCGTACACCGCCGATCTCAAGATATTGCGGTCCACCACGGCCATGCGCTCGAGGTCCCAGTGCTCGGTGTACTGGGCGAGCAGCTGGTCGATCTTGGCCTGGTTGGCCTTGGTCCCGCGCACGAGCGCGTCGGCGAACGCCCGCGCCTCCTCGTCCACGGGGTGGCGCGCCCAGAACTCCGCCTCGTGGGCGCCGGGGTCGTCGTCGCCCGTGAGGTCGAGCTGGTAGAGGAACTGGAGCGCGACCTCGCGAGCCTTGCGCCGGCGGCCCATCGCGCTAGCGTCCGGCGCCCCGGCGGAGGCGGCGGATCCACTCGGCCATCTGGAGCGCGGCCTCGGCGGCCTCCTCGCCCCGGTTGCCCACCGCCCCGCCCGCGCGCGCCCACGCCTGCTCCTCGGAGAGCGCGGTGACGACGCCGAACGTCGCCGGCACGCCGGTGGCCAGGGCCACCGCGCGGATGCCGGCGGCGGCCTCGCGCGCGACGTGCTCGAAGTGCGGGGTCTGGCCGCGGATCACGACGCCGACGCAGACGATGCCCGCGTACCGTCCGGTCGCCGCCAGATGCTGGGCCGCCTGAGGCAGCTCGAAGGAGCCCGGCACCCAGTGCACCTCGACGCGCCCGGCCGGCAGGCGCGCGCCGCGGAAGGCGTGCAGCGCGCCGTCCACCAGGCGCTGGGTGATGCGCTCGTTGAAGCGCGCCGCGACGACCGCGAACCGGAGCGCGGACGGCGCCGGGCCGGCCCGGCGGAGCCTCGGCGCGCGGCCCGCCATCTCAGTCGGGCAGCGACGACAGCAGGTGGCCGAGCTTGTCGCGCTTGGTCGAGAGGTACTTGCGGTTGGCGTCGGTCGCCGGAATCTCGATCGGCACGCGCTCGGCGATGTGCAGGCCATAGCCCTCGAGGCCCACGATCTTCTTGGGGTTGTTCGTGAGCAGGCGCAGGTTCTTGACGCCGAGGTCCACGAGGATCTGCGCCCCGACACCGTAGTCGCGCAGGTCGGCCTGGAAGCCCAGCGCGGCGTTGGCCTCCACGGTGTCCTTGCCCGTGTCCTGGAGCTCGTAGGCCTTCATCTTGTTGAGGAGGCCGATCCCCCGCCCCTCCTGCCGCATGTAGACGAAGACGCCGCGCCCCTCGGCCTGGATGATCGCGAGCGCCTTGTCGAGCTGGAGCCCGCAGTCACACCGGCGCGAGTGGAACACGTCGCCCGTCAGGCACTCGGAGTGCACGCGGACCAGCACCGGCGCGTCGCCCCCCACCTGGCCCATCACGAGCGCGAGCGGCACGCGGTTGTCCACGGTGGTGTCGTAGGCGATCGCCGTGAAGTCGCCGAAGTCCGTCGGCAGCCTGGTCGTCGCGATCCGCCGGACGAGCTTTTCCTTGCGGATCCGGTACTCGATCAGGTCCTTGATCGTGATCATCTTGAGGCCGTGGGCCCGCGCGAGCTCCTGGAGCTCCGGCAGCCGCGCCATGCCGCCGTCGTCGTCGAGCACCTCGCAGATCACGCCGGCCGGGGAGCAGCCCGCCAGGCGCGCGAGGTCCACCGCGGCCTCGGTGTGGCCGGCGCGCCGCAGCACGCCGCCCGGCATCGCGCGCAGCGGCAGGATGTGCCCCGGGCGCGTGAGGTCCTCGCCGCGCATCTGCGGGTCCACGAGCGTCCGGACGGTCACGGCGCGGTCGTAGGCCGAGGTCCCGGTCGTCACGCCGCGCCGCGCGTCCACCGTGACCGTGAAGGCGGTGCCCATCGGCGCCGTGTTGTCGGCGACCATCATCTGGATCTTCAGCTCGTCCAGGCGCTCGCCGGTCATCGGGACGCAGATGAGCCCGCGCCCGTGCCGCGCCATGAAGTTCACGGCCTCGGGCGTGACCCGCTCGGCCGCCATCACGAGGTCGCCCTCGTTCTCGCGGTCCTCGTCGTCCACCACCAGCAGGACCCGGCCCTGCCGGATCTCCTCGATGGCGTCGTCGACCGTGGCAAACGGGCTCATGTCATCCCCCTGAGCGCCAGCGACCGGACCAGGTACTTGCCGATCACATCGGCCTCGATGTTCACCGCCCGTCCCGCGCCGAGCCCACCGAGCGTCGTCACGGCGAGCGTGTGCGGGATCAGCATCACTTCGAAGCTCCGATCGCCCAGCGCGGCGACGGTCAGGCTCACCCCGTCCACCGCCACCGACCCCTGCGGGATCAGGAGCGGCTCCAGCTCCCGGTCCGCCAGCGCGATCCGCACGCGTGTGGTCGATTCTACACGCGTTACGTCCTCCACGGTGCCGACGCCGTCCACGTGGCCGAGCACCAGGTGGCCGCCGAGGGCGCCGCCGAAGCGGAGCGGCCGCTCCAGGTTGACCCGGTCGCCCGCCTCCAGGCCGCCGAGCGTGGTGCGCGCGAGCGTCTCGGGGCCGAGCTCGAAGACGAACCCCTCCGGCCGCCGCTCGACCACCGTGAGGCAGACGCCGCTCACCGCCACGCTGCCGCCGGGCTCGACGCCCTCCCGCGTCAGGGCCGCGTCCACCGCGAGGCGCGCAACCCGGCCGCCGCGCCGCACCCCCAGGACCGCGCCGACCTCCTCGACGATCCCCGTGAACACTCAGGCGCTCCCCTCGCGCGCGACGTCGGCCTCGAGGAGCACGTCGGCGTCGAGCCGGGTCACGCTGAAGCCCCCCAGGCGGAGCGCGCTCTTGAGCTCCCGCCCCGCGCCGCCGACCGGCGAGGGCGCACCGCGGCCGCCCACGACGAGGGGCGCCACGTACACGGCCACCCGGTCCACGAGCCCCGCGTCGAGGAACGCCGCGTGCACCTCGGCGCCGCCCTCGACCAGCACCGCCCGCACCTCGCGCGCGAACAGCTCGGCGAGCAGCGCCCCCAGGTCCACGCGCCCATCGCGCGTCGGGCAGCCGAGCACCGTGGCGCCGGTCGCCCTGAGCGCGGCGACCCGCCCGGCGGGGGCGTCGCCCACGGCGATCAGCGCGCGCTCGGGCCGGCCCGCACCGACGAGCTTCGCGCCGGCGGGCGTGCGCGCCCCCGTGTCGAGCACGACGCGCCAGGGCTCGCGCGGCCAGGGCGCATCGAGCCGCACCGTGAGCTCGGGGTCGTCGCGGAGCACCGTCCCGACGCCCACCACGATCGCGTCGGACTCGCTCCGGAGCCGGTGCGCGTGCCGGCGCGCCGCGGCGCCGGTGATCCAGCGCGACGCGCCCCCCGCGTCGGCGATCTTGCCGTCGAGGGTCATGGCGGCCTTCAGGGTGACGTGAGGCCGGCGCTCGCGCATCGCCGTCAGGAAGGTCCGGTTCTGCCGTCCCGCCTCCTCGCCCAGCACGTCCTCGAGCACCTCGACGCCCGCGCGCCGCAGCTCCGCGAAGCCGCGGCCCGCGACGAGCGGGTTCGGGTCGCCGACCGCGGCGACCACGCGGGCCACGCCGGCGGCGACGATGGCCGGCGCGCAGGGCGCCGTCCGGCCGTGGTGGACACAGGGCTCGAGCGTCACGTAGAGCGTGGCGCTCCGGGCGCGCGGCCCCGCGGCGGCGAGGGCCTCGATCTCGGCATGGGGCGCGCCGGCGCGCCGGTGGAAGCCCTCGCCGACGATCTCCCCCCGCGCATCCACGACGACGGCGCCGACCATCGGGTTCGGCGACGTGAGCCCCCGCCCGCCCTCCGCCAGCTCGAGCGCGCGGCGCATGAAGCGCGCGTCCGCGGTCATGCCGGGGGGACCAGGGCGTCCACGAACGCGGCGGCGTCGAAGACCTGGAGGTCCTCGACGCGCTCGCCGACGCCGATCAGCTTGACGGGGATCTTGAGCTCCCGCACGATCCGGACCACGATCCCGCCCTTCGCGGTGCCGTCGAGCTTGGTGAGCGCCATGCCGCTGAGCCCGACCGTCTCGTGGAACATGCGGGCCTGGGCGAAGCCGTTCTGCCCGGTCGGCGCGTCGAGCACCATCAGGGCTTCGTGGGGCGCGCCCGGAAGCTGCCGCTCGATCACCCGCTTGAGCTTCGCCAGCTCCTCCATGAGGTTCGTCTTGGTGTGCAGGCGCCCGGCGGTGTCCACGATCAGCGCGTCGAGCCCGCGCGCGGCCGCCGCCTTCACCGCGTCGAACACGACCGCCGCCGGGTCGGAGCCGGCCGCCTGGTGGATGACCTCGACGCCGATCCGCTCGCCCCAGCGCTGGAGCTGCTCGATCGCGGCGGCGCGGAACGTGTCGGCGGCGGCGAGCGCCACGCGCCGGCCCTCCGCCGTGAGCCGGGCCGCGAGCTTCGCCGCCGTCGTCGTCTTGCCCGCGCCGTTGACGCCGAGCATGAGGATCACGGCCGGCCGGTGGTCGAGGTCGAGCGGCTGCGCAGCGGCGGCCAGGGTGTCCACCAGGAAGTGGCGGAACAGCGGGCGCAGCTGGCCGGCGCGGGTCACCGTGCCGAACATGACCTCCTCACGGGCGCGGTTCGCGAAGTCGGCGGCGAGCGTCGCGCCGAGGTCGGCGGCGATGAGGAGCTCCTCGAGCTCCTCCCAGAGCGCGTCGTCGATCGGCCGGTCGCTCTCGAGCAGGGCGCCGAGCCCGGTCGCGAGGTACTCCTGCGACCGCCGGAGCCCCTCGCGGAGGCGCTCGGCGATCCCCGCGAAGCGGCTCACTGGGAGTCCGACGGCAGGACGAACCGCTCGATCACCGCGCCGCTCGGGCCCAGACGGGGCACGCTCCGGCCGTTCAGCTCGAGGGCCACGCCGCCCGCGTTGCCGATCGTGAGGACGAACGGGCGATTGGACACCCACTCGCGGGTCTCGCCCGGGGGGACGTTCTCCTCGCTCGTGCGGCCGTCCTCGGTCCGCACCCGGATCCACGTCCGCTCCGACGTGCGGGCGACCAGCCGGTAGGGCGCGGGCACGCCGCCGACCGCCGGGAGGACGGGCGCCGCCGGCGGCCCCGGCGTCGCTGCCGCGGCGGCGGCCGGCAGCGACGCGCGCGGGGGCTCGGCCGGGTCGGCGGCGAGCGCGCGCGGCGGCGCCGGCGCGCCCACGCGAGGCGGGAGCGCGGGCTCGCGATCACGCGTCCCGGTGGCGGCGCGCCGCTCGACGGTCCCGTCCCGCCCGGACTGGAGCGCGAGCGCCAGGACGAAGAGCGCGACGCCGAGGACCACGAGGAGCACGAAGCTCACGAGGATCGCGCCGCGCCCGCGGGCATCCTTGCGGACGCGGCCCTCGGCCTCGCCGCCGCCGGGCCGCGCGGCCGTCCGGGCCGGCGCGCCGGCGGGGGCGGGCTCGGGGGCCGCGCCGCCCCGCTGCTCCCAGAGGGCGAACGCCTGGTCGGGCGGCTCGCCGAGCATCTGGCAGTAGGCGCGAACGAAGCCCTTGGTGAAGACCGGAGCCGGCAGGGCGTCGAAGTCGTCGGCCTCGAGGGCTTCGAGGTAGAGGTGGAGCACGCGCGTCGAGCGGGCGATCTCCTCGAGGGAGACGCCGCGGCGCTGCCGGAGCTCGCGGAGATACGACCCGAGGGAGGACATAGCCTGCGCCCAACCGAGTCTAGCCTATTTGGCGAGTCTCTTCACCGACTTATCGCGCAGTGGCTCGCCCCCGCGTCAGGCGTTGAGGTTGACCGAGACGAGCTTGGAGAGTCCCGGCTCCTCCATGGTGACGCCGTAGAGGACGTCGGCCGCCTCCATGGTCTTCCGGTTGTGGGTGATGACGAGGAACTGGGTCCTGCCCGTGAGCTCCCGGAGCACCCGGAGGAAGCGGTGGATATTGGCGTCGTCGAGCGGCGCGTCCACCTCGTCGAGCACGCAGAACGGGCTCGGCCGGAAGTAGAAGATCGCGAAGAGCAGCGCGAGCCCGGTGAGCGCGCGCTCGCCGCCCGAGAGCAGCGTGACCGCCTGCAGCCGCTTGCCCCGTGGCTGGGCCATCAACTCGACCCCGGTGTCGAGCGGGTCGCCGCCCTCCTCGGCCTCGACGAGGCGGAGCTCGGCGCGGCCGCCCTCGAACAGGCGCTCGAAGAGCTCCTTGAAGTGCGCGTTGATCTGCTCGAAGGCCTGGGTGAACCGCTCCTGGGCGGTCCGGGTCATCCCGCGCAGCGCCTTCTCGAGGTCCTTGATGGAGCCCGTGAGGTCGTCGTGCTGGGTGCGGAGGAACGTGAGCCGCTCGTCCAGCTCGCGATACTCCTCGTCGGCGACCATGTTCACGGAGCCGAACGCGGCGATCTTCTCGTCGAGCTCGGCGACCCGCGCCCGCGCGGCGTCGAGGTCGCGCGCGGGATCGTGCCCGGCCAGGAGCCCCGGCTGGTCCACGCCGTACACGCGCCAGGCCTCCTGGCCCAGCTCCTCGCGCCGCACCCGGCACTCGGTCGCGCGCAGATCCACCGCGTGCATCGCCGCGACGAGCTTCCCGAGCTCGCCGTCCACCGCGTGCAGTTCCTGCTCGATCGCGCGCCCCTCGGCCGCGAGGCCCTCGTGCGCCTCGCCGGCGCGCCCTGCGTCGCCCTCCAGGCCGTCCCGCTCGACGGCGACCTCGCGCGCGGCCGCGTCGGTGCGCACACCCTCGTCGGCGAGCCAGGCCCGCCGCTCCGCGAGCTGCCCCTGGCGCTGGCGCGCCTGGGCGAGGCGCTCGCCGAGGTCGCGCTCGATATCGTCCAGGCGCACCAGCTCCCGGCCGTGCGCCTCCACGCGCTCGCGCGCCCCCGCCAGCTCCACGCGGCAGGCCGTGACCTCGGCGCCCAGCTCCGCCTCGCGGGCCTGCGCCGCCTCGATCGCCCCCCGGACGCGCGCCATCGCGGCCTCGTGGCGCGCCTCACTCTCCTGCGCGGCGGCGATCCGCTGCTCGAGCCGCCGGAGCGTGTCGGCCGTCTCCGCCGCCTCGGCGGCCACCTGGCGCGCCTCGGTGAGGACGGTCTCCCGGTAGCGCCCGACGCGCTCGTGCTCACGGAGCGCCTGCTCGAGATCCTTCTCGCCCGCGAGCCGGTCGGCCTGCCGCGCGTGCACCGACTGGTCGAGCCCGCCCATGCCCTCGCGGAGCGCGGCGACCGACGCCGCGCTCGCGGCGACGGCGTCCTGCGCCTCGTCGACGACCCGTGCGAGCCGGCGCACGTCGTCCTCGAGCTCCCGCAGCTGGCGCTTGCGCGCCAACAGCGAGTGCTCCATCTCCCCCGCCGCCGCCTCGCCGCCGCCGTGCAGGCGGCCGGTGGGCCCGAGGACCTCGCCGGCCGGCGTCACGTACGTCGCCACGACGCCGTTGCGCCGCCAGAGGGCCTCGGCGTGGTCGAGGTGGTCCGCGATCGCGACCTGGCCGAGCAGGTAGTGCACGAGGCTCGGCGCCGGCGCGCCGACGCTCGTGGCCACCCAGCGCACCCCGCCCTCGTCGGGCGCCGGCACGCCCGGCGCCGGCAGGTGCTCGAGCGGCACGAAGGTCGCCGCGCCGAGCGCGTGCGCCTGCAGATAGCTCACGGCCGCCCGGGCGTGCTCGAACCGCTCGACGACGACCCACTGCAGCCGCTCGCCGAGGACCGCCTCGACCGCCCGCTCCATGCCCGGCGGCACCTCGAGCAGGTCGGCGACCGTGCCGACGACCCCCGCGAGGCCGGCGGCGCGTCCGTCGGCGAACACCGCGCGCACGCCCGCCCCGTAGCCCTCGCGCGCCCGCTCGAGCTCGGCGAGGGCCTCGAGGCTCGACCGCCGCGCGGCGACCTCCACCCGCGCGTTGGCCAGCCGCGCCTCGGCCTCCTCCAGGCGCCGCTCCTCCTCGACCAGGCGCGCCGCCACCCGCTGCCGCTCGCCCTCGAGCGACCCGAGCTCGGCGAGCGCGCGGTCCCGCGCCGATGCGAGCGCCGCCCGCGCCCCCGCGAGCCGCTCCGCCTCGGCCTCGGCCTCGGCCTGCTCGGCCCGGAGGCGCTCGGCCCGCCGTCCGAGCTGGGCCTCGCGCTCGCGCAGCTCGCCGGCCTCGCGCATCAGGTCCACCCGCTCGGCCGCGATCCGCACCTGCTCGAGCCGCATCGCCTCCGCCCGGTCGCGCTCGCCCGCCAGCGCCGCGCGATGGCCCTCGAGCGCCGCCGCCAGCTCGTCCGCGGCCCGCGCCCGCGCCCCCGCGAGCCGCTCGGCCTCGCCGAGCCCGCCGCGCGCCGCCTCGCGCTCGCCGACGATCCCCTGGAGCCGCTCGGCCGTGACGCGCGCCTCCTCCTCCAGGCGCGCCGCCTCCTCGCCGAGCTCGCGGACCTGCACGCCCATCTGCTCGCGGCGCTCGACGAGCCGCTCGAGCTCGCCCTGGACCTTCTGCAGGGACTGGCGGAGGTCGGACAGCCGGTGGTCGCTCGCCTGCAGCAGCTCCCGCTGGCGCGCCTCGCGCGCCGCCAGCCCGGCGCTCCGCGCCCGCAGCGCCTGCTCGGCGTCACGCAGCCGCTCGAGCTCGGCCGCCAGGCGCGCGCCCTCGGCCGTGAGCGCGGCGAAGTCGGCCGCGGCCAGCCCGAGCCCGAGCCCCCGCTTCTCGGTCTGCAGCGCCTTGTACTGCTGGGCCTTCCGGGCCTGACGCTCGAGCGAGCCGAGCTGGCGCTTGACCTCGTCCATCACGTCGCGCACGCGCACGAGGTTCTGCCGGGCCGCGTCGAGCTTGCCCTGCGTCTCGTTGCGCTGCTGCTTGTAGCGCGCGATGCCGGCGGCCTCCTCGATGAAGATCCGCCGCTCCTCGGGCTTGGACGTGAGGACGTGGTTCAGCTTGTCCTGGTCCATCACCGAGTAGGCGCGCGGGTTGGCGCCGGTGCCGGCGAAGAGGTCGAGGATGTCGCGCAGCCGCGCCACGTCCTTGTTCAGGAGGTACTCGCTCTCGCCCGTGCGGTAGAGGCGGCGGCTCACCGCCACCTCCGACCACGGCACGCCGAGCGTGCCGTCGTTGCTGAACGTGAGCTCGACCTCGGCCAGGCCCACCGGCTTGTGGGAGGCCGAGCCGTGGAAGATCAGGTCCTCCATCCGCGAGCCGCGCAGCGACTTGGCGCTCTGCTCGCCGAGCGCCCAGCGGACGCCCTCCGAGATGTTGCTGTTGTGGACGATGACGTTGCCGGCGACGAAGTTGTGAGTATCGGCGATCGTCAGGTCGTAGACCCACGGGTCGGGCGGCGTCACGCGCTCGACCGCGACGACCTCATCCCAGTGGACGTCGGAGTCGGCCAGCATCCGCAGCCGGCGCAGCAACGGCCGGGCGCGGTCGCTGGTCACACCGCTGCGCTCGATCATGTCCGCGACCTCGTGCAGACCCTCCCGGCTGGCCGCACAGCGCCCCTCGACATACGCCGCCAGCTTCGGACAGAGCCGCCGCGCGGGCTTGACCGCCAGGCCCCCAGCCTGGACCGCCGCCCGCACGAGCGGGGTGACGTCGGGCACAACGTCGAGATTGGGGTTCCGCCTGACCCTGAGGGCACACGCGGCGTCCAGTCGCGTCTGCTTGACGCCCACGAATCGGACGTGCGCCGCCAGCCGCTGGATCTGCTCGACGCCGAATACATACACCGAGTAGTACGTCCGGCGGCGGCGGGCGCGGGTGTTCGCCGCGTACTTCCGCTTCGGCCGGAGGAGCGGGAACACCCCGAGCCTCAGGAGCAGCGTGCAGACCTCTTCGGCCAGCCGGCGGCTCGCGCTGACGTACTCGATATACGGCCTCGCCCGGCCCTGTCCGGTCGGCCCGTGGACGTACGCGTCGCCCTCGAAGAGCCCCGACAGGAACTCCGCGACCACGTCGTCGGGCGCGCTGAGGATCTGCGGCGGCACCCGCTTGGCGGCCGAGCCGCCCTCGACCGTGAGCCCGAAAACCCGGTCCAGCAACAGGCAGAGCGGACGGGAGAAGACGAGGACGTCCACCGCCGCTGGCTTGTACCGGAAGGCCTTCGGCTCGACGTCGAACAGCTCGCGAGCCAGCCGGGAGTAATCCGCGACGATGGCTGGGTCGTTGTTGACGAACCAGACCTGGTTGACCTTCGTCGTCCGGCCTTCGGCGATCAGATACCCCAGGAACCGGGCCAGCCGGCCGTCGACCTCGGCCGGCAGCCGTATCCGCTTGCCCCGGTGCGACGACGCGAGCGTGTCGATCGGGACTTCGACCGGCGATCGCATGCGGGCCACACACCCAACGACGCCGACTCGGACGGGCTGCCGCGAGCTCACGCACGAGAGATGGTGGGAGGCGACGCCCACGGCCGCGGCCAGCGGCCCCCAGCCGCCGGCCTGCCGTCGCGCGCTCTTCAACCACTCGGCCAGCGCCGGTGAGTACGGGAGATAGACGCGATCCTCCAGCCTGAACGAGGCGAGCACGGCGTCGGCGAGCGGCTCGGCGGCCTGGGCCTTTACCGGCAGGCTCCGCGGCGCCGCGATCCTGACGCCGGGGGCCAGCGTTTCGGCGGTCAGCACGCTGAGAGCACCGTCCTTCAGGCTGAAGAACGGGTGGTAGTGGGTCGTGACGACTTCCCGCCCGGACCGGGTGCGGATCTTCAGCAGGAACTCCGGCGCCGACCGCCTGATGAACGCCTCGATCGCCCGGCGCTCGAGCCTCAGCGTGATCGGGTCGAGCGAGATCACTTCCGGACCCTGACCCGCCTCGAGGGCGGCGACGCCGTCGTCGAAGGCGTGGACGGTCGCGGCGCGCCCGAGCCCTTCTTCGACGATCGTCCGGATCGGGACGAGGCGGCCGTCGGCGAGGAGCACCGGGGTCTCACCGCTGAGGCACTTCCCGCAACCGTTCGGGCCGACGATGCCGGTGATGCCGGGCAGGACCCGGATGGTGGTCTTGTGGCCGAACGACTTGAACCCGTGGAGGGCGATAGACTCGAGCCGCATGGGTTTTTTTAACACGGGCAAGGGCTTACGGCCAAAGGAAAAGTACCATCCGTGGGGGGACCGGCCGGTACCCGCCCCTAAATCTTGACCCGAAAGCCCGGGCGCTCAGCCCTTCAGGTAGCAGCACCTCTTGTACTTCTTGCCCGAGCCGCACGGGCACGGGTCGTTGCGCCCGACCTTCTCCCCGGTCGCCGTCCGCGGCGTCTGCGTGGCCCGCGCCGGCGCCGGGGCGCGACCCTCGAGGCCCGGCATCTCGCCGCGCGACTCGCGCGCGTCGGCCCAGGCCGTCATCGCCGGCAGCTCCATCGGGGCGTCGCGGACGATCTGCACCTTGAACAGGCGCTCGACCACGGCCGCCTTGACCCGCTCCACCATGTCCTGGAAGAGGTCGAACGCCTCCTTCTTGTACTCGGTGAGCGGGTCGCGCTGGCCGTAGCCGCGCAGGCCGATGCCTTCCTTCAGGTGGTCGATCGACAGCAGGTGGTCCTTCCACTGCCCGTCGATGACGAGGAGCATCTCGTGGCGCTCGAGGGCGCGGAGCAGGTCCGGGCCCAGCTCGCGCTCGCGCTCGGCGTAGCGTGCGCGCACGGCCTCGCCGACGACCTCGTCGAGCCCCTCGCGGGAGGCGCAGTCGGCGTAGCGCGCCGGCGGGATCCGCACGTCGAACTGGCGGTGGAGCGCCTCGCCGAGGCCCGCGAGGTCCCAGTCCTCCGGGTGGGCGTCCCCGGCGGCATAGGCGTCGAGCGTCGCCGGCACCAGGTCGTCGATCCACTCGGCGATCGTCTCGGCCTGGCTCTCGCCGTCGAGGATCTGGCGGCGCATGCCGTAGATGATCTCGCGCTGCTTGTTCATCACGTCGTCGTACTCGAGCAGGTGCTTGCGGATCTCGTAGTTGTGGGTCTCGACGCGCTTCTGCGCGGTGGCGATCGCGCGGGTGACGAGCCGGTGCTCGATCGGCTCGCCCTCCTCCATGCCGAGGCGCTCCATGATGGACTGGATGCGCTGGGAGCCGAAGATGCGCAGCAGGTCGTCCTCGAGCGAGAGGTAGAAGCGCGACGACCCGGGGTCGCCCTGGCGTCCCGAGCGGCCGCGGAGCTGGTTGTCCACGCGCCGGGCCTCGTGGCGCTCGGTCCCGACGATGTGGAGCCCGCCGACCCCGACGACGCGCTCGTGCTCCGGCTCGGTGACCCGGCGCGCCTCGGCCAGGGCGGCCTCGCGCTCGGCCGCCGGCGCCGTCACCGGGTCGAGCCCCTTCTTCCGGAGGATCTCCTTGGACAGGAAGTCCGGGTTGCCGCCGAGCAGGATGTCGGTGCCTCGGCCGGCCATGTTGGTGGCGATGGTGACGGCGTCCTGACGGCCGGCCTGGGCGACGATCTCGGCCTCGCGCTCGTGGTATTTCGCGTTCAGGACTTCGTGGCGGACGCCGCGCTTCTTGAGGAGCTTGGCCACCGTCTCCGACTTCTCGATCGACACGGTGCCGACCAGGACCGGCTGGCCGGTCGCGTGACGCTGGATGATGTCCTCGACGACCGCGTTGAACTTCTCGCGCTCGGTCTTGTAGACGACGTCCGGCTGGTTCACCCGGATCAGCGCGCGGTTGGTCGGGATGACCGTGACGTCGAGCTTGTAGATCTTCCCGAACTCCTCCGCCTCGGTCTCGGCGGTGCCGGTCATGCCGGCGAGCTTCTCGTACATGCGGAAGTAGTTCTGGAACGTGATGGTGGCGAGCGTCTGGTTCTCGCGCTCGATCCGCACGCCCTCCTTGGCCTCGACGGCCTGGTGCAGGCCGTCGGACCAGCGCCGGCCGGGCATCATCCGGCCCGTGAACTCGTCCACGATGATGACCTCGCCGTCCTTGACGACGTAGTCCACGTCGCGCCGGAACAGCGCGTGGGCGCGGAGCCCCTGCTGGATGTGGTGGAGCACGTTGATGTGCTGCGGGTCGTACAGGTTGTCGACGGCGAGCAGGCGCTCGCAGGTCTGGATCCCCTGCTCGGTCAGCGCCACCGCCTTGGCCTTCTCGTCCACGATGTAGTCGCCGCTCTTCTGCTCCTCGACCTCGGACAGCTTGCCCTCGACGATCGTCGCCGCCCGCTTGAGCTTGGGGATCACGCGGTCGATCGTGAAGTACAGCTCGGTGGACTCGTCGGCCGGCCCCGAGATGATCAGCGGCGTCCGGGCCTCGTCGATCAGGATCGAGTCCACCTCGTCCACGATCGCGTAGTGGAGCTCGCGCTGGACCAGCTCGTCCAGCGTGAAGCGCATGTTGTCGCGCAGGTAGTCGAAGCCGAACTCGTTGTTGGTGCCGTAGGTGACGTCGGCGCGGTAGGCCTCCGGCCGCGAGCACGGGCGGAGCCCCGTCATCCGGATGTCGGACGTCACGTACGCCGGGTCGTAGCGGAACGACGCCTCGTGCTGGATGACGCCCACCGCGAGCCCGAGGGCCTGGTAGATCGGACCCATCCACTGGGCGTCGCGCTTGGCGAGGTAGTCGTTGACGGTGACGATGTGCACGCCACGCCCGGTGAGGCCGTTGAGGTACGCGGACAGGGTGGCCACCAGCGTCTTGCCCTCGCCGGTGGCCATCTCGGCGATCTTGCCCTCGTGGAGCACCATCCCGCCGATCAGCTGGACGTCGAAGTGGCGCATGCGGACCGTGCGGCGCGCGGCCTCACGGCAGACGGCGAACGCCTCCGGCAGCAGCTCGTCGAGCGGCTCGCCACCCTCGAGGCGCTTGCGGAGCGCGTCGGTCCGGCCGCGCAGCGCGGCGTCGTCGAGCGGTTGCAGCGCGGGCTCGAAGGCGTTCACCGCCCGGACGGTGGGCTGCAGGCGCTTGACGTCGCGCTCGTGCTTGGTGCCGAAGAGCGTCCGGAGCAGGGCGTTGATCATCCTCGACCATTATACAGGCGGGCTCCGAGCAGCTCGCGCGCGTGGCCGCGGGCGACGTCGGTGACGCGCTCGCCGCCCAGCATGCGGGCGATCTCCTCCACCCGCTCGTCGCCCGCGACCGCCTCCGCGCTCACGCGCGTCCGCCCGCCGCGCACGCTCTTGGCCACCCGCACGTGGTGCGCGGCCGCGGCGGCGATCGGCGCCAGGTGCGTCACGCAGAGCACCTGCCGGCCCTCGGCGGCCGCCGCGAGCTTCTGGGCCACGACCGAGGCCACCCGTCCGCCGATGCCCGCGTCGACCTCGTCGAAGACCAGCGTCGGCACGCGGTCGGCCTTTGCCAGCACGGCCTTGAGCGCGAGCATCACCCGCGAGAGCTCGCCGCCCGAGGCCACCCGCGCCAGCGGCCGGAGCTCCTCCCCGGGGTTCGTCGACAGCCGGAGCTCGACGCGGTCGAGGCCGCGCGCCGACACCTCCTCGAGGGGCGCGCGCTCCAGGCCGATCCGGAAGGCCGCCCGCTCCATCCCAAGCGCGCGCAGCTCGCGCTCGATCTGCGGCTCCCGCCGCTCGGCCGCGGCCCGGCGGCGCTCGGCGAGGACCGTGGCGGCGGCCGCCAGCTCGCCGCCGAGCTCGCCGAGCAGGCGCTCCTGCTCCGCCACCAGCTCCTCGTGCCGCGCCAGGCGGTCGAGCTCGGCCGCCGCCTCGTCGCGGAAGCGCAGCATGGTCTCCTCGGTGTCCCCGTACTTGCGCTCGAGGCGCGTGAGCGCGTCTAGGCGCTCGTCGAGCGCCTCGAGCCGTCCGGGCTCCGCCTCGACGGCGTCGCGCAGCGCCCGCACGGCGGCCAGCGCGTCCTCCAGCTGGGCGCGCCCGCCCTCGAGGGCTTCCACCGGCGCCGCGTACGCCGGGTCGATCCGGCCGAGGTCCTGGAGCGCCCGCGCGGCGCGGTCGATCCGCGCGAGCGCCGAGTCCCGCTCGGCGTCGAGCAGCGCCGCCGCCTCGGCGAGCCCGGCCTGGAGCTTCCCGGCGTGCTGCAGGCGCCGCCGCTCGGCGCGCAGCTCCTCCTCCTCGCCGGGCCGCAGGCGCGCGGCGTCGAGCTCGGAGAGCTGGAAGCGCAGCAGGTCCTCGCGCTGGGCGCGGTCGCGCTCGGCGGTCCGCGTGCGCTCGAGCGCCGCGCGCGCCTCGCGGTGCTTGGCGTGGAGGCCGGCCACGCGCTCGCGCAGCTCCTCGGCGTCGGCGAAGCGGTCCAGCAGCTCCAGCTGGCGGGCGGGCTCGAGCAGGCGCTGGTGCTCGTGCTGGCCGTGCACCTCGACCAGGTGGTCGCCGAGCCGCTCGAGCAGGCCCACCGTCACCGGCGAGTCGTTGGCGAACGCGCGGTGGCGGCCCGCGCGGCTGACCTCCCGGCGCAGGACGAGCTGGCCGTCCTCGAGCCCGAGCCCCGCCTCCTCGAGCGCGGCCGCGACGGGCCCGCGCGGCTCGACGTCGAACACGGCCTCGACGGTCGCCGTCTCGGCGTCGGTCCGGATCACGTCGGCCTGGGCGCGGGCGCCGCGGACGAGCAGGATGGCGTCGATCAGCATGGACTTGCCGGCGCCGGTCTCGCCGGTGAGGACGTTGAGCCCGGAGGCCAGGGCGACGGTCACGCTCTCGATGACCGCGAAGTTGCGGATGCGGAGCTCACGCAGCATCGGATCGATGCTAGGTCAGCCCGCCGGACAGCTCAAGCGTCTCCGTCCAGCGACGGGCCTAGCGCTCGCCCCACTTGAGCTTGGTGCGGAGGACGGAGAAGAACCCCTGCTGCGGGAAGCGCACGAGCCGGATCCGCGCCGTGGCCTGGCGCACCTCGACGGTGTCGCCCTCGCGGAGGTTCAGGCCGACCTGGCCGTCCACCGTGACCATGACCTCCTGGTCCGTGAGCAGGGTCACCTCGACGCGCTGCCCGGCCGGCAGCACGATCGGCCGGTTCGTCAGCGTGTGCGAGCAGATCGGCGTCAGCACGATCGCGTCCATCGCCGGGAACAGGATGGGTCCGCCGGCCGACAGCGAGTAGGCGGTCGAGCCGGTCGGCGTCGAGATGATGAGGCCGTCGGCGCGGTACGCCGTCGCGTACTGCCCCTCCACCGACACCGAGAGGTTGACGATGCGGCTCATCGCCGACTTGGTGATGACGACGTCGTTGAGCGCCGCGTACTCGCCGATCGCCTGGCCGCCACGGAGCACGCGCGCGCGGAGCATCATGCGCTCGTCGATCGCCATCCGCCCGGCCAGCCACGCCTCGAGCGCCGGGAACATCTCGTCGAGGGTCGTCGCGGTGAGGAAGCCGAGCCCGCCGAGGTTCACGCCGAGGAGCGGCACGCCGAGGTCCCCGACCGCGCGCGCCATCGACAGGAGCGTCCCGTCGCCGCCGAGGACGACGATCAGGTCGGCCTGGGCGGGCAGCTCGGCCTTGCCGACCGACGGGACCGTCGCGGCCGGCACCAGGCCCGCCGTCTCCTTCTCGAGCACCGCCGCGTGGCCGTGCGCCGCCAGCCAGTCGAGCAGCCGCTCGACCACGCCCCGCGCCTCGGCCGCGCCGGGCTTGCTGACGATGCCGAACCGTGTCACGCCAGCGCCTCGACGCTCTGGGTGATGCGGGACTCGAGGTCGGCGGCGGTGCGCCCGTGGGACGAGATGTGCAGGAAGAACTCGCGGTTGCCCTTGGGGCCGCGCAGCGGCGAGGCCGTCACGCCGAGCACGTGCCAGCTCCGGAGCACGGCGAAGCGCGCCAGGCGCGACACCGCGGCGCGGTGCAGCCCCGGCTCGCGCACCACGCCGCCCTTGCCGACGTGCTCGCGCCCCACCTCGAACTGCGGCTTGACGAGCGCCAGCACCTCCCCGCGCGGCGCCAGCACGCCGAACACCGACGGCAGGATCTTCTCGAGCGAGATGAACGCCACGTCGATCACCGCCAGCGTGGGCTGGTCGCCGAAGATCCGCACGTCGAGCGCGCGCGCGTTGGTCTTCTCCATCACGACCACCCGCGGGTCCTTCCGGAGCTTGGCGTCGAGCTGCCCGGTGCCGACGTCCACCGCGAACACGCGCGCCGCGCCGCGCTGCAGCAGACAGTCGGTGAAGCCCCCGGTCGAGGCGCCGACGTCGAGGCAGACGCGGCCGGCGGCCTGCACGCGGAACTGGTCGAGCGCGTGCACGAGCTTCTCGCCGCCGCGGCTCACGTAGGGCGACCGCCCGCGGAGCTCCAGGTCGGCGCCCGCCGGCACCAGCGCGCCCGCCTTGTCCACGCGCTCGCCGTCCACGAACACCTCGCCCGCCAGCACCAGGCGCGCCGCCTTCTCGCGGCTCTCCACGAGGCCGCGCTCGACGAGCAGCCGGTCGATCCGGACGCGCGCCCCCATCGGTTTGATTATAGGCGAGCGCTGCGCTTTGGCCGCATCAGAAACAGCAGGACGATTCCCGCGAGGAATCCGCCGATGTGAGCGAACCACGCCGTCCCTCCTGTCTCGCCGCGACCCGCGGCCGAGACGCCCAAGGTGAACACGCTGTTGAGGAACTGGACCACGATCCAGAAGCCCAGCACGACGATCGCCGGCACGTACACGACCCGGACGAAGAAGCCGAACACGAGGAGCGTGAGGATCCGCGCGTACGGGAACAGGAACAGGTACGCGCCGAGCACGCCCGAGACCGCCCCGCTGGCCCCGACCATCGGGATGCGCGACCCCGGCGACACCGCCGTCTGCGCGAGGGCCGCCGCCACGCCGGCCAGCAGGTAGAACGCCGTGAAGCGCAGGTGCCCGAGGGTGTCCTCGACGTTGTCGCCGAAGATCCACAGGTAGAGCATGTTGCCGCCCACGTGGAACAGGCCGCCGTGGACGAACATCGACGTGAAGATCGTGACGACGGGCGCCGGGAAGTCGTCGGCGAGTGCGCACGCGCCGGTGAGCCGGCACGGGACCAGGCCGAACTCGAGGATGAACCCCTGCGCCGCGCGCGCCGCGCCCGGGTCGGGGCCGAGGCCGAGCGAGGCCTGGTAGAGGAACACGAGCAGGTTGGCCGCGATGAGCCCGACCGTCACGAACGGGACCGAGTGGCTCGCGACGTCGTCCTTGAGGGGCAGCATCAGCGCGCCGGCGCCAGCACCACGATCGTGGGGCGCGCCAGGTAGCGCCGCGCGGCGGCGGCGACGTCGGCCGCGGTGACGGCCTCGATCGCCCGCGCGTAGCGCTCCGGGAAGTCCGCGCCGAGCCCGACCGCCTCGAAGAACGCGAGGTGCCAGGCCCGGCGCGCGTTGGTCCGCCGGTCCATCGCGAGCGCGCCGAGGACGTAGGCCTTGGCGCGCGCGAGCTCGTCCTCGCCGGGCGCGGCCGCCCGCGCGCGCTCGAGCTCCGCGAGCACGCCCGCCTCGGCCGCCGCCGCGCTCTCGGGGGCCGTGCCCACGTAGGTCACGACGAAGGCCGGGTCGAGGCGGAACGGGATCAGCGCGCCCACGGAGTACGCGAGCCCGCGCTTGTCGCGCAGCTCGACGAAGAGCCGCCCCGCCATGCCGCCCCCGAGCAGCGCGCCGAGCACGCGCACCGCGGGGTACGCCGGCTCGCCGAGCCCCGGCCCGAGGTAGCCCACCAGCACCTGCGCCTGCCGGGCCGGGTGCGCGAGGACGCGGCGGGCCGTGCTCGGCGTCGGGGCGGGCGCGGCCGGCGCCGGGCTGTCCGCCGGCCGCGGCAGCCGGCCGAAGAGCCGCTCGGCGGCCTTCAGCACCCGCTCGGCCGGCACGTGCCCGCTCACCGCCAGCACCATCCGGTCGGGCCGCCAGATGGCCCGGTGGTGGGCGGCGAGGGCGTCGCGCGTGACGCGCTCGAGACTGGCCCGCGTGCCGAGGCTCGGCCGCGCGTACGGATGCGGGCCGTAGAGCTCGCCGGCCAGCGTGTCGAACGCGAGCTGGAACGGGGTCTCGCCGCGAGTCCGGAGCTGGCCCAGCAGGAGGCGCCGCTCCTTCTCGATCTCGTCCGGCCGGAGCGCGGGCCCGAGCGCGACCTCGGCGACGAGCCCGAGGAGCGCCTCCCAGTGGCGCGCGAGCGCCGCGCCGCGCAGCTCGGCCGCCTCGACCTCGCCGGCGGCGTCGAGCGTGCCGCCGAGCGCTTCCGCGGCCTCGGCGAGCTCCACCGCCGAGCGCGTCGCCGTGCCGCGCAGCATCGCCCGTAGCAGGAAGTTGGTGATCCCGGCCGTGTCGGCGGTCTCGTAGCGCGAGCCGGCGCGGACCTGGAGCGACACCGCGACCACCGGCGCCGCGGCGTCCTCGCGGACGAGCACCGTCAGGCCGTTCGCCAGCACCCGGCGCGCGAGCCCGGGCGCGTCGGCCTGGCCCGCGCCCGGCGCCAGCGTCACCGCCGCCAGGACGAGCGTCGCCAGGACCGCGGCGTGCCTCATCGGCCGCCCGGCACCAGCGTGAGCCGCGTGTAGCGCTCGGGGTCGAGATAGCGCCGGGCCGCCAGCTGGATCTGCTCGCGCGTGACCGAGCGCAGGCGGTCGACGTACGCCAGCTCGTCCTCGAGCCGCCACACCGTCTCGGCTCGGCCGTAGGCGAACGCGCGGCCCTCCGCGGTCTCCTGGGAGAACGCGTGGCGCGCCTCGGCGGCCGTCATCGCGCGCGCCAGCTCCGCCGCCGTCACGCCGGCCTCGCGCACGCGCTGTATCTCGCCGAGGATCTCGCGCTCCACGCGCGCGAGGTTGGCGGGCTCGAGCTGGGCCGTCACGGTGACGGCCCCCGCCGCCTCGAGCGCCGAGTAGCCGGCGCCGATCGTGTTGACCAGCGCGAGCCGCTCGCGCAGCGCCTGCGGCAGGCGCGCCGGGCGCGAGTGGCCGAGAATCGCGACCAGCAGGTCCACCACCGGCGTCTCGGCGTGCGCGAGCCGCGGCGCGTGCCAGCCGAGCGCGAGATAGGCCTGCGTGCCGGGCCGCGGCGTCTCGACCCGGAGCGGGCGCGGCGCCTGGGGTCCGGGCATGGGCAGCCGCGCGCCGCCGGCTCTCGGAATACGCCCGAACGTGCGGCGCGCGGCCTCCAGCACCTCGCCGGGATTCACCGGCCCGACGACGACGAGGGTGAACGACTCGGGCACGTAGTGGCGCCGGTAGAAGCTCATGAGCGTCTCACGCGTGAGCCCCTGGATGATCTCGGCGGTGCCCAGCACGGGGCGGCCGTAGGGGTGGCCCTCGAAGAGCTGGCCGTAGAGGTGGCGCACGAGGAGCCGCCGCGGACTGTCCTCGGAGAGACGCATCTCCTCGAGCACGACCTTCTTCTCCAGCTCCAGCTCGGTCGGGTCGAGGCTCGAGTTGACGCCGACGTCGGCGAGCATCTCGATGCCGGCCAGGGTGCGGGCGGCGGGCAGGATGGTGTGGTAGTACGTGAAATCCAGGGACGTCCCGGCGTTGATCCGGCCCCCCACCCCCTCGACCTCGCGCTCGACGAATCCGCGCGGCCGCGTGGTGGTCCCCTTGAAGAGCATGTGCTCGAGATAGTGCGCGAGCCCGAGCTCCGAGGCCGCCTCGTCGCG
>JACPCH010000279.1 GCA_016179875.1 Candidatus Rokuibacteriota bacterium | reverse complement strand
TCGTGACGAGGTTGACGAGCACCTGGTGCAGCTGCGTCGGGTCGGCCCAGAGCACGGGCAGGTCGGCGGCGAGGTCCTGGACCACCTCGACCCCGTTGACGCGCAGCGGATACGCGAGCAGGTCGACGGCCTCGGCGCCGCCCGTGTCGAGGTGCGTCGCCTCGCGCGCGGGCGGGCGCTGCCGGGCGAGCGCGAGGAAGTTCCGGACGATCCGCGCGCAGCGGTCCGCCGCGCGCACGAGCTTCTCGGCCCGCTGGACGACGGTCGGATCCGCCGACGCCCGGAGGAGCGTGGCGTGGCCCGTAAGGACCGAGAGCGGGTTGTTCAGCTCGTGGGCGACGCCCGCCAGCAGCTGGCCCATCGTCGCGATCTTCTCGGTCTGCATGAGCTGCTGAGTCCGCTCCTGGACCTTGGCCTCGAGGGTCCGCGCGTACTCTTCGACGGCGCGCCGGGACTCCGCGAGCTGCCCGTTCGTCCGGCTCAACTCCTCGAGCGTGGCGAACAGCAGCTCGAAGATCTGCTGCTTGTCCGCGTTGATGGCCACCTGGCGTCCCCCGGCGGTGAACGACACCTCCATGTCGAGCTGGCCCTGTCGGCGCAGGTCGAGGTTCTCGAAGATCCGGCGGACGCGCTCCAGGAGGTAATCGCTCTCGAACGGTTTGGTGATGAAGTTGTCCGCGCCGTGCTCGAGCCCCCGGATGATGTCGCTGGCCGTGCCGCGCTCGGTCAGCAGCACGAACGGGATTTGCCGCAGCTGCGGCGAGGACTTCACGGCTCGACAGAACTCCCATCCGTCCATCACCGGCATCACGACGTCGGAGATGATGAGGTCCGGGGGCGCCGCCTGCGCCCGCTCGAGTCCTTCCCGCCCGTTGGGCACGTGTTCGACGCGGTAGCGCTCGCCGTCGAGCAGCAGGCGGAGGTGCTCGGCCTGGGTCGGGCTGTCTTCCACGATGAGAATTCTCCGCTCCATGGCCCCGCTCCTCTACGCCGACCGCGCGCTCGCGAGGCGACCGATCAGTACCGTGATCTCCTCGGGAGAGAGGACGAGCTCCGCCGCGCCCAGACGGACGGCCTCGCCCGGCATCCCGAATATCACGCTGCTCTCCTTGTCCTGCGCCACGGTCAGCCCGCCGGCCTCACGGAGCCGCAGGAGGCCGGCCGCGCCGTCGCGTCCCATCCCCGTCAGCAACACCCCCATGGCCGACCGCTGGTACGTCTCCGCGACTGACCGGAACAGGTAGGACGCCGACGGGCTGAAGCCGTCCTCCGCCGCCTCGCCGTTCGTCAGGCGGATCCGCTCGTCCGGCGAGACGCCCATCTGGCATTTGTCCGGCGCGACATAGACGGTGCGCGGCCGCACGGGCTCTCCGGGTTCGGCCAGCTTCACGGTCAGTGACGTCTGGCCGCCGAGCCAGTCCGCGAGTCCTTTGACGAATCCCGGCGCGATGTGCTGGACCAGCAGGAGCGGAGTCTCGAACCCTCGCGGCAGCTTCTCGAGGATCTCGGCGATCACCGCCGGGCCCCCCGTGGAGGCGCCCACGGCGACGATCCGGATCCTACGATTCAAGGGTGCGTCGAGTCGCGGCGCGGGCGGAGTCTGGCGCCTGGGCCAGCGGCGGATCACCTTCACCTCGGCCATGAGCCTGAGGGTCTCGACGAGCTGTCGTGCTTGCTCGGCGTGCAGCGGGTGATCCGGACCGGCGGGCTTCTCCAGCACGGTCAGGGCGCCTGCCTTCAGGGCCTCGAAGGTCATGCCGACCTCGTCGCGGTTGAAGCTCGCGCTGATCATCACGATCGGCGTGGGGACCTCCTCCATGATCCGCCTCGTGGCGTCGTAGCCGTTCAGGCGGGGCATGTGGACATCCATGAGAATGACGTCCGGCTTGAGCCGCTTCGCCTGCTCCACGGCATCCAGGCCGTCGCGCGCCGTGCCCACGTTCGACTGGTCGAAGCTCGACTTGACGACGTAGGCATTCGCGCCGACCGCGACGCCGCGCTCCTTGTCCTCGCGCGACTCCAGCGCCGTCACCAGGACGACCGGCAGCTCGGCGAGCCGTTGGTCGCCCCGGATCCGGGCGGTCAGCTCGAACCCGTCCATCCGCGGCATGTCCACGTCCGACACGACGAGGTCGAACTCCTCGCTCTTGAGCAGCGTCCAGCCCTCGACGCCGTCCACCGCGACCGTGACCCGGTAGCCCGTGGCCTCCAGCAGGTTTTTCTCCATCGTCCGGGTCGTGATCGAATCGTCGATGACGAGGACCGCGGCTTGGCGCTGCGGCTCCCCCGGTCGTGCCCGCGGCACGGGCCGGCCCGAGATTCCGCGCACGGACTTGAGCAGGTCGCCCGGTCGGAGGACGAGCACGAGCTGGCCGGATCCCAGCAGCCCGGCACAGGCGACGTTGCGCACCCTGACGAGCGGAGGGTTCAGCTCCTTGACCAGGACCTCCCGGTCTCCGAGAATCTCGTCGACGAGCAGCCCCAACCGCTCCGCCCCCGACCGCACGATGACGCACGGCCGTCGACGCCGCTCGTCCGGCGAGCTCTCGACCTCCGGCAGCTCGAGCAGAGCGCCGAGAGTCGCGACCGTGAGAGCGCTCCCGTTCCAGCGGATCGTCTCACGGCCCTCGACGCTCCCGACCTCGTCCGGGGCGACGCGCAGGACCCGGTCGACCGAATCCGCGGGCACGAGGACGGGCCGCTGCGCGACGCGCACCAGGAGCCCGCGAAAGGTCGCGACCGTCGCGGGGATGACCATCCGGACCGTCGTGCCCCGCCGAGCTGCTCGATCCGCTCCTTCACGATCGCCAGGCCCAGCCCGTGTCCCGACACGTCCGTGATCATCGGACTCGTACTGAGTCCGGAGCGGTAGATCAGATCGAGCGCCTGCTCGTCCGTCAGGCCCTGGGCCTGCTCCGACGACAGGAGCCGGCCCCGGACCGCCGCGGCCCTCACCTGCGCCGGATCGATGCCGCGCCCGTCGTCCTCGACGCGGATCTCGAAGCGATTCCCCTCGAGCGGGGCGACCGTCACGGCGACCCGCCCCTGCGGCGGCTTGCCCGCCCCGGTCCGCGCCTCGGGCGACTCGATCCCATGGTCAACGGCGTTGCGCACGAGATGGATCAATGGGTCCTTGATCGCCTGCAGCACCCTCCGATCCACTTCCTGATCGGCGCCCACCGCCACCCATTCCGCCCGCTTGCCTCGCGCCTCAGCCAGGTCGCCGACCATGCGAGAGAAGAGGTCCAGGACGCTCGAGACGGGGGTCATCCGCAACCGGCGCATCCTGTCCTGCAGGGCGCCCACGGTGCCGCCCGTCACCCGGTCGTCGCCGGCGAGGTGGGCGAGCAGCTCGCGGGCGCGGGCCTCCACGGCGCGCAGCTCCGACTCGAGCGGGGCGGCGCGGCAGCGAGCCAGCGCCTCCAGCAGCGCTCGCGCTTCCGTCGTGCGCTCCGAGGCCGCTAGCCTGAGCACGAGGAGATCCTCGGCCTGGACGAGGAGCGCGTCCAGCTCGCCGACGGCGAGACGGATGGCGGTGGCCGGAGAGAACCCGGCGGCCGGCGTGTCCCGCGGGATGTCGGCGCGGGCGGGCGGATGCTCGCCGGCTTCCGGACCCGCGCGGCTCGATTCGGCGGCGGCCTGCTCGAGGCCGTCGACCAGCTCCCGCACGATGACCGGCGCTCCCGCCGGTGCGAGGAGGCGGGCGACGCCGTCCACCGCCTCGCGGAGGCGCCCGAGCAACGGACGGCTCAGCGAAAGCTGGCCGCGCGTGACGCGGCTCAGGACCGACTCGCACGCCTGGCACAGCGCCTCCACGTCCATCAGGCTGACCGAGCGGGCCGCGCCCTTGAGCGTGTGGACCTCGCGGAACGTGGCTTCGATCACCTCGCGGCCCGCGGCCGGAGCCGGGCCCTGCTCGAGCGCCAGGAGGTTCGCCGTGATCGCCTGGAGGTGCTCGTCGGCCTCGACGCGGAACGTCGCCAGGAGCCGCGTCTTGATGT
>JACPCH010000285.1 GCA_016179875.1 Candidatus Rokuibacteriota bacterium | reverse complement strand
GACGACGGGTCGCACGCCGAGTTGGTGAGGAAGTTCGCCGCCGAGTCGGCGAGCTTGACGAACGGCACGAAGATCGCGCCCGGGCGCACGGCCTCGGTCACGCGCGCGTAGCCCGTGAGCTCGCCGCGCCGCGAGGCGACGCGCAGGCGCGCGCCGGTGTCGGCGCCGAGGCGCCGCGCGTCGCTCGGGTGGATCGCCACCTCGAGCCGCGGCGCCAGCTCCAGCAGGCCCTGCACGCGGCGCGTGAGCGTGCCGCCGTGCCAGTGATAGAGGAGCCGGCCCGTGTTGAGGACGAACGGGTAGGCGGCGTCGGGCAGCTCGGCGGCCTCGGCGGTCTGCAGCGCCGGGATGAACCGCGCGCGCCCGCGCGGGAACGCGTCGGCGTAGAGGAACCGGGTGCCCGGATGCTCGGGCGCCGGGCACGGCCACTGGATCCCGCCCTCGCGGTCGAGACGCGCGTGCGACAGCCCGGCGAGAAACGGGGTGAGCCGCGCCATCTCGTCGAAGATCGCGGCCGGCCCCGCGTAGTCGAACTGGCGCCCCACGTCGCGGCCGAGCGCGTGCGCCACGCGCTTGGCCAGCTCGCCCGTGATCCACCAGTCGGGCCGCGCCTCGCCGGGCGGCGCCAGGGCCGCCCGCACGCGCTGGACGCGGCGCTCCGAGTTGGTGAACGTGCCTTCCTTCTCGGCGAAGGCCGCCGCCGGCAGGAAGACGTGGGCGCGCTCGGCCGTCTCGTGCAGGAACAGGTCCTGCACCACGAGGACGTCGAGCTGGCCGATCGCCTTCTCGGCGTGGTGGAGGTCGGGCTCGGAGAGCAGCGGGTTCTCGCCCACGACGTACATCGCGCGCGTCTCGCCCGAGAGGCACCCCTCGACCATCTCGGTCACGACGCGCCCCGGCCGCCCGGGCGGCCGGGCTCCCCAGTCCCGCTCGAATTTCGCGAGCGTCTCGGGATCGTAGAGCTGGTAACCGGGCAGGTTGGTCGGGATGCAGCCGGCGTCGCCGCAGCCCTGCACGTTGTTCTGGCCGCGGCGACCCCGAGAACGGCGGCGCCGCGTACCAGCGCGCGGCCTCCGCGATGGCCTCGGCCGGCACGCCGGTGACGCGCGCGGCGTGGTCGAGCGTGAAGCGGTCGAGCGAGCCGCGCCAGGCGTGGAAGCCCTCGGTGCGCTCGCGGATGAACGCGTCGTGAGCCAGGCCCTCGTCGAGGATCACGCGCGCCATCGCGTTGAAGAGCGTGACGTCCGTGCCCGGCCGCTGCTGGATCCACAGGTCGGCCTGGTCGCACAGCTCGACGCGCTTCGGGTTCACCACGATCAGCCGCGCGCCGCGTCTCACGGCACGGCGGAAGCGGACCGCGATCACCGGGTGGTTGGCGGAGGCGTCGGCGCCGACGACCATCACGCAGCCCGCCTCCTCGTAGTCCTGGTACGAGTTCGACGTGGCGCCCGAGCCCATCGAGGCGAGCATGGCCTCGACCGAGGGGGAGTGGCAGAGCCGCGTGCAGTGGTCCACGTCGTTGGTCTGCATCACGACGCGGCAGAACTTCTGGATGACGTAGCCGTCCTCGTTGGTGGCCTTGGCGCTGGCCAGGGCGCCGAACCGCCCGCGGTGCCTCGCCAGCCCCTCCGCGGCGGCGTCCAGGGCCTCGTCCCAGCTCACGGCGGCCCAGCGGCCGTCGCGCTTGACCAGCGGGCGCGTCACCCGGTCCGTCGCGTGGACGAAGCCCGTCCCGAACCGGCCCTTCACGCACAGCATCCCCAGGCTCGAGCGGTTGCCCGGCACGTCGTCGGCCATGAGCGCGAGCCGCGGGCGCGCGGGGAGCGGGGGACGCGGCTCCCCGCTCGACTCCCCCCCGAGGACGCTGAGCGTGATGCCGCAGCCGACGCCGCAGTAAGGGCACGTGGTCTCGACCAAGCTCGCGACCGGCCTGGGCGCTTCTTTCGGGCGCAGCGCGCCCGTCGGGCAGGTCGCCACGCACTGGCCGCAGGAGGTGCACACCGACGACGCCATCGGCCCGTCGCCGGCCACGCCCACCCTCGTCGCGTGGCCGCGCCCGAGCAGCGCGATCGCGCCGATCTGCTGGACCTCGTCGCACGCGACCGTGCAGCGCCCGCAGAGGATGCACGCCTCGCGGTCGAGGACGAAGAACGACTTGGTCGCGTCCACGTCGGCGCGGTGGAGCGGCGCGTGCGTGGCCCCGCGGAGGCCGTGGCGCGCGGCGGCGGCGCCGAGCTGCGCGAAGCCGGCCCGCTCGGCCGAGGGGGTGAGCATCGAGAGCGTGAGGTCGAGCACGCCCGTGCGAACGCGCACGGCGTCGGGGTGCCCGGTCGAGACCACCAGGCCCTCGCGCGCCGGCAGGTGGCAGGCGGCGGGCAGCCCCTTCTGGCCCTCGACGTGGACGAGGCAGGTCCGGCAGGCGCCGAGCGGCGCGTGGTCGGGGTCCTTGCAGAGCTGCGGCAGCGGGATCCCGAGGCGGTTCACGCCGTCGAGCACCGTCGCGCCCTCGGCCAGCTCGACACTCCGGCCGTCGATGACGAGCCTCATGGGCCTTCTATGATAGCCCGAACTCTCCGGGGAACTCGGCGAGCCCCGAGAGCACGCTGGCCGGCGCCGCCTGGCCGAGGCCGCAGAGCGACGCCGCCTGGATCACCTCGGCGAGCGACGCGATCTCTGCGCCGTCCACGGGGCCGTCGAGCCGGGCGAGCAGGCGGGCCGTCCCCTCGCGGCAGGGCGTGCACTTGCCGCACGACTCCCGCGTGTTGAACGCCAGGAGCGTCCGCACCGCGTCGGCGACCGAGGCCGTCGCGTCGAGCGCCGCGACGCCGCCGGTGCCCGGGTTCACGGGGCCGCGCGGCACCAGCGGCTCGTCGAGCTGGCGCGGGTGGACGACGCTGCCCGACGGCCCGCCCAGCACGACGGCCCGGAGCGGGCGGCCCGAGGGCGTGCCGCCGCCGAGCGTCTCGAGGAGGGTGCGGAGCGTGCAGCCGAGCTCCATCTCGACGAGACCCGGCCGCCTGACGTGGCCCGAGAGGCCGAAGAGCTTCGTGCCGCGCCCGCCGCCGAGCCCGGCGAACCACGCGCCGCCGCGCCCGACGATCGCCGGCATTGATGACGGTCGGCCGGCCGAAGAGGCCGGAGTCCACCGGGAAGGGCGGGCGAGTCCGCGGCATCGCGCGCCGGCCCTCGATGGACTCGAGGAGCGCCGTCTCCTCGCCCAGCACGAAGCCGCCGGCGCCGCGGCGGATCTCGACGTCGAGCGAGAACGCGGCGCCGAGGATCGATTCGCCCAGCAGCCCCCAGGCGCGCGCCTGCTCGACGGTCCGGGCCAGGCGCGCCGCGGACAGCTCGGCCTCGCCGTGGATATAGAGGATGGCGCGGGAGGCGCCGACGGCCCAGGCGGCGAGCAGCGTCGCCTCCAGCAGCAGGTGAGGGTCGCCTTCCATCACGTGCCGATCCTTGAAGATGCCGGGCTCGCCCTCCTCGCCGTTGACGACGACGTACTTCGGCGCGCCCCGCGCCGCCCGGCAGGCCGCCCACTTCACCGCCGTCGGGAAGTACGCGCCCCCGCGCCCCGCGAGCCCCGCCGCACGCACCTCCTCGATGACTCGCTCGGGCGCGCCCGCGGCGAGGGCGTGCGCGAACGCGGCGTACGCGCCCCGGCGGAGGGCGTCGGCGATGTCGCCCGGATCGGTCGCGCCGCAACGCTCGAGGAGCACCCGGCGCTGGGACGCGAGGACGTCGGCGCCGACGTCGGCGAGCGGCGCGCTCGCGGTCAGCGCGTCGAGCAGCCGCGGCGCGCCGGCGGCGGTGAGCGGCCCGACGACCACCGGCGGCTGGCCCTCGCGCAGGACGGTGACGAGCGGCTGAGCCCAGCACAGGCCGTTGCAGCCGGCGGCGACGACCGTGAACGGCAGGCCGCGGCTGGCGACGCCCGTCCGCAGCGCGTCGAAGACCGCGTCGGCGCCGACGGCGACCGCGCACGTGCCCAGACCGACCGCGAGCGTGGCGCCGCTGCGCCGCTTCTGCGCGCGCTCGAGCAGCGCGGCGAAGCGCGCTGCCGCCGACGCGCCGCTTGGCAGGTCGGCGACCGGCGCGCCGCGTTCGGCCGGCGCGGCCGGCGGCGCGGGGCGGTTCGCGGGGCCATCGCCGGCGAGCAGGGCGTCGAGGTCGGCGGACTGCACGCGCCCGTGGTAGGCGTGCCCGATCTCGACGACCGGCGCGACCGAGCACGCGAACGCGCAGTCCAGCTCCTCGAGCGTGACGGCGCCGTCGGCCGTCGTCCTCCCGGCGGGCACGCCGAGCCTGCGCTCGCACGCGGCGAGCAGCTCCCGTCCGCCGGTCACCCGGCAGCTCACGCCGGTGCACACGCGCACGAGCGTCCGCCCGGGCTCGGCCAGGCGCAGCTCGGGATAGTGGCTCGCCACGCCCCATACCTCGCTCGCCGGCACGCGGAGATGGGCCGCCACGGCGTCGAGCGCGGCCGGCGCCAGCCAGCGCTCGGCGCGCTGGACGGCGAGGAGCGCGGGCAGGAGCCAGGTGCGCTCGCGGGGGAACGGCGCGAGAAGCTCGGGGACGGTCATCGAGCGCAGCTTACTCCTGGTCGAGCGTACCCAGGAACTCCGCGAGCCGCGGGCCCCACTGCGCCCACTCGGGGCCGCTCGCGAGGTGGCCCAGCTCGCTGTCGATCTCGACGTACTGCGCGTCCGCGCCGGCCTGGGCGAGCTTGTCCATCACGCCGGGCGCGATCGACGGCGGGAAGAGCTTGTCGGTACGCGAGAGCACGTAGAGCACCCGGGCGCGGATCTTCGCGAAGTCGCGCTCGGCGTCGAACTTCACCGACGCCTTCCGCAGCGCGATCATCGAATTCGGGTCGAACTGGCGCGCCCAGGCTTCGGCGAGCTGCTGTAGTCGCGCCGCG
>JACPCH010000199.1 GCA_016179875.1 Candidatus Rokuibacteriota bacterium | reverse complement strand
CCCGGCGCACGCCGCGAGGAACGCCGCCAGCTCGGCGCGGAGCGGCTCCTCGCCGCGCGCGGGCAGCTCCTCCTTGCCGGTGTCCACGGCCTCCCAGGCGTCGCCGCGCTTCAGCAGCTCGCCCTGGTGGAGCATGACGGTCGAGCTGCCGTAGTCGGCGACGAGGCTCCCGCGCTCGCCCACGATCACGCACTCGCGGTGCGTGCCGGGCACGAAGTAGTTCGCCTCGATCACGGTCGGCACGTCGCCGTACTCCACGACCGTCAGCGACAGGTCGTCGAGGCCGCGGCCGAGGTAGTCGCGCTGCAGGGCCGTGACGCGCGTCGCCGCGCGCCCGAAGAGGTGCGCGAACAGGTCGAAGTAGTGGATCGCGTCGGTCTGGGTGACGCCCACGTCCGTGCGGGGGCGCTTGAAGCCCGAGAAGCGCCCGGTGGCGTACCGGACGGCGCCGATGCTGCCGGCGGCCAGCGCGCCGCGGAGGGTCGCCGTCACCGGATGGAAGCGGAAGATGTGGCCGACCTGGAGCACGCGGCCGGCGGCGCGCGCCGCCGCGACGAGCTCGCGGCCCTCGGCGGCCGTCGCCGTCAGCGGCTTCTCGAGGAAGCAGTGCCGGCCGGCGGCGAGGGCCGCGCCGGTGATCGCGCGGTGGCTGTCGGCGGGCGTGACGACGTCCGCCGCCGCGACGTGCGGGAGCGCCCGGCGGTAGTCGGTGACCGCGCGCGCGGCGGCCACGCCCTGCTTCACCGCCCACTCGAGGCGCGCGGGCGCGACGTCGGCCACCCAGACGCTCGCGCCGAGCTCGCGGAGCACGCGCAGGTGCTTCTCGCCCCAGCGTCCGAGGCCGACCAGCAGGACGTCCACGGGCCGGTTACTCGCGGATCAGGTCGCCGCCGAGGTCCTCGGCGACTTCGTAGCGCAGCAGGCGGTTCTTCATCCAGCGGACCACCAGGAGGTCGGCGAAGGCGATGAACGCGCGGTTCCACACGCCGTACTTCGACCGGCCGAAGCGGCGCGGGCGGTGGTGCACCGGAACCTCGAGGACCCGGTAGCCGCGCATCTTGAGCAGCGTCGGGATGAAGCGGTGGAAGCCCCGGTAGAGCACGAGCCCGCGCAGGCACTCGCGGCGAAACGCGCGGAAGGTGCACCCGCTGTCCCGGATGGCCTCGTCGGACAGCGCGTTGCGCACCCGGTTGGCGACGCGCGAGGAGGCGCGCCGCAGCCAGCCGTCGCCCTCGCCGCGCTTCACCCGCCAGCCCGTCACGGCGTCCCACTGGTCGAGATGCCCGAGGAGCGCCGGGATGTCGTGCGGATCGTTCTGGAGGTCGGCGTCCATCACGACGACCCACGTGCCGCGCGCCGCCTTGAAGCCGGCGTCGGTGGCCGCGCTCTCGCCCGCGTTCGCCTTCAGCCGCACCAGGCGCGCGCGGGGATCGCCCTCGCGGAAGCCGCGGATGATCTCCGCGCTCCGGTCGCGGCTGCCGTCGTCCACGAAGACGACCTCGAAGCGGAGGCGGAGGCCGTCGAGCACGCCGCGCAGCTCCTCCCACAGGAGCGGCAGGTTCTCTTCCTCGTTGTAGACGGGGATGACGACCGAGAGGTCAAGCACCGGAATCGGCCTTGGCGGCGCGGCGGGTCCCCTGCCACTCGGCGACGAGCGTCTGCGGCAGGCCGAGCCGGTCGAGCACCCGCGCCACCGTGTGGTTGACGATGTCGTCGAGGTCCTTCGGCCGGTTGTAGAACGCCGGCATCGGCGGCAGGATGACGGCGCCCATCTCGGCCAGCGCCAGCAGGCACCTGAGGTGGCCGACGTGCAGCGGCGTCTCGCGGACGAGGAGGATGAGCGGCCGGCCCTCCTTGAGCGTCACGTCCGCGGCGCGGCCGACGAGCGAGTCGGCGTAGCACGCCGCGATCGCGCCCGCCGTCTTGATCGAGCAGGGCGCGACGACCATGCCGGCCGTCCGGAACGAGCCGGAGGCGATCGAGGCGCCGATGTCCTTGTTGTCGTAGGCGACGGTGGCCAGCGCCTCGACGTCCTTCACCGCGTACGCCGTCTCCTCGACGATCGTGCGCTTGGCCGGCGCCGACAGGACGAGGTGCGTCTGCACGTCGGGCTGCTGGCGGAGGATCTCGAGGAGGCGGACGCCGTAGATCGAGCCGCTGGCGCCGGTGATGCCGACGACGAGACGCGTCACAGCCGGAACCGCTTGCGGAACACTTCCTCGCGCGTCTTCTGGTAGAGGATCTCCCACTCGCGGCTCCCCTCGGGCACCGGGCGTGAGTAGGACGCCAGGATCTTCCGCACCTCACCGTCGATGGAGTCGGCGAGCTTCGCCTCCTCGCTGAGCGCGCGCAGGACCTCGGTGCGCAGCTCGTCGGGCGCCTTCACGTGCACGCCCGGCACGGAGCCGAGCTCCTTCACGATCAGGTCGGTGAGGTGGAAGATGCGCTCGCGGCTCATGCGCATCAGATGATGAACCCGCGCTCGCGCGCGAGCTTCTCCTTGACCTTCGTGAGGAGTTGCCGGTAGTCGACCGCCACATCCTTGATCTGCTTGGCGTGCTCGAGCAGGAGCTTGCGCGCGTCCTCCTCGAGCTTCTCCTCGGCCACGAGGTTGTCGAGCACCACGTGGCGCACGGCGGCGCGCGCCGCCGCCTCGTCCTTGATCTCGGCGACCTTCTTGAAGGCCAGCCGCTTGACGACGGCGTCGGCCATCCGGTCTGCGACCGCGGCGTGCCGAGACATACCCGATGAGACTACCCTTCCACGACGCAGAGTGTCAAGGAACGGCCGGCCAGCGGACCGTCACGCGGGTGCCGCGCGCCGGCGCGCTGTCCAGGCGGATCTCGCCGCCGTGGGCCTCGACGAGCGACTTCACGACGGCGAGCCCGATGCCGGCCCCGGCCGCCGCCGACGCCGCGCCCGGCTCGCGATAGTACGGCTCGAACACCCGGGGCAGCGCCTCGGGCGCGATGCCGCGTCCCTCGTCTTCCACCTCCAGCTCGACCGCGCCCGGGACGGCGCGCGCCCGCACCCGCACGGTGCTGTCGCGCGGGGAGTACTTGACCGCGTTGCCGAGGAGGTTCAGCAGGACGCGCTCGAGGGCGTCGGCGTCGGCGTCGAGCGGCGGCAGCTCCGGCGCGCACTCGAGCTCGAGGCGGTGGTGGGGCGCCGCGCGGCGCATCACGTCCACCGCCGCACCCAGCGCGGCGGCGGGGGCGACGGGCGCGCGGCGGAGCGCCGGCTCGAGACCGCGCTCGATGCGCGCGAGGTCGAGGAGGTCGCTCACGATGCGCCCGAGCCGCCGGGCCTCGCCGTGCATGATCCGCGCGGCGCGCGCGACCTCGCCGGGCGGCAGCGGCCGCTCCGCGAGGATCTCGCTGAACCCCTGGAGCGCCGTCAGCGGCGTGCGCAGCTCGTGGGACACGGTCGCCACGAACGCCGACTTCGCGCGGTCGATCTCGGCCAGCCGCGCGGTGGCGTCCGCGACCTTGCGGGCCAGCTCCTCCGCGAAGCGCCGCTGCCGCGCGACGAGCCGCGCGTGCTCGAGGGCCAGGCCCACGTGCGCCCCGAGCGCCTCCAGGGCCGCGCGCTCCGCGCCGCCGAGCTCCCCCACCCGCTCCACGGCGAGCGCGCCGAGCGCCTCCCCGGCCGCGCGCAGCGGCGTGACGAAGACGCGGCGTGGCCGCGGCCCGCCGCCGGCGTCGGGGACGAACAGCGGGCGGCCGCCGGCGAGCACCCGGTCCACCGCCGAGCCCGGCGCGATATGCGCGCCGCCCTCGAGGGCGAGCCGCTCGCCGTCCCGCACGGCCAGCGCCACGGCGTCGGCCGGGAGCCGGTCCAGCAGCACCGCGCGCAGGCGCCGGAGCGCCGGGACCAGGTCGGGCTCGTCGGCCACCGCGCGCTGCACCGACAGGATCGTCTCGTACCGCGCCTGCTCGCGGCGGCCGTGCGAGCGCAGCACGCCGGCGAGCGCGCCCACCGCCGCGAGCACCGCGAAGCTCACGAGCCCCTCCGCCGCCTCGCCGGTGAGCCCGGAGCGCTCGATCTCGGGCAGCACGAACGGCGCGCTCAGGAGGATCGCGGCGACCGCCGTCAGCACGCCGCCGGGGGCGCCGAACCGGAGCGCGCCGGCGATGACCGGCGCGAGGTAGGCGTGGCGCAGGAGCGCGGCGGGGCCCGCCCCGCCGAGCGCGAGGGCCGCGGTCACCGCCCCGAGCGCCAGCGCGAGCGCGGTCATCCGGACCCGAGCAGGCGGTACGCGGCGAAGAAGCAGAGCGCCGCGACGCCGCCCGGCAGGAGGCTCCCCGACCATCGCAGGAGCCAGCAGTTCCCGAGGCCGAGCAGCGTGAGATAGAACGTCGCGCCGACGATCAGCTCGACCTGCTTGGGCAGGAGCGGATCCACGAGGTAGCGGAGCACGCTCGCCGCGGTCGAGAGCGCCGCCGCCGTCCCGAACGACCAGCGGCGCTGCGCGCGGCCGAAGAGCGCGCCGCGGAAGAAGCACTCGGCGGCGAGCACGTTGGCGCCGGCGTCGTAGGCGACGCCGGCGAGCAGCGTCGCGAGCGGCACGCCGACGCGCACGCCGAGCGCGAGCGACGCCGACACCAGCAGGTGCCCGCCGAGGAACAGGCCGAGCAGGGCGCCCGCGAGCCAGGCCCGCGGCGGCGGCGGCGCGCCCAGGCCGAGGGCCCGGAGCCGGCCGCGCCGCGCGAGCCACGCGAGCCAGAGCGGCGGGCCCGCGTAGGCCAGCGCGCCGGCCGGATGGCGCGCCGCGAGCGCGGCGAGGGCGAGCAGCGCGATCGCGACGAGCCCGGGGCCGGCGCGGCCGCCCCCGGCCCACGCGAGCGCGGTGGCCAGGAGCGCGCCGTGCCCCGCGGCGACGCCCAGCACGGCGAGCGCCGCCGGCGGCAGGCCGCCGTACGCCACCAGCACCGCGCCCGCCAGGACGGTGCCCGCCAGGAGCGCGAGCAGCGCCGCGGGCGTGTCAGTGCAGCGCCGGCCGGCTGGCGGCGCCCAGGGCTGCTCGAGCGCCCACATGCGCGGTCCCGTTGCGCGGCTCGCGCAGCGCCTCGACGAACGCCGCGACGGCGTCGCCGTCGAGGGCGCGCCCGGCGGCCGCCGCGAGGTGCTCGAGCGCCGCGCCGGGGCCGAGCGCCTTGCGGTACGGGCGGTCCGACGTGAGCGCGTCGTACACGTCGGCGACCGCGACGATGCGGGCGCCGAGGGGGATGGCGTCGCCGGCGAGCCCGTCGGGGTAGCCGCTGCCGTCGCAGCGCTCGTGGTGGTGGCGGATCACGAGGGCGCCGGCGGCGAAGAACTCGAACGGGGCGACGATCTGCGCGCCGGTCACCGGGTGCTGCCGCATGAGCGCCCACTCGTCGGGCTCGAGCCCCGCGCGCTTGCGCAGCACCGCCTCGGGGACGCCGATCTTCCCGATGTCGTGGAGCAGCCCCGCCTGCCCGACCAGCTCCGCCTCCGGGGACGGCAGGCCCAGGAGCGCGGCCGTCCGGCGGCTCCAGGCGCCCACGCGCTCGGAGTGGCCGCGCGTGTAGGCGTCCTTCGCCTCGAGCGCGTTGGCCAGGCCGAGCAGCGACTGGCAGATCGCCCGCTGGACGCCGACGTACAGCCGGCGCACGTCCTCGGCGTAGCGCAGCGTCTGCTGGTAGGCGGCGGTGAGCCGCCGGTGGGCGAGCGCGAGGTCGTCGCGCGGCTCCGCCACGGGCGCTACTCGGGGAGCCACACGGCCGCGCGCCCGACGAGCGTCTCGACGAGCGCGAGCAGGCGGACCGGCGAAAACGGCTTCGTGAGGTAGTGGTTCGCGCCGGCGGCCAGGCCCCGCGCGATGTCGGCCTCCTGGGCGGCGGCCGTCAGCATGACGATCTTCACGGCGGCGAAGCGCGGATCGCGCCGGAGCTCGGCGCAGACGTCGACGCCGCTCCGGTCGGGCAGCCCGACGTCGAGCAGGATCACGTCGGGCCCGCACGCCCCGGCCAGGGCGAGCGCGGCGGCGGCGTCCCCGGCGGCGACCACGCGGACCCGGTCGTCCTCGAGCGTGACGCGGACCAGGTCGACCACGTGCGGCTCGTCGTCGGCGATCAGCACCGTCAGCATGCCCCGGAGACGGGGCAAGCGCGGTGCCAGCGCCGGAGACGCGCGGGGACGCGCAGTTAGCGCGGCGCGCCGGGCGCGCCTGCCCAGCGCAGCCGGCGCAGTGCCCGCCGCGCTGGGCAGGGCGCCGGGGGGCTACTTCACCTCGATCGAGCCCTTCATGCTCGGGTGCAGGCCGCACATGTAGTCGTAGACGCCGGGCGCCGCGAACGCCCGGGAGTGGCTCTGCCCCTTGAGGAGCACGGGCGAGCGCTCCTGGCTCTTCGCGAGCGCGATCTGGTGCGGCGAGTTGTCGGCGTTGGTCCAGGTGACGGACTGGCCCGGGCCCACCGTGAGCGCCTTCGGCCCGAAGGCGAAGCCGGCGACGGTGACGTCGTTCGCGCCCGTCTTCGTCGCGACCGCGCCCGTCGGGAACTTGCCCGCGAGCGAGGCCAGCGAGATCACGAAGTCCTGCTTCTCGTGCGGCTTGTGGCACTGGAAGCACGCCTTGTAATTCGCCTTCTCGTTGAGCTTGCCGTCCGGCGAGAATGCGGCGTACTCCCAGTCGCCGTTGCGGAGGTCGGCGGGGTACTCGGCGCCCCAGCCGGCGCGCTTTTCCATGACGGTCAGCGCGATGACGTCGCCCTTGACGAACCGCCCGCTGGCGTCCTTCACCGGGGTGCCCTGGGCGTCCACCTGGGCCTTGTACTGGACGAGCGTCAGGACCGAGCCGCTCGGGATCGGCCGGCCCGCCTTCGCGGCCTGCACGGCCTCGGGCGTGCCGTAGAGCTCCCGGTGCTGCTTGATGTCGTAGCGGTCCACCGTGGCGTAGAGGACGTGGCTCTTGTAGCCGGCCGGGAACGCGATCTTCTCGGGGCCGGCGGAGCCCGGGGCGGCGAGGAGGGCCAGGGCCGTGACGACGAGTGGGGTGATGACGCGTCGCTTCATGTTCCCTCCTGGGCGCGAGCGAGTCGGGAGGCGCTGCGCTTTAGAACCGCCGACGGGAGGGAGGGGTTCCGCCGGCTAGAGGACGCGGGCGGCCACGTGCAGCCGCATGAGGGCGCGCATCAGCGCGGCCTGGGCCCGAGCGAAGTCGACGTCGTCCGCGGCGCGCCCGGAGAGGCGCCGCTCGGCGCGCTCGCGCGCGCGCTCGGCGCGCGCCCGGTCGATCTCCTCCGGGCGCTCGGCGGCGTCGGCGAGGACGATGACCTTGTCGTTGCGCACCTCGGCGAAGCCCCCCACCAGGGCCAGGTGGTGCTCCTCGCGCCCGACGCGGTAGGTCAGCTCGCCGATCCCGAGCGTCGTCAGGAACGGCGCGTGCCCCGGGAGCACGCCGAAGTAGCCCTCGACGCCGGGCGCGACGACCTCGTCCACCGGCGCGGAGACGGCGAGGCGCATCGGGGTGGCGACCTCGAGCGTCAGGCGGTCGGCCACTACGCCACCTCGCGCAGCTTCTGGGCCTTGTCCATCGCCTCGCCGATGTCGCCGACCATGTAGAAGGCCTGCTCCGGCAGGTCGTCGTGGGTGCCCGCGACGATCTCCTTGAAGCTCTTCACGGTGTCGGCGAGCTTCACGTAGCGCCCCGGCTGGCCGGTGAACGCCTCGGCCACGAAGAAGGGCTGGGAGAGGAAGCGCTGGATCTTCCGCGCGCGGGACACCGTCAGCTTGTCCTCGTCGGACAGCTCCTCCATGCCGAGGATCGCGATGATGTCCTGGAGGTCCCGGTAGCGCTGCAGGATCGACTGCACCGCCCGGGCGGTGCCGTAGTGCTCGGCGCCCAGGATGATCGGGTCGAGGATGCGCGAGGTGGACGCGAGCGGGTCGACGGCCGGGTAGATCCCCAGCTCGGCGATCTGGCGCGAGAGCACCGTCGTCGCGTCGAGGTGGGCGAACGCCGTCGCCGGCGCCGGGTCGGTGATGTCGTCGGCCGGCACGTAGATCGCCTGCACCGAGGTGATCGAGCCCTTCTTGGTGGACGTGATCCGCTCCTGGAGCTGGCCCATCTCGGTGCCGAGCGTCGGCTGGTAGCCGACCGCCGACGGCATGCGGCCGAGCAGCGCCGACACCTCGGATCCGGCTTGCGTGAATCTGAAAATGTTGTCGATGAACAGCAGCACGTCCTGGCCTTCCTCGTCGCGGAAGTACTCGGCCGCGGTGACGCCGGTCAGGGCGACGCGCAGGCGCGAGCCCGGCGGCTCGGTCATCTGGCCGAAGATCAGCGCGGTCTTCTCGATGACGCCCGACTCCTTCATCTCGTGGTACAGGTCGTTCCCTTCGCGCGTGCGCTCCCCCACCCCCGCGAAGACGGAGATGCCGCCGTGCTGCTTGGCGATGTTGTTGATCAGCTCCATCACGATGACGGTCTTGCCGACGCCGGCGCCACCGAAGAGTCCGGTCTTGCCGCCCTTGGTGTAGGGCGCGAGCAGGTCCACGACCTTGATCCCCGTCTCGAACATCTCGACCTTCGTGGACTGGTCCTCGAAGGGCGGCGCCGGCCGGTGGATCGGGTACGTCATCTTGGCCTGGAGCGCCGGCCCCTTGTCCACGGGCTCGCCGACGATGTTCAGGATGCGCCCGAGCGTCTCCTTGCCGACCGGGATCGAGATCGGCGCCCCGGTGTCGGCGACGGCCATGCCGCGCGTGAGCCCGTCGGTGGACGCCATCGCGATCGTCCGCACCTGGCTCTCGCCCAGGTGCTGCGCCACCTCCAGCGTGAGCTTCTGGGAGTAGGCGAAGATGTCCTTGTTCTCGACGCCCTGGACGAGGAGCGCGTTGTAGATGGCGGGCAGCCGGCCGGGCTCGAACTCGACGTCCACGACCGGCCCGATGACCTGAACGATCTTCCCCTGGCTCATGCCTCGGCTCCTTGCTTGAGCGCCTCGGCGCCGCCGACGATGTCGAGCAGCTCCTTGGTGATCTTCTCCTGGCGCGCCTTGTTGTACTGGATGCTCAGCACGCCGATCATCTCCTTGGCGTTCTTCGTCGCGGCCTCCATCGCCGTCATCCGCGCGCCGTACTCGCCGGCGAGCGATTCCATGAGGGCGCGGAAGACCTGCGTCCGCAGGTGGCGCGGGAGCAGGTCGCCGAGGATGGCCGCCGGCCCGGGCTCGTAGAGGTAGTCGGCCGGCGCCGCGGTGCCCTCCCCGCCCGCCTCGGACCTCGGGATCGGCAGGAGCTGCTCGCACACCGGCCGCTGGACCGCGACCGAGCGGAACTCGTTGTAGAGCAGGTGGACCTCGTCCACCTCGCCCGCGACGTAATGCTGCATGAAGCGGTCGGCCAGCTCGCTCGCGTGGCCGTACGCGAGGCGGTCCCAGAACCCGATCATCTCGTGCGCGATCGTGTGGCCGCGCCGGCGGAGGAAGTCGCGGCCCTTGCGGCCGACGACGATCAGCGTCACGTCCGGCGCGCTCGACCGGCGGATCAGCTCGACGGCGCGCCGGATGACGTTCGAGTTGAAGGCGCCGGCGAGGCCCCGGTCGGCGGTGACGACGACGATCTGGCGGCGCGGCCCCTCGCGCCGCTCGAGCAGCGGGTGCGCGGCGCCGTCGCCGGTCTCCGTGCCGGCCACCAGGTTGCCGAGGAGCTCGGCCATCTTCCCGGCGTAGGGCCGCGCGGCGACGATCCGCTCCTGGGCGCGCCGGAGCTTCGCGGCGGCGACCAGCTTCATCGCGCGCGTGATCTTCTGCGTCGACTCGACGGAGCGGATCCGCCGGCGGATGTCGCGGAGGGTCGCCATGCGCCGGGGGCCCTAGGCGGCCTTGATGCCCCTGGCCGCGACGAACTCCGCCTTGGCGTCGGTCACGGCCTTCGCCAGCGTCTCCCGCATCGCGTCGCTCAGCTCCTTCTTGTCCCGGATCTCGCCGAGGAGCTGCGGCGCCTTCCGCTCGAGCCAGCCGTAGAAGTGCGTCTCGAACTCGGGCGCCGCGTCCACCGGCAGGTCGTCGAGCAGGCCCTGGGTGCCGGCGAAGATGATCGCCACCTGCTTCTCGACCGGCAGCGGCCGGTACTGGCCCTGCTTCAGGATCTCGACCATGCGCTGGCCCCGGGCCAGCTGCTGCTGGGTCGCCCTGTCGAGGTCCGAGCCGAACTGGGCGAACGCCGCCAGCTCGCGGTACTGGGCGAGGTCGAGGCGCAGCTTGCCCGCGACCTGCCGCATGGCCTTGATCTGCGCCGAGCCGCCGACCCGCGAGACCGACAGGCCGACGTTCACGGCCGGCCGCACGCCGCCGTAGAAGAGGTCGCTCTCCAGATAGATCTGGCCGTCGGTGATCGAGATCACGTTGGTCGGGATGTACGCGGAGACGTCGCCGAGCTGGGTCTCGATGATCGGCAGCGCCGTCAGCGAGCCGCCGCCGTGGGCGTCGCTGAGCTTCGCCGCGCGCTCGAGGAGCCGCGAGTGCAGGTAGAACACGTCGCCCGGATACGCTTCGCGGCCCGGCGGGCGGCGCAGGAGCAGCGAGAGCTGCCGGTAGGCGGTGGCGTGCTTGGAGAGATCGTCGTAGATGCACAGCGCGTGGCGCCTGGAGTCGCGGAAGTACTCCCCCATCGTGACGCCGGCGTACGGCGCGATGTACTGGAGCGGCGCCGGCTCCGACGCCGACGCGACCACGACGGTCGTGAAGGCGTTGATGATCGTGTCCACGCCGATCGCGGTCTTGCCGGTGCCGCGGTCGCCGATGATCAGCTCGCGCTGGCCGCGCCCGATCGGGATCATCGAGTCGATGGCCTTGAGCCCGGTCTGGAGCGGCTCCTTGACCGAGCGCCGGTCCACGACGCCCGGCGCGTAGCGCTCGATCGGCCGGAACTCCTTCGTGGCGATCGGGCCCTTGCCGTCCACGGGCAGGCCGAGCGCGTTGACGACGCGCCCGACGAGCGCCTCGCCGACCGGCACCTGGGCGATCCGGGTGGTGCGCTTGACGACGTCGCCCTCCTTGATGAGCGTGTCGTCGCCGAGGAGCACCGCGCCCACCTGGTCCTGCTCGAGGTTCAGCACCATGCCCACGACGTCGCCCGGGAACTGGAGCAGCTCGCCCGACATCGCCCTGTCGAGCCCGTAGATGCGCGCGATGCCGTCGCCGACCTCGATGACGCGGCCGACCTCCTGGAGGTCGACCTCCGCCTCGTAGCCCGCCAGCTGGCGCTTGATGATCTCGCTGATCTCACCGGCCTTGATCATCCTTACCCTCTCGCCAGGCGGTCGCGCATCTGCGCGAGCTGGCCGTCCAGACTGCCGTCCACGAGGAGGCTGCCGATCTCGGCGACGAACCCGCCGAGCAGCGTGCCGTCCACGACGTCCTCGATCATCACCCGCTTGCCGTCGAGCGCGCGCCCGAGCCGCTCCCCCAGCGCCGTGCGCTCGCCGTCGGAGAGCGGCGCGGCCGTTCGCACGCGCGCCCGCACGCGGCCGGCGGCCTCGTCCATGAGGGCGCGGTACGCGGCCACGGTCTCCCCCAGGTGCTCCACGCGCCCCTTGGCCGCCATCAGCGCGATGAAGTCGCGCGTGAGCGTGGACACCTCGAGGCGCGTCGCGACCTCGGCGGCGATGGGGCGCTTGATCGCGGCGGAGATCCACGGGCGCGCGAAGAGCGCCCGGAGCTCGGGCTCGCGCCCGAGCAGGTCCGCCACGGCGTCGAGCTCGCGCGCGACGGCGTCGGCCTGGTCGCGCTCCCGCGCGAGCTCGAAGAGCGCCTTCGCGTAGGAGCGGGCGACGCGCGGCGCCGTCGCCACCTAGGCGCCGACCTTGGAGATCGCCTCGGCGACGATGCGCCGGTGATCGTCCTCGCGCAGGCTCCGGCGCACGAGCTTCTCGGCCACCGCCGTCGCCAGGTCGGCGACCTCGCGCCGGAGCTCCTCGCGCGCGCGGCGGACCTCGGCGTCGAGCTGCGCCTTGGTGTCGTCCACCATCTTGCGCGACTGGGCCTGCGCCGCCTCGATGTGCCTGCGCGACTCGTCGGCCGCCTCGCGGAGCGCCTGGTCGCGGATGGCGGCGGCCTCGGCGTGCGCGGCGCGCAGCCGGGACTCGTTCTCCTCCTGCTGGCGGGCCGCCTCGGCGCGCGCGGCCTGCGCCTCGTCGAGCGACTTCTTGATGGCCTGCGTGCGCTCCTCCATCTTCGCCAGGAACGGCTTGTAGAGGAGCTTGGTGAGGATCACGAGCAGGATGATGAAGTTGACCGCCTGGACGATCAGCGACTTGTCGAGGCTGATGAGCCCGCCGCCCCCCTCGTGGCCGCCCTCGGCGGCCGCCCACGCGAGGCCGGGCAGGAGGACCGCGGCGGCGCACACAAGCCCGCCGATCCAGTCGCGCACACGCTGATCCATGCGGAGGTCTCCTCGAGTTCGAAATACCCGCAGCAGGTTTGTGAAAACTATCACCCAATCGCGCCCCGCGTCAAGCGCGTGCGGGCGCCCGGGCAGCGTCACTCGCGGGCGATCACGCCGCCGCCGACCACGACGTCGCCCCGGTAGAACACGACCGACTGGCCGGGGGTCACGGCCCGCTGGGGCGCGTCGAACACGACCTCGGCGCTCCCCGTGTCGAGGGCCCGCACCGTCGCGGGCGCCGGCGCGTGCTGGTGCCGGATCCGCGCCTCGATCCGCAGGGGCTCGGCCGGCGGCGCGCACGCGATGAAGTTCGTGGCGCGCGCGATCAGCCGCGTGCGCTCGAGGTCGGCCGCCTCGCCCACGACGACCGCGCGGCGCGCGGGATCGAGGTCCACGACGTAGCGCGGCCGCCCCGCCGCGAGCCCGAGCCCCCGGCGCTGGCCGATCGTGTAGCCGGCGACGCCCGCGTGGCGACCGACGACCTGCCCGTCCACGTCGAGGATCGGCCCCTCGCTGAAGATGGCCGGATCCCGCTGCCGCAGGAAGCCGCGGTAGTCGTTGTCGGGGACGAAGCAGATCTCCTGGCTCTCCGGCTTGTCGGCCGTGACGAGCCCGAGCCGCCGCGCGCGCTCCCGCACCTCGGCCTTGGTCAGCTCGCCCACGGGGAAGCGCGCGGCGGCGAGCTGCGCCTGGCTGAGCGGCCACAGGAAGTCCGTCTGGTCCTTGCGCGCGTCGCGCGCGCGCCGGAGGAGCCAGCGGCCCGTCGCGGGATCCCGCGCCACGCGCGCGTAGTGGCCCGTCGCGACGCCGGCGGCGTCCCACGCGCGGGCCCGCGCGAGGAGCGAGCCGAACTTGAGGTCGCTGTTGCACGCCACGCACGGCACCGGCGTCCGCCCCGCGCGGTAGTCGTCGGCGAAGGGGCCGACCACCGCGCGGTCGAACTCGGCCGCCATGTCGAGGAGGTAGTACGGGATCCCGAGGCGGCGCGCCACCTGGCGCGCGTCGTCCACGGCCTCGGTGCCGCAGCAGCTCCCGAAGCGCTGCGCCGGGTCGGCCGCCTCCCGCCAGGGCCAGACGCGCATGGTGACGCCGACCACGTCGAGGCCCTGCTCGACGAGGAGGGCGGCGGCGACGGACGAATCCACGCCCCCGCTCATGCCGACCACGATGCGCTCGCCCATTCCCCTACTCTACCGTCTCGTCAGGCCGCGGTCAGCGCCGGGCGCCCAGGAGCTCCGAGAGGCGCTCGAGCTCGTCGGCGCTCGCGTAGACGACCTCGATCTTCCCCGTGCGGTCGTTGCCGACGATGCGCACGCGCGTCATCAGCGCGCGCTGGAGCGCCTCCTCGAGCGCCGCCAGCTCCGCCGACCGCCGCCGCGCGCGCTTCACGGGCGCGCCGCGCTTGCGGGCGAGCTCCTCGGCGGCGCGCACCGAGTCCTCCGTCGCGCGCACCGACCAGTCGCGGGCGAGGATCTCGTCGCGGAGCCGGAGCTGCTCGGCGTCGGTCGGGAGCGCGAGCAGCGCGCGCGCGTGGCCCATCGTGAGGCGGCCGCCGCGGAGATCGGCCTGGATCTCCGCGGGCAGCTTCAGGAGGCGGAGGCAGTTCGCGATCGAGCTGCGGTCCTTGCCGATGCGCTGCGCCAGCTCCTCCTGCGTCCAGCTGAACTGGGCCAGCAGCTTCTGGTAGGCCTCGGCCTCCTCCATCGGGTTCAGGTCCTCGCGCAGCAGGTTCTCGATCAGCGCCAGCTCGAGGCTCTGCGCGTCGGTCGCGTCGCGCACGAGCGCGGGAATGCGCTCGAGCCCGGCCTGGCGGGCCGCGCGCCAGCGGCGCTCCCCCGCGATGAGCTGGTAGCCGTCGGCGTGGCGGCGGACGATCACCGGCTGGATCACGCCCGAGGCCTTGATGGACGCGGCCAGCTCGCCCAAGGACTTGAAATCAAAGGCTTTTCTTGGCTGATGCGGGTTCGCTTCGATCTGATCGACGGGGATCTCGATCAGCGACTCCCCTTCCGAGGGCGTCGCCGACAGGAGAGCGCCGAGGCCGCGACCGAGGCCACGCTTATGCATGCTGGAGGACCTCCCGCGTGAGTTCGAGGTACGCGATGGATCCGCTCGAGCGCAGATCGTGGAGCATGACCGGCTTGCCGTAGCTCGGCGCCTCCGTGAGCCGCACGTTGCGCGGAATGACGGCGTCGAAGATCTGTCCCGGGAAGTAGCGATGGACCTCGTCGCGGATCTGGAGCGCGAGGCTCGTCCGGCCGTCGAACATCGTGAGCACGATGCCCGCGACGTCGAGCGCGGGGTTCAGGCGCTCGCGTACGAGCTTCACCGTCTTGAGAAGGTGCGTCAGCCCTTCCAGCGCGTAGAACTCGCACTGGAGCGGCACCAGGACGCGGTCAGCGGCCGTCAGCGCGTTGATCGTCAGCAGCCCGAGCGAGGGCGGGCAGTCGATGATGACGTACTGGTACTGCTTCTCCACCGCCTCGAGCGCCACGCGCAGCCGATGCTCCCGCCGCTCCATGCCCACCAGCTCGATCTCGGCGCCGACGAGGTCGATGTCCGAGGGTAAGAGCTTCAGGTAGCTGAGCGCCGTCGCGTGGATGGCTTTCTCGGTGGGCTCGTTGCCGAGGAGCACGTGGTAGACGGTCGGATAGAGCCCCGACTTCTGCACGCCGAGCCCGGTCGTGGCATTGCCCTGGGGATCGAGGTCCACGAGCAGGGTAGGGCGCTCGGCGAGCGCCAGGCCGGCGGCGAGGTTGACCGCGGTCGTGGTCTTGCCCACGCCGCCCTTCTGGTTCACGACTGCGAGCGTCCGGGCTATTGGCCGGCCTCTGGATTCAAAATGTTCCACGGCGCACATTTATACCATACACATGACGGCTATGTGGTGCCTTCGCGCCGCCGGATGTTCCACGGAGCACATCTTGCGTGGCCGCTCAGGGTCTCGTCAAGCGCTGCGATGAACGGCGAAGCGGCGGGTGCTGCCGGGCCTCGGGCCCTCAACCTCGACCCACTCGCCCAGGATGAGGGGCGTCGGGGCAGGGGGGCCGGAGGCCACGACGACGCCGCCCCGCGCAACGAGCCGCGCGCCCAGCGGCAGGAGCGCGTTCACGTCACCCGCGCAGCGCATGACGACGGCGTCGAAACGCCCCGCGAGTTCTGCCAGGTGATCCTCGACGCGTTCGGCGATCACACGCACGTCGGCAAGCGCCAGCTCGCGCACGACCGCCGAGAGAAACGAGGCGCGCCGCCTCCGCGACTCGACAAGCACGAGGTCGAGATCGCCGCGGACGATCTTCAGCGGGATGCCGGGCAGCCCAGCGCCCGAGCCCAGGTCGAGGAGCGAGCGCACGGAAGTCGGCAAGACACGCAGGAACAGCAGGCTATCGAGGAAGAGGTTCTCCACGATCCAGGCCGGGTCATCAGAACCGACCAGCCGCTGGGTCTTTTGCCATTTAATCAATAAATCAAGATACTTACGAAACGAGGCTCGCTCGGCGGGGACGAGACTGCGACCCAGGACCCTGGCGGCGCCCCGGTCCAGATCGTCGAGCTCAGGCCCGGCCGGCGTCCTTGGCCTCGCGGGGGGCGCGGCGTCCTTGGCCTCGCGGGGGGCGCGCGCGCGCGCGGGCCGGTCCATGAGCTTCTGCTGCAGGATCTGCAGCACGTTCGAGACGGTCCAGTACAGGACGAGCCCCGAGGGCAGATTCAGGAACATGAAGGTGAAGACGATCGGCATCATGAGCATCATCTTCGCCTGCCGCGGATCAGCCGTCGTCGGCGTCATCTTCTGCTGGACGAACATCGTGACGCCCATCAGGAGCGGGAGCACGTAGGTCGGGTCCGCGGCCGCGAGGTCGCAGATCCAGAGGTCCATTCCGAACAGGCGCCCGACGCAGAGAAACGCCGCGTTCTGCAGCTCGACGGCCGCCGAGAGCGCGAGGTAGAGCGCGTAGAAGATGGGGACCTGCGCCACCATGGGCAGGCAGCCGCCCATCGGGTTCACCTTGTGCTTCTTGTAGAGCTCCATGGTCTCGGCCTGGAGCCGCCGCGGGTCGCTCTTGTACTTGCTCCGGAGCGCGTTCACCTGCGGCCCGAGCGCCTGCATCGCCTTCATCGAGCGCATGCTCTTGACCGTCAGCGGGTAGAAGAGGACCTTCGAGACGACCGTGAGCAGGATGATGGCGATGCCGTAGTTGCCGACGTACTTGTAGACCCAGTTCATCACGAGCAGGATGGGCACGCCGAACCACTCCATCGGCAGCCCGCCCCATTTCCGCGGAACCGGGAAGCCGCCGAAGTTGATCGAGTCCTGCAGCCCGAGCGCGCGGAGCCGGTCGTACTCCTTCGGCCCCGCGTAGACGAGCACCCGCCCCTCCCACGTCTGGCCGGGCCCGAGCGTCGGCGTCGCGCGGACGGCCACGCTCGCGCGGCCCGCGGGCGCCCTGTCGCCGTTCTTGGCCTCGGGCGCCTTGCCCTCGCTCGTCGCGACGAGCTTGAAGCCCGGGGTCTTCGGCACGAGCGCCGCCAGGTACCACACGCTGCCGACCGCGATCCAGTCGCCGTCGCGCGTCTCGTCGATGGCGACGGCGAGATCCTCGAGCCGCTCGACGTGGCCGTTCGCCGACCACACGATCTCCGTCGGATGCTGGCCCTGGAACTTCTCGGCCATCCCGCGCCACGCCTGCCGCGTCGTCCAGGGCAGGGAGACGGCGACGGCGCGCGGCGCGGCGCCCGCGTTCTCGACCGCCACGCTCACGGTGATCGCGTAGGCGTCGGGATCGAACTGGAACGTCTGCCGGACCCGCAGGCCGTCGGCCTCGCCGGCCAGCGCGAGCGTCTCGGCCCGGCCCGCCTTCACCGAGACCGTGTCGGCGCTCACCGTCATCGGCACCACCACGGGGGGCGCGCCGGCGCCCGGCCCCACCAGCAGGCCCGCCGGCCCGAGATCGCCCACGAGCACCATGGGCTTCTCACCGCGATACCTGAGGACGAGCTCCTGGAGCTTGCCGCCCTCGCTCGAGACGACGGCCCGGTAGAGCGGGGTCTCGACGTTGACCAGGCGCTGCGGCGGCCGCGGCGCCTCGACGGCCCGAGGTGCGGGCCGGGCCGCCGGGGCGGGCGCCGGGGCGGCGGGCGCGGGCGCCGGCGTTTGGGCCGGAGCCGGCGGCGCCGGGGCGGCGGGCGCCTTCGTCTCCGCCGGCGGCTTCTGCGCCGGTGGCTCCGCCGGCTGAAGGAAGAACGTCTGGTAGACCATCAGGAGCGCCGCCATCAGGACGGCGGCGAGGATCGCACGCTTTTCCATCGTCAGCCTCGCCGCACGGGGGCGGGCGGCGGGTCGTACCCTCCCGGGTGGAATGGGTGGCAGCGCAAGAGCCGGCGCGCCGCGAGCCAGCCGCCGCGGACCAGCCCGTGAGCGAGGAGCGCCTGCTTCGCGTACTCCGAGCACGTCGGCGCGAAGCGGCAGGCGCGCGGCAGCCACGGCGACACGAGCCGCTGGTACGCCGTCACCGTGCCGGCCGCGACGCGCGCCACGGCGCTCACGCGCGCGCCCCGGGGATCGCGGCGAGCGCCCCGCGCAGCTCCGCGGTGAGCGCGGCGAACGGCGCCGCGAGCGCCGCCGCGCGGGCGATGATCACGACGTCCACGTGCGCGGGCGCGGCGGCGCGCGCCGCGCGATACGCCTCGCGCAGCCGGCGCCGGGCGCGGTTCTTCGGCACCGCGCCGCCGACCTGGCGGCTCACGGCGAATCCCGCGCGTCTCGGTGCAGTCGTCTCGCGCCAGAGCACGATCATGGATGGACGATCAATGCGCTTGCCCCGCTGGAAGAGCGCCTGGAAGTCGGCGCTCGTGGTCAGTCGTTCGCGTCGAGGGAATCGGCCCGTCAGACGGTCAACCGTTTCCGCCCCTTCGCGCGCCGGCGCTTCAGCACCTTCCGCCCGCCCGCGGTCTTCATCCGCTCGCGGAAGCCGTGCGTTTTCTTCCGTCGGCGCACATTCGGCTGAAACGTCCGCTTCATGAACGATGCTCCCCCTTGCGATCGTCGAACCGACACAGTCTAAACACCGCGCCGAGGCGAGTCAACCGACGAACCTCCTTGCGGCCCGCGGGAGCGCCGTGCTAGAGTCCGCCATCCTTTGACCGACTGAACGACCTGTGAGGAGTTTTGTCCCGATGCGCGCGTGCCGGCGCGGATACCCCGGTCGAGCCAGGCCTCTCGAGCTATCCACATCTGTGGATAACTCTGTGTGTAAGTGGGTGTTTGCCAGTGCTTGAAAGCCTTTGGACGCAACTCCTGGATTCACTATCTCGCAAGCTCACACCCGGAGTCGTGGAAAAATGGGTCCGGCCCTGCCGCCTCATGGCTCTGGAAGGGGACCACCTCCGGATCGGCGCGCCGAATATCTTCATCCGCGATTGGCTCGTCCAGAACCACCTCGATGCCCTGCAGCACGCGGCCGAGGAGTGCGTGGGCGGCCACCCGCGCGTCTCCCTCGTCGTGGACGAGGCCGCCGGGGCCGAGCCGGAGAAGCCCCGGCCGCGCCCCGCGGCGGCCGGCAGCCTGGTGCCGGGGCTCAACCCCCGGTACACCTTCGACACCTTCGTCGTCGGCTCCTCGAACCAGTTCGCCCAGGCGGCCTGCCAGGCCGTGGCCGAGCTGCCGTCGCGGGCCTACAACCCGCTCTTCATCTACGGCGGGGTCGGGCTCGGCAAGACGCACCTGCTCCACGCCGTGGGCCACCAGAGCGTGCGCCTGTTCCCGGGGATGTCGGTGGTCTACATCTCCTCGGAGCGCTTCACGAACGAGCTGATCAACGCGATCCGCTACGACCGGACGGCGGAGTTCCGCGGCCGCTACCGCACGATCGACCTCCTCCTGATCGACGACATCCAGTTCATCTCCGGCAAGGAGCGGACCCAGGAGGAGTTCTTCCACACCTTCAACGACCTCTACGAGTCGCGCAAGCAGATCATCGTCTCCAGCGACTCGCCGCCGAAGGACATCCCCGAGATCGAGGAGCGGCTCCGCTCGCGCTTCGAGTGGGGCCTGATCGCCGACATCCAGCCGCCGGACTTCGAGACCCGGGTCGCGATCCTCAAGAAGAAGGCCGCCCTCGAGCGGGTCCGGCTCGCGGACGACGTCGCCTACCTGATCGCGAGCCGGATCAAGTCCAACATCCGCGAGCTCGAGGGGTCGCTCACCCGGATGATCGCGTTCTGCGCCCTCACCGGGCGGGAGATGTCGGTGGACCTCGCCCAGGAGGTGCTCGGCGAGTTGTGGGGCGAGGAGGAGAAGGTCATCACCATCGACCAGATCCAGCGGAAGGTCTGCGACTTTTTCGGCGTCAAGCTCTCCGACCTCAAGGCCCAGAACCGGACCAAGGCCGTGGCGTTCCCGAGGCAGATCGCGATGTACCTGGCGCGTCAGCTCACCCATACCTCGCTCTCGGAGATCGGCCGCGCCTTCGGCGGCAAGGACCACACGACGGTCCTGCACGCCGTGGACAAGATCCAGACCCTCCTGCAGGAAGACCCCAAACTCCGCAAGACCATCGACGGACTTATCCAGGGCGTCAGTCTGTGATCCACCGCGGCTCCGGCCCTCTCCACAGCCTTGTCCCCACGCCTCGCGCCGCCGAAAGGCGCTGCGCACGCGGACTTCGCTCGACGTCACCCCGCCCACACCGCTTGACGGCTTCTACGACTACGCCGTTGTTTCTCTCTTCCTTCACACACTGGAGAACCTCATGGAAGTAGTGCTGGACCGCGACGCGTTCCTCAAAGGCCTCCAGATGGTTCAGAACATCGTCGAGCCGCGCCAGACGCTTCCGATTCTGGCCAACGTGCTGCTCGAGGCCGAGGGCGAGGTCGTCCGCCTGACCGCGACGGATCTCGAGGTGGGCGC
>JACPCH010000198.1 GCA_016179875.1 Candidatus Rokuibacteriota bacterium | reverse complement strand
CGTCACGGTCTCGGCCGACGTCGCGGTGACGACGCACCTCGCGGGCTGGATCAACCGGAAGGGGGTCTACTTCCCCGCGGCGAAGCCGAACCCGTTCGCGGATCTCCCGCAGGCGGTGCAGTGGAAGGAGACGCCCGCGGGCCAGCACGTCGAGCTCGGCATCGCCGAGCACAACCTGTTCCTGCTGCTCGGCGCCCTCGGGCTCACGCGTGAGCTGGCCGGCGCGCCGCTGCTCCCGATCGGCACGCTCTACGACCCGTTCGTGTCGCGCGGCCTCGACGCCCTCTACCACGCGCTCTACTCGGGCGCGAAGTTCGTCGTCGTCGCCACCCCGTCGGGGGTGAGCCTGGCGCCCGAGGGTGGCGCCCACCAGTCGGTGATCACGCCGGGGATCGGCGTGGCGCTCCCGGCGATCGCGTACTACGAGCCGGCGTTCGCGCGCGAGGTCGAGTGGATCCTGCTCGACGCCCTCGCCGGGATCCTCGACGGCACCGGCGAGTCGCTCTACCTGCGGCTCACCACGAAGCCGGTGGATCAGGCGCTGGCGCCGGCGGAGGCGCCCGAGTACCGCGCGCGCGTGCTCCGCGGCGGCTACCGGCTGCTCGACGCGCGCGGCGAGCCGGGATGGGACGCGGAGGCGAACGCCGTGCACCTGTTCGCGGCCGGCGCCATGGTGCCCGAGGCCGTCGCGGCGGCGCGCGCGCTCCGTGGGGACGGGATCCTCGCCAGCGTCTTCGTCGTCACGAGCCCCGACCGGCTCTACCGCGGTCTGCGCGGGCCGCGCCCGTACCTGGAGGAGCTGATCTCGGCCGACGAGGAGGGCGTGCCCGTCGTCTCGGTGCTCGACGGCGCCTCGCACGCGCTGGCGTTCCTCGGGGGCGCGCTCGGCGTCCCCCAGCTCGCCCTCGGCGTGGACGACTTCGGCCAGTCGGGGACGCGCGCCGACCTCTACCGCCACTACGGGATCGACGCGCCCGCCATCGCCGCCGCAGCGCGCGCCCTGCTCGGCGCCTGACGCCCGTCAGTCCCAGAGGCCGGTCGAGAAGTAGCGCTCGCCGAGGTCGTTGAACAGCGTGACGAAGCGGCCGCGCCCCTCCCGCCGCGCGACCCGCTCCACGCCGACCAGGTAGGCACCCGACGACTGCCCGACGAAGAAGCCGGCCCGGGCCAGCCGCATGCACATCGCGTACGCCTCGTCGCTCGTGACCGGGACGCGCTCGTCGATCAGGCGCTCGTCCAGGATTTCCGGCACGATGTCCCCGGGACTCCCGAGCGGCTTGAGCCCCTCGATGCCCGGAAAGACGTCGGGGACGACGCAGACCAGGCGGATCCGCGGGTCGTGCTCCTTCAGGCGCCGGCCCACGCCCGTCACGGTGCCGCCGGTGCCGACGCCGAGCACCAAGTGGGTCAGCCGGCCGCCGGTCTGCTCGAGGATCTCCGCGGCCGTCGTCTCGTAGTGCGCGCGCCAGTTGTCCGGGTTGCAGTACTGGTCGCAGAAGAAGTAGCGGTCGCGGTCGGCCTCCCAGCGGCGGCGCACCTCGCGCAGCGCCTCGTCGTAGCCCTGCAGGGCGTCGGTGAGCACGAGGCGCGCGCCGTGCGCCAGCATCCGCTTCCGGCGCTCGAGGCTGGCGTTGTCGGGGACGACGATCTCGACGGGGTGGCCGATGAACCGGCCGACCATCGCGTAGGCGATGCCGGCGTTGCCGGACGAGCTGTCGAGCACCGTCTGGCCCGGCGCGAGCCGCCCGTCGGCGAGCGCGGCCATCAGCATGCGCACGACCGGGCGGTCCTTGAGCGAGCCGCCGGGATTCAGCGACTCCATCTTGGCGAGCACCTCGACCGCGGGCAGCGCGTCGCGGAAGAGGGGCACCGGCACCAGCGGGGTGTTGCCGACCGCGCGCAGCGCCGGGTAGCGGTCCAGCAGGCGCTCGATGCGGGGGTCCCAGGGCATGCCGGGGAGCGATCAGCCGACCCAGTCGGCGACGAAGATGTTCAGATCACGCGGGGCGGCGGCATGGCGGCTGCCGCAGAAGACGAGCTTCGTCCCGTCGCGCGAGAACATCGGGAACGAGGCGAACGACTCGCCCCACGTCAGGCGCTCGAGCCCCGAACCGTCCACGTTGACGAGCCAGAGCGCGAACTCGCGCCGCGCCGGGTCGTGGTGGTTGGACGAGAAGACGATCTGCCGGGAGTTCGGGTGCAGGAAGGGCGCGAAGCTCGCGCCGCCGGTGCGGGTCACCCGGGTGAGCCCGGTGCCGTCGGCCTTCAGCGGCGCGGAAGACGATGAAGCGCCCGTCCCACGAGAAGAACGGGCCGCCGTCGTAGCCGGGCTCGGCGGTGAGGCGCCGCACGTTGGCGCCGTCGGCGTCCATCGTGTAGAGGTCGAGGTCGCCCTCGCGGAGCGAGGTGAAGACGATCCGCGTGCCGTCGGGCGACACGGCGCCCTCGGCGTCGTAGCCGTCGTTGTCGGTGAGCCGCGTCAGCTCGCCGGTGCCGAGGTCCACCGCGAAGAGGTCCCAGCTCGGATAGAGCGGCCAGACGTAGCCCTGGGAGCGGTCGGGCGGCGGCGGGCACGCGGCGCCGCCGAGGTGGGTCGAGGCGTAGATGGCGCGGCGGCCGTCGGGGAAGAAGAACGCGCAGGTGGTGCGGCCGCGTCCGGTCGAGACGAGCCGTACGTCGGTGCCGTCGGCGTTCATCGTGAAGATCTGGTCGCAGGCGAACGGCGGCCGGGTGGACTGAAAGATCAGCCGGGCGCCGCTCCAGTCCCAGTAGGCCTCGGCGTTCTGGCCGCCGAACGTGAGCTGGCGCAGGTTGGCGAGCCGGCGCTCGCGCGGGTCGGGCGTCAGCGCGACGGCGGGGCGCGTGGCCGGCGCGTCGGCCGCGGCCGGGTGGGCGCGCGCGGGGCCGAGCGCCACGGCCGCCGCGGCGCCGAGGCCCAGCCGGAGCGCCGCGCGCCGGTCCACCCGTTCGCGGCCCACTAGCGCCGCTCCGCGAGGGTCGCGCGCAGCCGCACCTCCGCGCCGTCGCGGACGACCGTGAGGTCCACGGCCTCACCGGCCCGGCGCGATCGCAGTGCGAACGTGAAGTCCTCGAGCGTCTTCACGCTGACGCCCGCGAACACCACCAGCACGTCGCCCGCGCGCACGCCCGCCTGCTCGGCCGGGCTGCGGGGGCGGACGCCGCTGATCCTGACGCCGGCGCGCGCGGCCTCGAACTCGGGGATGACGCCGAAGAAGGGGCCGTAGCCGCCGGCGCGCACGGGGGAGGGCGGCGTCTGGATCTTCACCCAGACGGGCGCGGCCTCCTGGCTCGCCGCCCGCGCGACGACCTCGACGGCGAACGCCGTCACCGCCGCGAGCCCCGGCGCGTTGATCTTGTCCCAGGTGTCGCTCGGCCGGTGATAGTCGGCGTGGGCGCCGGTGAAGAAGAAGAGCACCGGCCGCCCGGCGGTGTAGAAGCTGGTGTGATCCGATGGCGCGAAGGGGTCGCCGCGCAGATCGGGCGTCACGCCGGGGACCGACACCGACGCCGCCAGCGCGCGCAGCCCCGTGCCGCTGTCCACGCCGCCCAGGTAGAGCTTGCCGTCGCGCAGCCGGCCGACCATGTCGAAGTTCACCATCAGCACGGTCCGGTCGAGGGGATGCGCCGGGCTGCGCGCGTAGTGGGCCGAGCCGAGCAGCCCCAGCTCCTCGCCCGCGAACGCGGCGAACACGAGCGTCCGCGGCGCGCCGCCGGCGGCGGCGAAGGCGCGCGCCAGGCCGAGCACCGCGGCGGTGCCGGAGGCGTTGTCGTCGGCGCCGTGGTGGACGGCGCCGGCCTGGTCGGGCGCCAGCGAGCCCTCGCCGCCGCGCCCGAGATGGTCGTAGTGGGCGCCGATCACGATCGCCTCCGGCGCGAGCCGCGGATCGCGGCCGGGGAGGATGCCGACGACGTTGGCGGTGGTGCCGCGGTCGCGGATCAGGCTCACCTCCAGGCGCGCCCGCACGCCGGGCAGCGGGAGCGCGCGCGGCCGGAGCGGGCCGTCGATCGCCCCGGCGGCCTCGGCCAGGCGCAGCCCCGCGGGGGCCAGGAGCGCGTCGCCGACGGCGCGCGTGACGAACGCGGCGGCGACGGACCACGACTGGCTGAGGCCGCGGAGCGGCGGCAGCGCTTCGCCGGGCGCGCCGGGATGGGTCACGAGCAGGACGGCCCGCGCGCCGTGCTCGCGCGCGTTGATGATCTTGTGGCTGCGCTCCCCGTAGTGATAGGCCTCCGGCCGCCGGAACGGCGTGGACGGATCCGCCGGGCGCGGATCGCCGGTCAGGACCAGCACGAGCTTGCCGCGCGCGTCGAGGCCCGCGTAGTCGTCCCAGCCGAGGCCGGGCGCGGTGATGCCGTAGCCCGCGAAGACGACGTCGCCCTCCTCCACGCCGTCGGCCGAGACGGCGAGCGGCGTGAAGTCGGCCCCGAGGACGAGGGCGCGCGGCGCCGGCCCGAGCAGCGCGAGCGCGTTGGCCGGGCCGAGCCGGATGCCCGTGGGCACGGAGAACGACTGGAAATACGTCCCGCGGTCGCCGCCGGGCGTGAGGCCCGCCGCGCGGAACTGGGCGGCGATGTGGCGGGCCGCGCGGTCGGCGCCCGGCGTGCCCGAGCCGCGCCCCTCGGTGTCGGCCGCCGACAGGACCTTGACCTGGTCGAGCAGCCACTCCGCCGTGGGGACCTGCGGCACGACGGCGTGGGCGGTCCCGACCGCGACAGCCAGAACGACCGCGAGCGCGCGGATCGCCGCCATAGAGACCATTCTACGGCTTGGCGTACCTCGCGGCGCGCAGGTCGGCTCCCGCACGGCTGGTCTCCTAGCCTTTCACGGCGCCGGCGCCGAAGCCGACGATCAGGTGGCGCTGGACGAACATGAAGAGCACGGCGAGCGGCAGCGTCATGAGGACGGCCGCCGCCATCATGAGCCCCCAGTCCACGTGCACGCCCTCGAAGAAGTGCATGACGCCGACGGTGAGGGGCAGCTGGGTGATGGTGTTGATGAAGATCCGCGCGATCAAGTAGTCGTTCCAGGCGACGATGAACGAGAAGATGGACGTCGCGATGATGCCGGGCAGGGCCAGCGGCAGCACGATCAGCCGGAACACCTGGAAACGGCTGGCGCCGTCGATCAGTCCCGCCTCCTCCACCTCGATCGGGACCGACTTGAGGAACGCCCACATGAGCCACATGCAGAACGGCAGCGTGATGCTGACGTAGCCGAGCACGAGGCTCGGCAGCCGGTCGGCGAGGCCGAGCGGCACGATCAGCAGGAACAGCGGGAACACGTAGATGATGGACGGCACCATGTAGCCGAGCAGGCTCACGTAGGGCACGAGCGACTGGCCCGGGAACCGGAAGCGGGTGAGGCTGTAGGCGGCGAGGGTGCTCACCCCGACGGAGAGCACCGTCGTCGCCACGCTCACCACGACGCTGTTGGCGAACCACGCCAGGAAGTGCTGGGCGGGCGCCGTGCTCGGACGGTAGGCCCCCCCGGCCTCGAAGTACATGCTCCGCCCGGCGAGGAGGGCGCGGTAGTGCGCGGCGGTCACGTGCTCGGGGATGAGCCCGGTCTTCAGCATCTCCTCGTTCGGCCGGATCGACGTGAGCGCGGCCCACGCGAGCGGGAAGCAGGTGAGCGCGGTGACCGCGACGAGCGTCGCGTACACGAGCCCGGCCCGGAGACGCTTCCGCGTGGTCCGCCGGATCGCCATCAGGCCTCCTCCTGCCGGAGGAGCCGCAGGTAGAGGACGCTCCCCGCGAAGAGGAACGCGAGCATCACCACGCCGGTCGCCGCCGCCGCGCCGAGCTTCAGGTTCGCCGTCGCCTGCTCGAAGGCGTAGACGGCGAGGTTGAAGGTGGAGGTGCCCGGGCCCCCGCGGGTGAGGAGGTAGATCTCCTCGAACTTGTTGAAGGTCCAGACGGTGCGGAACACGATGACGACGACGAGCACCGCCTTGAGCTGGGGCAGCGTGATGTGAAGAAACCGCGGCCAGGCGCCCGCGCCGTCCACCTGCGCCGCCTCGGCCAGCTCGAGCGGGATCGCCTGCAGGCGCGCGAGCACACAGATCACGACGAAGGGCGTGAACTTCCAAACGTTGAGCATGATCGTCGAGGCCATCGCCCAGGCGGGGTCGGAGAGCCAGTAGATATCGCGCTGGATCAGACCCGCGCCCTTGAGACTCGCGTTCACCACGCCCATCTCGGGGTTGAACATCCAGCGCCAGATCAGCGCGATGACGACCGTCGGCACCATGTAGGGGAAGAGCAGGAGGCCGCGGAACACGTTGATCCCGCGGACCGCCTCGTTGAGCAGCAGCGCGATCGCGACGCCGAAGAGCGTCTGGAGCACGATGGAGGCGGCGGTCCAGAGCACCGCCTGCCGGGCGGCGGCCCAGAAGACCGGGTCCTCGAAGATGTAGCGGAAGTTGTCGAGGCCGGCGAACGTGAGCGCCGGCCGAAACGGCAGCTTCGAGTAGAACGCGAGGCGCACCGACTCGGCGGCCGGATAGATGATGAACGCGCACGCCACGGCGACGAACGGGAGGAGGAACAGCACGCCGAGCTGCCGATCGGACAGCCCGGCGTGCCTGCCGATCATCGCCGGCTCAGACCACGAGGCGGATGTGCTCGCGCCGCACCGCCTCCAGCTGTGCGTGGACCCACTTCACGGCCTCGGCCGGGGACTTCTTGTCGATCACGACCTGCTGGATGCCCTGGGCGATGATGGCGCGCCCGTGGACGATGCCGGCGAGCGGGCTGATGCCCTGGAGCAGCTCGTTGCCCGAGTTCGACGCGTGCTTGAGGGCCTCCACGTAGTACTCGAAGATCGTCCGGCGCTTCGTCTGGAAGAACGGGTGCTGCGTGAGCCGCGGGTCCTGCGCCACGTCCTGGAACACGGGCGAGACGTTTGGCACCAGCGACTGCGCGTAGCGGATCTGCCAGTCCCGGCTCGTCATGAGATGGACGAGCGCCTGCTTGACCTCGGCGACGTAAGGGTTGTTGTCCTTCGGGATCGCCCAGCCCTGGAAATCGTTCCAGTTGAGGCGCTTGCCCGTCTTGGGGTGCGCGGCGTGCTGGTAGGCCTCCATGGTCTTGAAGACGTTCGGGTCCACCTCGGCGGCGCGCCCGAAGACGCGGCCCCAGTAGAAGACCATCCCGGACTGGCCCTTGGCCATCGAGTCCACGACGTCGAGGAAGGTGTAGCCGACGGCGCCGGGCGGCATCGTCGGGACGAGCTCGGCGATGAACTCGAACGTCTCGACGGCGGCGGGGCTGTCGAAGACGACCTGCGACTTGTTGGCGGCGTCGAACATCCGCCCGCCCGCCGAGTGCAGCAGGCTGATCACGTAGTAGTCGGTGGCGATCGTGCGGCCGAGCGCGATGCAGAGGCCGAACTGCCTGGTTTTCGCCTTGATCGCCTTCGCGGCGGCCAGCAGGTCGTTCCAGTTCCACTCCGCCGGGCTCTTGGTGACGCCCGCGTCCCTCAGGAGATCGGTGCGGACCACGAGCAGATGGGACTGGTGGTGCGCCGGGATCACGTACTGCTTGCCCTTCCAGGCGCCCCAGTACTCCCACTTGGCGCCGGAGATCAACCGGGTGCGGCCGATCCTGTCCACGAGGTCGTCCACCGGCTCGAGCAGCCCCTCGGCCATGAGCTGGAACGCGATCGGCGACTCGACGCTGATGCAGGCGGCGGGCCGCCCGGCCGCCAGGTCGGTCATGAGCTTCGGGTACACGTCCGTCCACGACAGCGTCTCGATCGCGAACTTGAGGCCGGGCGCGTTCTTCTGGGCCCACTCGTTCATCGCGTCCACGCCCACGCCGCCGTAGGGGCCGGGCTCGCCCCACACGCGCGCGGTGCCCGTCTTGCCCTGGGCGCGGGCGAGGCGCGGCGCGCCGAGGACCGCGGCGCCGGTCGCGGTGGTCTTGAGGAAGTCTCGTCGCTTCATGGCACTCCTCCTTGGGTCGCCCGCAGGGGGTGACGCGCGGCAACGTACCTGAATTGACACGACGTTGACAACCCCGGGGATTACCATAGTCACCCTCGGGGTTACTCGTTGCACCCTACCCCAGGAGGTGATCCGGATGCGGATTCTCATCGCGCTCATCGCAGTGCTGCTGGCCGCCGCGCCGGCCGGCGCCCAGGAGGTCCGCGAGCTGCTGGGCTCGTGGATCACCGACGGCTACACGTTCCAGCCCGGCGACCGGAGCCCGCGCGGCACCATCGCCTACGACGGCGAGGCCAACGTCTTCAAGGGGACGTACGTCGGGCTGAAGCTGCCGGCCGAGCGCCCGGAGCTGCACGCGTGGCTCTACGACACGCGGACGAAAAAGGCGCTCCACGTCGGCAAGGTCGGTTACAAGGCCAACACGGTCGGCAAGACCAAGGGCGAGTTCCGCCTGGCGCTCCCGGCCGCGTTCAAGGGCGGCCGGTTCGGCGCCTACGAGCTGGTGGCGTTCTCCGCCGAGGCGGCCGGCGCCCCGCCGAAGGAGCCGAGCGGCAGCCGGATCCAGCAGGAGCAGAAGCCGGCGTTCTATCTCTACGCGCCCCTGCCCGGCGCGAGCGTGCCCGGCATCTACTGCGGCCACGGCCAGGACTTCTCCTACACGTCGAACCAGGACCACACCTGCTTCGACTGACTCTGCGGGCAGCCGTACCGCGCCTGCATCGCGGCGGGCAAGAGCCAGCACGCGGTGAAGTAGGGCGCGAGACGGCGCCGCCGCCGGACGGCGGCCGAGCGCAGGACACGGACGCGGCCCCCGGGCGCCCCCGGAGGGCCGCGTCTGCATGTATAATCCGGCCACCATGGCCGCGCTGACCGCGACGAGGAAACGCGAGCTCCGCCGGGCGCTCGAGGCCATCGTCGGGGCGCCGGGCGTGCTCAGCGACCCCGACGAGCTGCTCGTCTACGAGTCCGACGGCCTCACCCTCTTCCGCGCGCTCGCCGACTTCGTCGTCTTCCCCACCTCGGCCGAGCAGGTGTCGGCGGTGGTGGGGCTCGCCAACCGCGAGCGGATGCCGTTCGTCGCGCGCGGCGCGGGCACCGGGCTCTCGGGCGGGTGCCTGCCGGCCGAGGGCGGCCTGGTCCTCTCGCTCATGCGGATGAACCGCGTGCTCGAGGTGGACTACGAGAACCACTTCGCGGTCGTCGAGCCGGGGCTCGTGAACCTGCACCTGTCGTGGACGGTCGGGCCGCGCGGGTTCTACTATGCGCCCGACCCGTCGAGCCAGCAGGCCTGCACCCTCGGCGGCAACATCGCCAACAACTCGGGCGGCCCGCACACGCTGAAGTACGGCGTCACCACGAACCACGTCCTCGGGCTCGAGGTCGTCATGCCCGACGGCGAGATCGTCTGGCTCGGCGGCCGGACGCGCGAGGCCTCGGGTTACGACCTCACGGGCGTCTTCGTCGGCTCCGAGGGCACCTTCGGCATCGCGACGAAGATCGTCGTGCGCATTCTGAAGAAGCCGCAGGCCGTCCGGACCGTCCTCGCCGTCTTCGACCAGATCGACCAGGCGTCCGCGGCCGTGTCGGCCATCATCGCGCGCGGGCTCGTGCCGGCGGCGGTGGAGATGATCGACCAGCTCACGATCCAGGCGGTCGAGGACGCCTTCGGCTGCGGCTACCCGCGGGACGCCGCCGCGGCGCTGCTCGTCGAGCTGGACGGCCTGGCCGTCGGCATGGAGGCGCAGGCGGCGCGGATCGTGGAGGCCTGCCGCGACGCCGGCGCCCGCGAGGTGCGCGCGGCGCGCGACGAGGCCGAGCGGCAGCTCCTGTGGAAGGGGCGTAAGTCGGCGTTCGGCGCCTACGGGCGCGTCTCGCCCGCCTACATGGTGATGGACGGCGTGATCCCGCGCACCAAGCTCCCGTACGTGCTCCGGCGCGTGAACGAGATCGTCGCCGCCCACGGCCTGCGCGTCGGCAACGTCTTCCACGCCGGCGACGGCAACCTGCACCCGAACATCCTCTACGACCCGCGCACGCCCGGCGAGGAGGCGCGCGTCGTCGCGGCGGGCGCCGAGATCATGAAGCTCTGCGCCGAGGTCGGCGGCTCGATCTCGGGCGAGCACGGCATCGGGCTCGAGAAATCCGACTTCATGCCGTTCATTTTCTCCGCGGCCGATCTCGCCCTGATGCAGCGCCTGAAGAACGCCTTCAATCCGACCGGCCTCTGCAATCCCGGCAAGGTCTTCCCGACGAAGAAGTCCTGCGTCGAGGTCGGTCCCGTCGCCCACCGGCCGCACGCGATCGAGGAAAAGGGCCTGGCCCAGCGCTTCTAGCGCGGGCTCGCGACGCCGCGTGCCGGACGGGCTGCTCGACACACTCCGCGCCACCGTCGGCCCCGCGAACGTGCTCACGGGCGTCGATCTCTCGCCGTACGTCGTGGAGGGGCGCACGCCCGACGCCGCCGTGTTCCCGGGCTCGACCGAGGAGGTGGCGGCGGTCGTGACGCTCGCGGCCGGCGCGGAGACGCCGCTCGTGCCGTGGGGCGGCGGCACCGCGGCGAGCGTCGGCGTGCCGGCGGCGCGCGCGGGAATCGTGCTCGACCTCGCCCGCCTGAACCGGCTCCTCGAGCACGAGCCGGGCGACCTCACCGCCACCGTCGAGGCCGGCCTCACGATGGCGGCGCTCCAGGCCGCGCTCCGCGGGCGCGGCCAGTGGCTCTCGCTCGACCCCGCCGACGGCGAGCGCGCGACGGTCGGCGGCGTGCTGGCCGCCAACGCCTCCGGCCCGCGGCGGCACCTCTACGGCACGGCGCGCGACCTCCTGATCGGCGTCACCGTGGTGACCGCCGAGGGCGTGGTGGTGAAGGGTGGCGGCAAGGTGGTGAAGAACGTCGCCGGCTACGACCTGCCCAAGCTCTTCATCGGCGCCTGGGGCACGCTCGGCGTCATCGTGGAGGCGACGCTGAAGCTCCGCCCGGTGCCCGACGCCGAGCGCCTGGTCTGCGTCGGCTTCGATCGGTTGAAGGATGCGGGCGCCGCCGTGCGCGCGGTGATGGGGAGCGACCTGATCCCGAACGCCGTCGAGCTGCTGGACGCCGCGGCGGCGGCGGCGCTCGGCGTGACGGCCCCCGGCGCCGCGCTGCTGGTCGGGTTCGACGGGCTCGCCGAGCAGGTCGAGTGGCAGTGCGCCGAGCTGGGCCGCCTCGCCGGGGCGCTCGGGGGCCGCGAGCCGCGCGCGCTCCCGCCGGAGACGTGGCCCCGCCTGGCGGCGGGCGCCGCCGGGCCGGGGGCCGTCGCGGTGATGACGTTCTCGGTCCTGCCGGCGCAGGCGGCGGAGCTGATGGAGCAGGGCGCCGACGCGGCCCGCGCGCGCGGGCTCCAGACGGCGTGGGCCGCCCACGCGGGCGTGGGTGTGGTCCGGGCGACGCTCGCGTCCGAGGCCGGGCGGCTCGAGCCCGGGCCCGTCGCCGCCGCGCTCGCCGAGTGGCGTGAGCTGGCGCGCGCGGGCGGCGGGCAGGCGACGCTCGAGCGGGCGCCGCTCGCCGTCAAGGCGCTCGTCCCGGTGTGGGACGACCCGGGCGCGGGGGGCCGTATCATGCAGCGGGTCAAGCGCGAGCTCGACCCGAAGAACATCCTGAATCCCGGGCGCTTCGTCGCCGGGATCTGAGCGAGGCGCGATGGCCCACACGATCGAGGAGCGCGCGCCGGCCCCGGCGCCCGCCGGACCGCTGAGCCTCCACGGGCTGTCGGTCGAGGGCGTCAACCAGTGCGTCCACTGCGGCCTGTGTCTGGCCTCCTGCCCGACGTTCGCCGAGCTCGGCACCGAGATGGACTCGCCCCGCGGGCGGATCTTCCTCATCAAGTCGCTCGCCGAGGGCCGGGTCGCGCTGACCGAGGGGACGGCGCGCCACCTCTCGCTCTGCCTCGACTGCCGCGCGTGCGAGACCGTGTGCCCGGCCGGCGTGCCGTACGGGCGGCTCATCGAGGCGGCCAAGGCCGCGATCGAGCGCGAGCGCCCCGGCGGCCCCGGGCGCCGCGCCTTCCGCTGGCTGAACTTCGGGCTCCTGCTCGGCCATCCCCGGCTGCTCGCGCTGGCCGCGGCGTCGCTGCGCCTCTACCAGGCGAGCGGGCTCCAGTCGCTCGTGCGGGCGAGCGGGCTCGTGCGGCTCCTGCCGGGCACGCTCCCGGCGTGGGAGGCGCTGCTGCCGGCCATGCCGGCCGCCGCCGGGCGCGTGCCGCTGCCGCCGCTCCACCCCGCCGAGGGCGCGCGGCGCGCGCGCGTCGCGCTGCTGGCCGGCTGCGTGCAGTCCGTCGTCTTCGGCGCCCACAACCGCGCGACGGCGCGGGTGCTGGCGAAGAACGGCTACGAGGTGGTGGTGCCGGCGAGCCAGGGCTGCTGCGGCGCGCTGAACGCGCACGGGGGCGACCACGCGCGGGCGCTCGAGATGGCGCGCCGGACGATCGCCGCGTTCGAGGGCGCGCGCGCGGAGGCCGTCGTCGTGAACACGTCGGGCTGCGGCGCCCACATGAAGGCGTACGGCCACCTGCTCGGGGGCGACCCGGCGTGGGCCGCGCGCGCGAGGCGCTTCGCCGCGTCGGTGCGGGACGTCGCGGAGCTCCTCGCCCAGGCGCCGCTCCGCGGGCCGCTCGCGCCGGTGCCGATGACGGTCACCTACCACGACCCCTGCCACGTCGTGCACGGCCAGAAGATCCGCGACGAGCCGCGCCGGCTCCTGGCGCAGATCCCGGAGCTCACGGTCGTGGACCTCGCCGAGTCGGACTGGTGCTGCGGCTCGGCCGGCCTCTACAACCTCACCGAGCCCGAGATGGCCGGGCGCCTGCTGCGGCGGAAGGTCGGCCACGTGCTGGCGACGGGGGCCGAGGCCGTCGTCACCGCGAACCCGGGCTGCATCCTCCAGATCCAGCAGGGCCTCGCCGCGCACGGCGCGCCCGTCCGCGTGCTCCACATCGTCGAGATTCTCGATCGGGCCTACCACGCGTGAGTGATGCCGCGGCGACGCCGAAGGAGCACAAGGCCCACGCGCCCGAGTCCATCGGCTGCTGGGTGCTGACGATCTCCGACACCAAGACGCGCGATACCGACTCGAGCGGCGCGCTGATCCGCGAGCTCCTGATCGGCGCCGGCCACCAGGTGATCGGCTCGACGGTCGTCCGCGACGAGCTCCTGATCGGCGCCGGCCACCAGGTGATCGGCTCGACGGTCGTCCGCGACGAGCCGGACGACGTGCGCCGCGTGATCCGCGAGGCGTGCGCCGATCCGGCCGTGCAGGCCGTGATCGCGACCGGCGGCACCGGCGTCACCTCGCGCGACTCGACCTACGAGGCGATCGAGGGGCTCCTGGACAAGCGCCTGCCGGGGTTCGGCGAGCTGTTCCGGATGCTCTCGTACCAGGAGGTCGGCGCGGCGGCGATGCTCTCGCGCGCCCAGATGGGCGTCCACGCCCGGCGCATCGTCGCGTCGCTCCCGGGCTCGCCCAACGCCTGCCGCCTGGCCCTCGAGAAGCTCCTGCTCCCCGAGCTGCCCCATCTGGTCCGCGAGGTGAGCCGCTAACGCGGGTCGGCCCGGGGCGGGCTAGAATACGCCATGGTCTCGCGCACGGACCTCCGCCGTTTTCTCGACGGGCATCGCGTGGCCGAGGCCAGGCTCCGCGACGCGGCGCTCCGCCGGCTGCCGGCGTTGAGCGTCGAGGCGGCCCGGCTCGAGTACGACGGGCTCTGGCAGGTCTGGGAGCGGTCACGCCGGCTGGGCGACGTGGAGGCGCTCGATCGGCTGGCCATCCGGGATCGCGTCACGTTGAGGCGCCGCCTCGCCGGCCGCCGGTGAACGGTCAGTTCGAGGCCGCCTGGAAGCTCCACGTCTTCCTCACCGGGCACGGCATCCCGTACGCGATCATCGGCGGCATCGCGGTCCAGCGCTGGGGCCAGCCGCGTCTCACCCGTGACGTCGATCTGACCATCCTGCTGCGGCCCGGGAGCGAAGAGGCGGCGCTCCGCCAGATCGTCGCGGCGTTTCCCGCCCGGCTCGAGGACGCGATCGCCTTCGCGCTCGAGCACCGGGTGCTTCCGGTCGACGTTCCGGGCTGCGGCGAAGCCGACATCAGCCTCGGGCTGCCCGGGTACGAGGAGGACGTCATCGCGCGCGCGGTCGCATACGATCTGGGGGACGGCCGCCAGGTGCGGCTGTGCTCCGCCGAGGACCTGATCGTCCACAAGGCGCTGGCCGGGCGGCCGCAGGACGTGCTCGACATCGAGGGTATCGTCGCGCGGCACGGCGCGACGCTCGACGTCGCCTACGTGCGCCGGTGGCTCGATGAGCTCGGGCGCGCCGCCGACGATCCGGAGGTGCGGGCCCGGTTCGAGCGGGCCTGGGCCGCGCGGCTCGGATGAGGGGGTATACTGCGAGAAGTCGCCGCGAAGGAGGGACTTGGATGACGCTGGCCCGCTCCCGAACGTTGGTCGCGCTGCTGCTGGCGGTCGGGCTCCTGGTCGGCTGCGCCGGCCCCACGGGCGCGGACGCCCGGAACGCGATCTGGAAGGAGAGCCCCGGGGCGGCCGCGGCGCCCGAGCTGCAGCGCTTCAACACGCTGCTGGCCGACCTGGCCGACACGCTCAAGTCCGGCCTGGTCCACGTGCGCACGCGCCGCGCGACGCCGGCGCCGGCGGCCGAGGCGCCGCCGCGGCCGGAGCCCGGCGAGCCCCGGCGCAGCACCGGCTCCGGCTTCGTGATCGACGCGAGCGGGCTCATCGTCACCAACGCCCACGTCGTGGCCGGCGCCGACGCGATCCAGGTGCGGCTCAGCGACGGCCGCCGCTTCGCGGGCCGCGTCGTCGGCCGCGACACCCGGGTGGACCTCGCCCTCCTCAAGATCGACGGCGCCGCGAACCTCACGGTCCTGCCGCTCGGCGACTCGAACCGCCTGCGCGTCGGCGAGTTCGTGCTGGCGCTCGGCCACCCGTTCGGGCTCGAGCAGAGCGTGTCGTTCGGGATCGTGAGCCGCAAGGGCGCGCCGCTCGCGCTGGCGGCGCCGGGCTTCGACTTCATCCAGACCGACGCCGCGATCAACCCCGGCAACTCGGGCGGGCCGCTGGTGAACATGGCGGGCCAGGTGGTCGGGATCAACAGCATGGCCGCGCGGAACGGCTCGATCGGCTTCGCGATCCCGGCGAACCTCGTCAAGATGCTCCTGCCCCAGCTCGTCGCCAAGGGCCGCGTGGACTGGGGCTGGTTCGGCGTCTCGATCGCCGAGGTCACCGACGAGGACGCGGCGCGGCTCAAGCTCCGCGAGGCCAGGGGCGTGCTGGTGCGCGGCGTGATGCCGGGCGAGCCGGCCGCGGCGGGTGGCGTGCGGCCCGACGACGTGATCGTGGCCATCGACGGCACCCCGCTCGACACGCCGCGCGACCTGCAGCGCGTCGTCTCGGCCACGCCCGTCGGCACGAAGGTGCGCGTGGCGCTGGTCCGCGACGGCCGCGAGACGGAGGTGGAGGTGACGGTCGGCCTCTACAAGGAGCGGCCCGCGCCGCCCCGCGCGGCGCCCCCGGGGCGCGATCCGCACCATCCGCCCGACGGGCCCGGGCCCCAGCCGGGCGGGCCGAGGCCGAACGCGCCCCAGCCCGCGCCGCCGAAGTAGTCAGGCCCGCGCGCGGGGCTCGGCCAGCGCGGCGAGGGTCGCCCGCGCCCACGGCTCGGCGAGCGTGGGCGCCGGCTGGTACCGGATCGCGGCCGTGATGCGCATGCCGCCCTCCCACTCGGCGGCGGCGTCCTCCAGCACCTCCTCGACCGCCAGCAGGAAGTAGCCGAGGTCGAGCTCGCCACCGCCTTCCACCCGGAGGGGGCCGTCCACCGCGCGCGTCTTCACGTACACCGTCAGGTCCGGCTCGACCACCAGCAGCGTGCCCGTGCCGCGCTCCACGAGATTCTTGGCGAATACCCGCGCGCGCGGTCGACGGTCTCCCGGAGCGGCTCGCCCGCGACGAAGCGCCGGAGGTTGTCGGCGAAGAGCTCGGCGACCAGCGCGTCGCGCTGCGGGTGGAGCCCGCCGACGTGCGGGAAGATGACGATGCCGTCGGTGACCCAGAGCGGTGAGTCGTCCGGGAGCGGCTCGGTCGTGAAGACGTCGAGCACCGCGCCGGCGATGCGGCGGGTGCGCACCGCCTCGACCAGGTCGGCGTCGACGACCAGGTCGCCCCGCCCGAAGTTCAGGAGATACGCCGTGGGCCGCATGCGGGCGAGGCGCTCCTTGTTCATCAGCCCGCGCGTCTCCACGGTGGAGGGCAGCAGCAGCAGCACGTAATCCGCGGCGTCGAGCACCTCGTTGGTCCCGTCCGGCCGCCACACCCGCTCGACGTGGGGCACCGGCGCGCCGTCGCGCCGGGTGCCGATCACGCGCATCTCGAGGGCCACGGCCTTCTTCGCCAGCTCGGCGCCGATCGCGCCGAGCCCGAGGATCCCGAGGGTCTTGCCGGCGAGCGTGTCGTTCACGCGCCGGCGCCAGCGGCGCTCGCGCTGGTCGAGGACGATCCCGTCGAGGTGCTTGGTGACGAGGAACAGCGCGGCCAGGATGTGCTCCGGCATCTGGAGGCGGTGGGTGCCGCGCGCGCAGGTGATGACCGCGCCGGCCGGGAGATCGGGCGAGGCCAGCCAGTGCTCGACGCCGGCCGTGAGCGACTGGATCCAGCGCAGGCGCGGCGCGCGCGCGGCGAGGCGCGGCGGGGGCCGCCACGCGAGCAGCGCCTCGCAGCGCCCGAGGACGTCGTCGCCCGGATCCTCGGCCAGGGGCACCGTGATCAGCTCGACGCGGGCGGCGAGGCCCTTCGCGTCGGCCGCGCGGACGTACGGGCCGGGCGCGTCGGTCCAGAGCAGGACGGTGGGAGTCGCGATCAGCCGCCGGCTTTGGGCGCGGGCATCGCCGGCGCGGGCCGGCGCCGGGCGTCCGGAGCGATCGCGCACGCGCCGCCGCCGCCGTCCATGTGGATCGTCAGGTCCTTGATCGTCGGCGACGTGCCGCACAGCGGGCACTTCGGGTCGCGGCGCAGCTTCACCTCGCGGAAGCGCATGCCGAGCGCGTCGTAGGTGAGCAGCCGCCCGATCAACGGCTCACCGATCCCGAGCAGGAGCTTGACGGTCTCCGTCGCCTGCACCAGCCCGACCACGCCTGGGAGCACGCCCAGGACCCCGGCCTCGCTTCAGGACGGGACGAGGCCCGGTGGCGGGGGGGTGGGGTACAGGCAGCGGTAGCAGGGGCCCTCGTTCGGCGCGAACACCGTCGCCATGCCCTCGAACTGGAAGATCGAGCCGTGGACGTTGGTCTTGCCGGCGAGGAAGCACGCGTCGTTGACGAGGTAGCGGGTCTCGAAGTTGTCCGAGCCGTCGACGACGAGGTCGTAGTCCTTGATGACGTCCATGACGTTGTCGACGGTGATGCGCATCGGAAGCGGGATCACGGTGACGTCGGGGTTGAGCGCCTTGATCGCGCGCGTGCCCGACTCGACCTTCGGCGTGCCGATGTCGGCGGTGGTGTGGAGCACCTGGCGCTGGAGGTTCGTGATGTCCACCACGTCGCCGTCCATGAGGCCGAGCGTGCCGACGCCGGCGGCGGCGAGGTACAGCGCCGTCGGCGAACCCAGTCCGCCGGCGCCGATCAGCAGCACCTTCGAGCGCAGGAGGCGGCGCTGCCCCTTGTCGCCGACCTGCCCCAGCAGGAAGTGGCGGCTGTAGCGCTGGATCTGGTCGGCCGTCATCGGGATCTCGCGGACGACCGGCAGGCCCGACTGCACCCACTTCTGGTAGCCGCCCTGGAGGTTGATGACCGTCGAGTAGCCGAGCTCCCGGAGCGCCTTCGCGGCCAGCACCGAGCGCAGGCCGGTCTGGCAATAGAGGACGATCGGCGTGTGGGGATCGGTCACCGCGGTGCCGATCCGGAACTCGAGGAAGCCGCGGCTGATGTTCGTGGAGGCCTCGATGTGGCCGTCGCGGAACTCGTCCGGATCGCGCACGTCGATGACGACCACCTTGTCGCCGGACTTCATGCGCCGCGCGAGGTCCGCCGGGCCTTCCTCCGGCACGACCTGCCGGGCCTCGGCGAGCATCTCCTTCAGCGTCTTCATGGCTGCTATACTCTCAAAAATCCATGTCGATTGCCAGAAAGGGCATCGTGCTCGCCGGCGGCTCCGGGACGCGTCTGTGGCCGCTCACGCTCGCCGTGAGCAAGCAGCTCGTGCCGATCTACAACAAGCCGATGGTCTACTACCCGCTGTCCACTCTGATGCTCGCCGGCATCCGCGAGATTCTCGTGATCACCACGCCCCAGGACCAGGCGGCGTTCCAGCGCCTGCTGGGCGACGGCGGCCACGTCGGGCTCCGCATCGAGTACGCCGTCCAGCCGAGCCCCGACGGCCTCGCGCAGGCCTTCATCATCGGCCGGCGCTTCATCGGCTCGAGCCTGGTCGCGCTGGCCCTCGGCGACAACGTGTTCTACGGCCACGGCCTGCCGGACTACCTGAAGCGGGCCGCGGAGCGCCGGGCCGGCGCGACGGTGTTCGCGTACTGGGTGCGCGATCCCGAGCGCTACGGCGTCGTCGAGTTCGACGCGGCGGGGCGGGCGGTGGGGCTCGAGGAGAAGCCGGCCCGGCCCCGCTCCCCGTACGCGGTGACCGGGCTCTACTTCTATGACAACCAGGTGGTCGAGATCGCGCAAGGCCTCCGGCCCTCGGCGCGGGGCGAGCTCGAGATCACCGACGTGAACACCGCCTACCTCGGGCGGGGCGCGCTCCACGTCGAGAAGCTCGGCCGCGGCATCGCCTGGCTCGACACCGGGACCCACGAGGCCCTGCTGCAGGCGGCCACGTTCATCCAGACCCTGGAGGAGCGCCAGGGGCTCATGGTCGCGTGCATCGAGGAGATCGCCTGGCGGATGGGTTACATCACCGCCGAGGACGTGCTCCGCATCGCCAAGCCGATGAAGGACAACTCCTACGGGCGGTATTTGTTGCGCCTGGTCGAACAGGACACGTAAGATTCCGCCGATGGACCTCACGCCCGCCGCCAAGCGCGCCTTCCAGCTCCAGGCCTACGGAGGGGCGCCGTCCATCGACGGCGTCCAGGTCGTCGAGCTCAGGCGCCACCACGACGACGGCGGCTCGATGACCGAGCTGGCGCGCCTGACCGACGGGCGCCCCGAGGCGCTCCCGGGCTTCGCGGCGCGCCAGGTGAACTACGGCGAGGTCGCGCCCGGCGCGATCAAGGCGTTCCACCTCCACGTCCGCCAGACCGACGTCTGGTACGTGCCGCCGTCGGACCGGATGCTGGTGGTCCTCGTGGACGTGCGCCAGGGCGGGGCGACCGAGGGCGCGAAGCTGCGCCTCGTGCTCGGCGACGGGACGTCCAGGCTCCTGCGCATCCCGCCGGGGGTCGCCCACGGCGTCAGGAACCTCGGCGCCGCCACCGGCCGGATCATCTACTTCACCGACCTGCACTTCTCGCCCGAGCCGGCGACGTGCGACGAGGGGCGGCTCCCCTGGGACTTCGCGGGCGCCGAGATCTGGGACCCGACGCGCGGATAACCGGGTGAAGCTGCTCGTCACCGGCGGGTGCGGGTTCATCGGCTCCAACTTCATCCGCCACCTCCTCGCGGCGCACCCGGACGACTCGGTCGTCAACCTCGACAAGCTCACCTACGCCGGGAACCCGGCGAACCTGGCCGACGTCGCGGGCGATCCGCGCTACCGCTTCGTCCACGGCGACATCTGCGACGCCTCGCTCGTGCGCGACGCGGCGAAGGACGCGGACGCCGTGATAAATTTCGCGGCGGAGAGCCACGTCGATCGCTCGCTCATGGAGCCGGACGCGTTCCTCAAGACCGACGTCTTCGGCGTGTTCACGCTGCTCGAGGCGGTGCGGGAGCTCAAGATCCCGCGGCTCCTCCACGTCTCGACCGACGAGGTCTACGGCTCCGTCGAGCGCGGCTCGTCGCGCGAGAGTGATCCGCTGCGGCCGTCGAACCCGTACTCGGCGTCGAAGGCCGGCGGCGACCTGCTGGCGCTCGCGTACTGGCAGACCCACCGGGTGCCGGTCGTCATCACGCGCTCGTCGAACAACTTCGGCCCCTACCAGTACCCGGAGAAGATGATCCCGCTCTTCGTCACCAACGCGCTCGAGGACCAGCCCCTGCCGTTGTACGGCGACGGGAAGAACGTGCGCGACTGGCTCTACGTGCTCGACAACTGCACGGCGATCGATCTCGTGCTGCGGAAGGGCGGCGACGGCGAGGTCTACAACGTCGGCGGCGGCCACGAGGTGGAGAACGTCGTCCTCACCCGCCAGATCCTGCGCCTCACCGGCCGGCCCGAGACGCTGATCCGGCCGGTGAAGGACCGGCCCGGCCACGACCGCCGGTACTCGCTCGACTCGAAGAAGGTCCAGCAGCTCGGCTGGAAGCCGCGCCACCCGTTCGGCGCGGCGCTCGAGGCCACCGTGGCCTGGTATCGCGGGCACGAGGCGTGGTGGCGGCCGCTCAAGTCCGGGGAGTTCCGCGCGTACTATGAGAAGCAGTACGGGCGCCGCTGAGGGCGGCCCGATGGAGGCGCCGATGATCCGCCGCGCGCTCGTCACCCTGGCCGTGCTGGCGCTCGCCCCGTCCGTGGCCGCCGCCGCCCCGGCGTCGCGCGAGCCCCGGCTCCACCCCGGCGATGTCTCGATGCTCCCGTCGTTCGTCAGGCGCGTGGAGCCGTCGGTGGTGGGGCTGCGCGTGCGCGCCTCGGAGCACGGCGCCTCGGCGGCGCGCCTGGGGACGCGGCGGTTCGGGAGCGGGCTGGTGTTCGACGCGCGCGGCTACGCCGTCACGGTGAGCTACCTGCTGCTCGACGCGGTGGCGATCGAGGCGCGCGGGCGCGACGGCCGCGCGGTGCCGGCGCGCGTCGTCGGGATCGACTTCGACACCGGCCTCGGCGTCGTGAAGCTCGAGGGCGCCGGCCCGTGGCCGGCGGCGGCGCTCGGGTCCTCGCAGGGCCTGGCGCCGGGCGCGCGCACCGGCACCGTCGGCGTGGACGAGGACAACGACCTCGTCGCCGTCGCCGGCTCGGTGCAGGCCATCCAGCCGTTCGCCGCCTACTGGGAGTACATGCTCGACCGCGCCGTCTTCGTGGCGCCGGCGAGCCCGGCGTGGGGCGGCAGCGCCCTCGTCAACGACCGCGGCGAGGTCGTCGGCATCGCCTCGCTGCGCCTCGGCGAGGCGCCCCACGTGAACCTGGCGATCCCCGTCGAGAAGTTCACCGGCGTGAGGGACGAGCTGCTGGCGGCCGGCCGCGTGGTGAGCCGGCCGCCGCGCCCCTGGCTCGGCCTCTACACCGTCGAGGCGCACGGCGCCGTCGTCGTCAGCGACTTCTCGCCGGTCGGGCCGGCGGCCGGCGCCGGCTTCCGGAAGGGCGACCGCATCGTCGGCGTCAACGGCGTGAGCGTCGGCACCCAGCGCGAATTCTACGAGCAGCTCTGGGCGCGGCGCGCCGGCGACACGATCGAGGTGGCCGTGCAGCGCGCGGGCGGCGTCGTCGTCATCGCCGTGCGCTCGATGGACCGCCAGCGGCTGTTCCGCGCCGGGGAGTGAGCGCGTGAAGGGCGCCGCCGACACCTACCAGGGCCGCGGCCTCATCGCCGACCCGATCCACCAGTACATCCTCTACACGCGCCCGGGCGGGATCGCGGGCGAGGCGACCGAGCAGGACCTGATGGACACGCCGTGGGTGCAGCGCCTGCGCCGGGTGCCGCAGCTCCAGTCGGCCCGCTGGGTGTTCCCGGCCGCCGAGCACAGCCGCTTCCAGCACTCGCTCGGCGCCATGCACCTGGCCGGGCGCCTGGGCCAGCAGCTCTACCCGTCGCTGCGCGCGATCTTCGGCAAGGAGACGCCCTCGGCCGCGCTGATCGAGGAGCTGCTCCGGGTCGCCGGGCTGCTCCACGACGTGGGCCACGGCCCGTTCGGCCACTTCTTCGACGACAACTTCCTGGTGGACTACGACCTGACGCACGAGCTGGTCGGCCAGCGCATCATCCGCGAGGAGCTGGCCGACGTCATCCGGAGCCTGCGCCGGAGCCCCGGCGGCGCCTTCGACGCGGGCGAGGCGATCGACCCGGAGTGGATCTGCTACCTAATGGGCAAGGCCTACACGCAGCCGCTCGAGTCGCACCCGAAGTGGCTGCCGTTCGCCGACAACATGGACTACGTGCTGCGCGACTCGTACATGTGCGGCGTCGCGGTCGGCCCCATCGACATCGAGCGCATCATCTACTACGTCTTCTTCTCGGAGAAGGGGCTCACGCTCGACCGGGGCGGGCTCCAGGCGTTCACGATGTTCCTGAACGCCCGCTTCTACATGTACACGAACGTCTACTACCACCGGACGACGCGCGGGATCGACCTGCACCTCAAGGAGATCTTCCGCGACACGATGCGGATCGCGTTCCCGTACGACCTGCGCAAGGAGCTCCACCCGTACCTGCACCTGACCGAGTGGACGCTCCTGGAGGACGTCGGCAAGTGGCACGACGCCGAGGAGCCGGAGCGGCAGCGGCTGGGCACGGAGTGGCGGCACATCCTCGACCGCAAGCTCAAGTGGCGGATGTCCCACGAGGTCGTCCTGGACCTCTTCGAGCCCAAGCGCGGCCAGGCCTTCCTCACGGCCGAGGCGGTGGAGGAGCGGGTGCGGGTGTTCCTGCCGCGCGCGCTCCGCGACTTCCCGTTCCGGATCGACATGGCGCTGCAGGACCCGCGCCCCCTCAACCCGCTCAAGATGGGCGACCGGCAGATCTACGTGTACGACTCCTCGACCAAGCGGGTCAGCGAGGAGCCGCTCACCGAGATCCTCAAGTACCTGCCGGGCAAGGTCGCCCAGTGCCGGATCTTCGCGATGGACCACGGGCACGACGCCG
>JACPCH010000197.1 GCA_016179875.1 Candidatus Rokuibacteriota bacterium | reverse complement strand
CCGACACCCTCAAGGCCGACTCGAAGGACGCGATCCAGAAGCTCACGGCGATGGGGCTCGAGGTCGTGATGATCACCGGCGACAACCCGCGCACGGCGCAGGCGATCGCGCGGCAGGTCGGCATCGAGCGCGTCCTGGCCGAGGTTCTCCCGCAGGACAAGGCCTTCAACGTCCAGAGGCTCCAGCTCGAGCAGAAGACGGTGGCGATGGTCGGCGACGGCATCAACGACGCGCCGGCGCTCGCCCAGGCCGACGTCGGCTTACGATGCGCAACGTCTACCAGAACCTGGCCGGCGCCTTCGTCTACAACGTGCTCGGGCTGCCGGTGGCGCTCGGCGTCCTCTACCCGTTTTTCGGCGTGCTCCTGTCGCCGCTCCTGGCGGCGCTCGCGATGTCTTTCAGCTCGGTGACGGTCATCAGCAACGCCAACCGCCTCAAGCGCTGGAGGGCGGCGTGACCTGGGACCGGATCCTCGTCGATGCGATCGGGCTCGGGCTCATCGCCTTCATCGTCTGGTTCTTCTGGCTCGTGAAGGCGAAGGGCGTGCGGGCAGCCGCGACGAGCGGCGGCTATCAGGAACAGCTCGTCCTGGTGAAGGGCGGCTATACCCCCGACGTGATCGTGGTCGAGCGGGGCAAGCCGGTCCGCCTGAACTTCGTACGCCAGGAGTCGGCGTCGTGCAGCGAGATGGTCCTGCTGCCGGCGTTCAACAAGTCGGCGACGCTGCCCGAGGGGCAGACCGTCGCGGTCGAGTTCCTGCCGACCCAGCCCGGCGAGTACGAGTTCGCCTGCCAGATGGGGATGTTCCGCGGAAAGATCATTGTGGAAGCGTGAGGCGGAGCGGCCGACGCAGCGGTGGGCGATCCTCGCGACGATGCTTGCTGACAGATTGTCGGGGCTTCGATTCCGCAGGCCGCCAGCTTCGACGATTCTGTCACCCTCGGGGATCGACCGTGCCGCCTTTCTCGCTCTCAAGTGCGCGGACCGCCAGCGATCACGGCGCCGGCACCACGCTGGCACGTCTCTTGCTGATTCTGAACGACCAGACGTCACGACCCGATGCCGTTCGGCGGGTCGGCGACCCGCTGACGCGGCCTGAAGGAAATGTTGAGGAGGGTGCGCGATGATGGGCGGCGGCGCCAACATGATGGGATGGGGCGGTGGACCGGGTCTGGCGGGAGGCGGGCTACTCATGCTGCTGTTCTGGGGTGTCCTCATCGTCGCAGCGGTCGTCGGCGTGCGCTGGCTGTGGGACCAGAGCCGGCCGGCCGCGGGCCACGGGCGCGAGGAGTCGTCGCTCGAGATCCTCAAGCGGCGGTATGCGCGCGGCGAGATCGGACGGGAGGAGTTCGAGCTGAAGAAGCGGGACCTGGAATAATGACAGGCGTCGTGCGGAGGACCATCCTCACGTGCGGCGGCAGCGCCCCATCCCGCGGGCGCGCCCTGCCACCTCGGTCCCCGATTCGCTTCAATGAATTCAACGTCTTGCGATGCTCGGCACGCTCCACGTGCGCCTGGCATCCGCGTTGCTGTTAAGCTGAGATCAGAATGAGCATGAGCAGCCCGTGGCTGAACCGAAGCTGGAAGCGGGACGGCGCGATTTTGGCGATCGTGCTGATCGTGCTCTCGGGGGGCCTGTGCGTCTTCGGCGTGGGCCATGCGATGGCCGAAGACATGTCTCCTGATCTCTGCGTCCTCATGTTTGCCGTGTCGCTGACGATCCTCCTGCTCTGCGGCCCGCTGCTGAGCGGCCGGACTCAGTTCAGGCTCTCGTCCCGCTTGTCGGTCGCGCCGGTTCGCATCCTCGATCGGCCCCCGAAGCTCGCCACGCTCTCCTAGCCGCACCGTTCGCTCGGAGTTTTCCGATTCGGACTCGAGCCGACTCGCGTCGTGCGGGCCGTCGCTCGCAGGCTCCTCGCTGGGGTCTGAGGAAAGGAGTGGCGAAGAGGACATGGCTGCTCGTCTGGTTGTGGCCGTCGTGCTCTGCGGGGCGCTCGCGTGGGCGCAGCCCGCCGCGGCCCGCTCGCACCTGGACGGGCGCGCCGGGGTGCCCGCGATGGTCGCGCGCGTCCTTCCCGCCGTCGTCAGCATCACCACCCGCCAGATCGAGCGCGATCAGTTCAACCAGGAGAAGCCGACGCGCGGCCTCGGCTCCGGTGTCATCTTCGACCACCGCGGCTACATCGTCACCAACAGTCACGTGGTGGACGGCGCGGAGCAGATCAAGGTCACGCTGTCCGACGAGCGGACGTTCCGCGCGACGCTCGTCGGCACCGACCCCTTCACCGACCTGGCGGTGGTGAAGATCGAGGGGCGCAATCTTCCGGCCATCCAGCTCGGCGACTCCTCGCGCCTGGCGATCGGCGAGACCGTCGTCGCCGTCGGGAGCCCGCTCTGGATCGAGGGGGGGCCCACCGTGACCTCCGGAATCGTCAGCGCTCTCGGGCGCTCGATGGAGCAGCCGGGACTCCCGATGCTCCACAACCTGATCCAGACCGACGCCGCGATCAACCCCGGGAACTCCGGGGGACCGCTGCTCAACCTGCGGGGCCAGGTGGTCGGCATCAACACCGCGGTGATTCCCTCGGCGCACGGCATCGGCTTCGCGATCGCCAGCGACGGGGCGAAACCCGTCGTGAAGGAGCTGATCGCGACCGGGCGGATCGTCCGCCCCTCGCTCGGCATCGTCGCCGTCAGCGTCACGCCGCAGGTCGCCTTCGCCAACGAACTGCCGCTGGAGCGCGGCGCGCTCGTGGTGCGCGTGGACGAAAGCGGCGCGGCCGACTTCGCGGGGCTCAGGCTCGGCGATGTCGTCACGGCCCTGGCCGGGCGGGCGGTGAAGAATCTCCACCAGCTTCACGAAGCCCTGGCCCGCTACCAGATCGGCGATGCCGTCGACATCACGGTCTGGCGGGAGGGGCGGACGCTCCTGCTGCGGGCCGTCCTGGAGGGGTATCGATGATGGGCTGGCTGACGGCACTCGTTGTTGCGGCGCTGGCCGTTCTGGCGCCGGCCGGCGCCGGCGCGGACGGGACCATCGTGATCGAGGCGACACGCCTCGTGCCTCCCGTGCTCCGAACGATGAGCGGCCCCCGCGTGACGTTCGTGAACCATTCGGGACGAGCGGCGCACGTCGAGTTCGCCCGAAACGGCGGCGAGCATCACCTCGTCCAGATTCCGGCCGGCGGACCCATCTGGGCCGTCTTCCACCGTCCGGGAACGCACGCCTACGTCGTTCACCTCTACGGCAAGCAGACGCAGGCGCTCGCCGGCGTGGTGGAGGTCGTCGAGGACGCGCTGCACAAGTGGGAAGCGCCGGCGTGCGTCGCGACCGTCATGGGGGTGTGCATTGAGCCCTGAGCGCCGCGGGAACATCAGCCGCTGGTCCATCGAGCACCCGTACATCGTCACCGCGTTCTACCTCGGCGTCGCGCTGCTCGCCGTCCTCGTCATCGTCTTCCAGATGCCGCGGCGGATGATGCCGTACGTCGAGAGCCCGATCGTGGGCGTGGTCTCCATGATGCCGGGGCTCTCGGCCGAGGAGATGGAGATCTACTTCTCCAAGCCGATCGAGGAGCGGATGGTGGACTTGAAGAACGTCCACTTCGTGCGCTCCACCTCCCAGGAAGGCTTCTCGATCGTCTCGATCGAGTTCTGGTACGGCACCGACATGAAGAAGGCCCTCTTCGACGTGCAGGCGCTGATGAACGTCGTGCAGGCCGACCTGCCCATGACCGGCGCCAACCTGAAGCCCTCCTGGGTGCTGGCGATCGATCCGCTGAACATCCCGGTCCTGTCGCTGGCCGTCACCGGCGAGGGCTACGACCGCGTGCAGCTCCGCACGCTCGTCGAGAACGAGGTCGTCAACCGCCTGAAGGTCGTGAAAGACGTGTACTCGGTCGTGCCGTTCGGGGGCCAGAAGCTCCAGATGCAGGTGGTGGTGGACCGCGAGCGGCTCGCCGCCTACAAGATGACCCTCCTCGACCTGAAGAACATGCTCGACATGCAGAACGTCTCCCGCCCGGCGGGCACCCTCACGTACCAGGACCGGGAAGTCCTGGTGCGGAGCGACTTCCGCGCGCGGGCGCCCGGAGAGGTCGCCGCCTATCCGATTGCCAGCATGGACGGGCGGACCGTCTACCTCCGGGACGTGGCCGACGTGCTGGACGCGCCCCGCGAGCAGCGGAGCCTCTACCGCCTCAACGGCAAGGAGGCGATCGAGGTCTCGATCGTGCAGCAGCCCGACGCCAGCTCGGTGCGCGTCATCGAGGGCGTCAAGGCGAAGCTCGCCGAGATCCAGCAGGACTTCCCGCGCCTGAAGTTCGAGACCGCCTACGACAACTCCACCTTCGTCGGCTTCCTCATGGACAACATGCTCGAGGAGCTGCTCATCGCGGTGCTCCTCACCGGCGTCGTCGTGCTCTTCTTCCTCGGAAACGTCCGGGGCACGCTGATCTCGGTCATCACCATCCCGATCTCGCTCGGCATGGCGCTGCTCGCCATGGTGCCCTTCGGGATGACGCTCAACAGCTCGACCCTCATCGGCCTGCTCCTCTCCATCGGGCGGCTCGTGGACGACTCGATCATCGACCTCCACTCCATCGAGCGCCACCTCCGCATGGGGAAGTCGCCGAAGGACGCGGCGATCGACGGGATCAGCGAGGTGCGCCTCGCGGTGCTGGCCATCACGTTCATGCTCTGCGTCGCGCTCCTGCCGCTCGCGTTCTCCGGCGGCATCGTGCAGTTCATGTTCGAGGGGATCGTCTGGGCCATCATCCTCGCGCTCCTCGCCTCGGCCCTCGTGTCGTTCACCCTGACGGCGGTGCTGGCGGCGAATCTCTTCGCGCCGCACGGCGAGGCGGCGAAGCGGCGCCCGAGCGCGTTCCAGCGGTGGCTGCTCGATCCTGCCCAGCGCTTGCTCGAAGGCCTCGAGGCGCGTTACCGGACGAGCCTCGCGTGGTCCATCCGGAATCGCTTCCCCGTCTTCGCGGGCGCCCTGGCCGTCATCCTGGCGGGCGTCGCCCTCTACCCGAGGATCGGCAGCGAGATGATGCCCCTGGCCGACGTCTCGCAGGCGTTCGCCCAGCTCGAGGCGACGCCGGGGACGTCCTTCGCCCGCACCGCCGAGATCGCCGCCGGCGTCGAGCGGCTGCTCCTCGAGCAGCCCGAGATCGTCAAGGTCTCGTCGGAGGTGGGTTTCGAGCCCGGCGGCACCTACTTCACGGGCTACAGCATGGGCTCGGTGAACTCGGCGGTCATGATGATCACACTCGTGGATTCATCCAAGCGCCGGCGCGACATCTGGCAGGTGATCGACGGCGTTCGCGACGAGGCCATGCGGACGATCCCCGGGATCCGGCGGCTCGCGATCAAGGAGATGGGGGCGGACGTCATGGCCTCGAGCGCCGCGCCGATCCAGGTGATCTTCTTCGGTCCCGACCTCGAGAAGCTCGCCGAGATGGGCGAGCAGGCCCGACAGCTCGCCGAGGAGATCCCGGGCTTCTACCAGGTGACGACCTCCTGGGCCCACACGCTGCCCCAGCTCCACGTGGTCGTCGACCGCGCCCGCGCCCAGGAGATCGGTCTCACCGTCGGCGACGTGGCCGACCAGGCCTACTACGCGCTCAAGGGCGGTCTCACTAGCGAGTTCTACCGCCTCGACAACAAGCGCCAGTTCACCATCCTGCTCCGGTACCGCGGCGACCAGCGGCGCGACCGCGGAGACCTCGAGCAGGTGAAGATCGTCGGCAAGAAGGGCGAGGTCGTCCCGCTCCACTCGGTGGCGCGGGTCGAGGAGCGCCGGGGCCCCACCCTCATCGAGCACGACAACATCCGCCGGGTGGCCTCGGTGCTCGGCTACTACCGCAAGGGCGGCCCGCCCAGCATGGAGCTGTCCATGGACCTGCTGATGGCCGCCCACGAGAAGATCGACTTCCCGCCGGGCTACGGCGTCGAGCTGCGCGGGGACATGACGCAGATGGAGGAGTCGTTCCAGCGGCTCCTGCGCGGCCTCTACCTCGCCGTCATCTTCATGTTCCTGCTCCTGGTCGCCCAGTTCCGCAGCCTCGTCGAGCCGTTCAACATGATCTTCTCGCTCTCGCTCATGCTCACCGGCATCCTCGGCGGCCTCCTCCTCGCGCACCAGACGTTCTCGACCGTGTCGATCCTGGCCGTCGTCATCCTGACCGGCATGATGATGACCGTCGCCGTCCTCATGATCGACCTCGTCCTGCGCCTCCGGCGCGAGGGGATGGAGCGCGACGAGGCCATCCTGACCGCGGCGCCGATCCGGCTCCGGCCGATCCTCATGACCTCGCTGATCAGCATCGTCGTGCTGATCCCGGTGGCGTTCTTCCCGCGCACGGGCATCGACGCCTACGCGCCGCTCGCGACGGTGGTCATCGGGGGGCTCACGATGGGCACCCTGCTGGCGCTCTTCGTGGTCCCGGTGCTCCACACGTACGCCGACGACCTGGCGAAGCTCGTGCGCACGCTGGCGCGGCGGGTGTCGAGGCGGCGCGATGAGTCCCCGGCGTGAGCGCGCGGCTCCCGTATCTCGCTACCTCGCTGGTCCTGCTCGCCGTCGGGTTCGGCTACGCCCTGACCCAGGGCCGGGCCGACCGCCCCGCCCCGCCGCGCCCCGCCGGTGTCGCGGTGGCGCCGCGCGTTCCGCCGCCGCGACCGCTCCCGACCGCGCGCGAGCTCCTGGACCGCCGCGCCGCGCTGTCCCTCAGCGAGGAGCAAACGAGGCGCCTCGAAGTTCTGGCGCGCGAGTGGTCGAGCGAATCCGCCCGCCTGGAGGCCGAGCTCCAGGCCGCGACGGCGGAGTTCTCGCGGTTCATGACCGAGGCGCAAGCAGGTCGGGGAGCGAGCCTCCAGGAGATCCAGCGCCGGTCGGCGGACGCCGGCGAGCTCGGCGCGTGGGTCCGGGAGCAGCGCCGGCTCCACGGCGAAGCGGCGGCCGGTCTCCTGGCGGACTGGCAGCGCGCGAAATTGGTGCAGGAGGCCTCGGGGGTCCCTGTGGGAGGTGGCCGATGAGGTTCGGACGAACCGAGCGAGATGAGGTCGTCGAGGTCCGGACCGCGGCGCTCAGCGGCGACGGCTGGCGGAGCCGCTTGAGCCTCAAGCGCAGCGGCTCCTTCGTCTTGAAGCTCCTGGTGCTCGCCGCGCTCGTGGCGGCCGGCGCGTGGGCGTACCAGGCGAACTTCGGTCCCGGCGCGAAGCCGGCGATGGATATGAACATGCGGGCGACCTCGGGCGCCACGCCGTTTCCGGTGACGCTCGGGAAGGTCGAGCGGGGGACCGTCACCGGCACCGTCGTCTACACCGGGAGCGTCGCGCCGTTCAACGAGGAGGACATCTATCCGCGCGTGACCGGGCGGATCGTCGAGATGCCGGTCTACCCGGGCGACGCGGTTCGCGCCGGCCAGGTGGTCGCGCGCCTGGACGACGTCGAGCTGTCTTCTCGCGTCCGCGAAGCGGAGGCGATGGCGGCGACTTCCCAGGCCAATCGCGCCCAGATGGAAGCCGACCTCGTCGCCGCGCAGCACGGGATCGTCCAGATGGACAAGGAGCTGGCGATGGTGGAGGCCGAGGTCGGCTACGCGCGCGGGGTGGCGGCGCGCTCGGAGCGTCTCGTCGCCTCGGGCGCCATCGCACGGCAGGAGTACGAGAACGACCGCGCCATGGCGGCCGCGCTCGAGGCCAAGCGCGAGGCCGCCCGGGCGAAGCTCGCGCAGGCGCAGGCGATGGAGGCGTCGGCCCGGAAGAAGCTCGAGGCGGGCGAGGCCATGGTGGCGCAGGGACGGGCCACGCTGCGCACGGCCACGGTGGTGCGCGACTACGTCACCATCGTCGCGCCGGGCACGGGCTACGTGGTCAAGCGCCTGGTCGCGCCCGGCGTGCTCGTGCAGCCCGGCACGGCGATCTTGAAGATCGCCCAGATCGACCGGGTCCGCCTCCAGGCCAACGTCGGGGAGCGGGACCTCGCGTCCATCCGGACGGGCTCGCCGGTGACGGTGACGACCACCGCGGGGCTCGTGACGGCCGCGCGCGTCACGAGCGTGTTCCCCTTCGTGGAGCAGGGGGGGCGCACGGCGGTGGTGGAGGCCGTCGTGGACAACGCCGGGCGGCGCCTGCTGCCCGGCCAGTACGTGACGATGCAGTTCGTGACGGGGGAGCGCGCGGACGCGCTGAGCGTGCCGCGCGGCGCGGTCGCCCGGCTCGGCGGCACGGCGACCGTGTGGGTCGTGAAGGACGGGCGCGCCGAGCCGCGCGAGGTGACGGCGGGGCTCGAGGGCCCCGAGCGCGTCGAGATCGTCCGCGGCCTCGCCGGCGACGAGCGCGTGATCGCCCGCGGGCACGAGGGGCTCTACGCCGGCGCGCGCGTCGCGGATGTGGGCGGGGCGAAGCCGGCAGCCGCCGACGCACCGACGCAGAAGACGACGCCCGGGATGCTGGAGAAGCCGGCCTCTCCGGAGGCGCCGAAGGACAAGAACACGCCCGGGATGCCGGGGATGCGACATTAGCCAGGGGAGGATGGGCATGCGGGTCATTGAGAGAGCGTTGACCGCGCTGGCGACCGTCACGCTGCTGCTCGCGGCCGCAGGCGCGGGAGCCCAGCCGCTCCCGAGAATCGACGGGCCGCTGACTCTCGAGCAGGCGGTGGAGTTGGCTCTCCAGAAGAACCTGCGCGTCAAGGCGTCGGCCGCCGAGGCGCGCGCGATGGAGTCGATGCGGCGGGAGGCGCAGGCGCCCTTCTGGCCCCAGCTCTCGGCCAACGGCTACTTCGCCGACCAGCGGATGGCGCCCAACGTCTACACCTCGGCGGGCACCACGATGGCCCGGAACTACCAGGTGTTCAACGCCGACCAGACGCGCGACGCCAACGTGACGGCGATGTACCCCCTCTTCTCCGGCGGGCGTGATTACTACACCTACCGGGCGGCCGCGCGGCGGGCGGAGGCGGGGCGCGAGATGCTCCGCGGCGCCGAAGTGGACGTGGCGATGCAGGCCCGCCTCGACTACGTGAGCGCGCGCCGCGAGGCCGAGAACCTGCGCGTCACGGGCGATCTGCTACGCGACGTGGACGAGCGGCTGCGGGTGACGCGGGCCCAGTTCGACGCGGGGCGCGTGCCCCGCTACTACGTCCTGCGCGACGAAGCGGAGCGTGCGAACGTCGTCCAGATGCAGGCGATGGCGCAGAGCCGCGCCGAGCTGGCGCTCGTCGCGCTCAAGACCACGCTCGGCGTGGACCTCGCGTCGTCCATCACGCTCGCCGACCGGCTCGAGCTGGTGCCGGCCGCGGTGTCCGTGGAAGAGGGCCTCCGCGAGGCCGGCGCGCGCCAGCCCGAGATCCGGGCGGCCGCCAAGCAGCGCGAGGCGGCCGAGGCCGAGGTGCGCGCCGCCTACGGCAACTACTTCCCCCAGGTGTCGGTGAGCTACATGTACGACTGGGGCGTGATGAAGAGCCGCGCCTGGGAGTCGCAGGCCGACGCGATGCGCTCGCGGGCCGACGGCGCCGAGGGCTACTCGGTCGGCGTGGTCGTGACGCTGCCGCTCTTCGACGGTCTGATGCGCGAGAACGCGCTGAACACGGCCAAGGCCCGGCTCGAGCGCGCGGTCCAGGCCGAGGGCCTCGCCCGGCAGCAGATCGCGAAGGAGGTCAACCAGGCGGCGCTGATGCTGGCCGCGGCCGAGAAGGGCGTGGACGCGAGCCGGAAGGGCCTGGAGCAGGCCGAGGAGGAGTTCCGGGTGGTGAAGGAACGGTTCGAGAGCGGCCGGGGGATCCAGCTCGAGATCCTCGACGCCCAGGTTGCCGTCACGCGCGCCCGCTTCAACGCGGTGAACGCCCTGGCGGACTATCACAGCGCGCTGGCCATGTGGGTCAGGGCGACGGGCCGGGTCCGGTGACCCGGGTAACCGGGCGGAACACGGGAGGACTGGTCATGAGGAGGGTCACGGCAGTCGTCGGGGCCGTCGCGGTCGCGCTGGCGCTCGGCGCCGTGCGGCGCGCTACCGGAGCCGCGTCGACCGAACCCGAAGGGAGGTTGCCATGACGCCCCTGAACTGGAAGGTCATGACCTGGTCGCTCGGGATCTTCGGCGCCGTTTCCTTCGTGCTGTGCGTGGCCTGGGGGCTCGTCGTGCCGCGCGAGTGGCATCCGACGCAGCTCCTCGAGTTCGGGCTGCCGGGTTTCCGGTGGATCAGCCCGCGGAGCTTCGTGCTGGGCCTGGTGGAGAGCATCGTGATCGGCGTGTACGTCGGCGCGCTCTTCACGGCGATCTTCAACTTCGTATCGCGGCGAATCACCGGTACCGGCCGGCCCTGACGTCCACTTCTTCATGCACCGCGGTCACGGCCGTCACGGTCGCCGCGAAGACGAGTCTCACCGATGACTCCACCCGCGTCTGGCCTGTGGACGCTGGTGGCGATCAACTCCCCCGGATGCACCTGCTGAGCGGTCTCTTGATCGGGGGAGGGTTCGTCCTGCTGGCCCGGGCGTGGCACGTGCTCCACGAGGCGCACCAGCAGAGACGGCTGGCGACGACGATGCTCCCCGTGCTGGCGCTGATGTACGTGCGGCTCGCGCGTGCGCGCGACGGCGGCTTCGAGCGGCTACCAGGAGCAGCTGATTCTCGTGAAGGGCGGCTACACGCCGGACGTGGTTGTCGTCCGGCACGGCAAGCCCGTGCGGTTGACGTTCCTCCGCCAGGAGTCGGCCTCGTGTTCGGAGATGGTGCTGTTGCCGGGGTTCAACAAGAGCGCCCGGCTTCCGGAGGGCCAGGCGGTCTCCGTGGAGTTCCTCCCGAAGGACCCCGGGGAGTACGAGTTCGCCTGCCAGATGGGGATGTTCCGCGGGAAGCTGATCGTGGAGTGAGGGATCCGTCTCTCAGGCCGCGCGGTAGACCTGGGTCGGCGGGAGCTTCGGCAGGCGCAGGCATGCCCGCTCGCAGGTCACCCGGGTCGGCGGCGAGAAGGCGCTGCAGCTCTCCACCTCGACGGGTGACCCGCCGGGCGCCCCCGCACAGGGCCCACGCCAGCGCCGCCAGCCCGAGCCCGACGACGAGCACGATGGTGATCGTCATGAACGAATCCACCATCGCGATCATCACTTCCCCTTCGTCCGTGAGGTCCACGCTGTCCGGAGCGTTCAATCGCGATGCCATGCCGCGCCGGGTCACGGGCCGGATGGGCCCTGGGCCGGACGGCCCAGGTTTCTGGCCCACACGACCCGGGCGCCGGGAGCGGGAGCGAGGGGTGGCGGGACAGTCACGCCCCACCTGGGACGCGCGCGCCCGGCGGGGTTGACCTTACCCCGGGGGGCAAGGTGTACGCTCCAGGCCATGAGCACCGGGGGGCTCCTCATCGGCGCGGTAGCCGCGCGGAGCGGCCTGAGCCGCAAGGCGCTCCGGCTCTACGAGGCCGCGGGAATCCTGCCGCGGGCGGCGCGGACGCCGGCCGGCTACCGCGTCTACCCGACGGACACGCTCGCGCTCCTTGGATTTGTCGCGCGGGCGCGCCGGCTCGGCTTCACGCTCGGCGAGATCCGCGACGTCGTCGCCATCCGGCGCGACGGCGCGATGCCCTGACGCCACGTGCATGCGCTCGTCGAGCGCAAGGTCGAGGAGCTGACGGCGGCGCGACGGCTGCTGACGGCGTTGCTGCGGTCGGCGGCGACGCGCGGCCGCCGCCGCGCGGTCGTGTGTCCCCACATCGAAGGCGCGGGAAGCGGGCGAGAGCCCGCCGCGCGGAGAAGGAGGACGTGATGGATCAGGTCAAGCATTCGCTGTGTCCGGCCTGCGACGCGTGCCCGGAGGTGGAGGTGCTCGCCGACCGGGTGAGGATCGGCGAGGCCGGCAACCAGGTCGTGCTGAGGAAGGACGAGTGGAACGTGCTCGTGGACCTGGTGCGCTCGGACCGGCTCGGGAGGCTCTCGTGAGGCGCGCGCTCGGGCTGCTGTGCGCCCTCGCGCTCCTCGTGACCTCGGGCACCGCGCTCGCCCAGCAGTCGGGCGCCCAGCCGCCGGCCGCGGGGCAGCAGATGCCGATGCCCGGCATGATGGGCGGTCAGGCGGGCGGCACGATGCAAGGCGGCATGATGGGCGGCATGGGCATGTGCGGCGGCATGTGCCCGATGATGGGCGGGACGATGGGCGGCGGCATGGGGATGACGGGCGGCCAGGCCGACGCCAAGACCCAGGGGCGCATGCTCCAGATGCGCGGCGAGATGATGAAGGCGATGGGCGACGTGCTCATCAAGCACGGCAAGGCGCTCGAGACGGGGAAGTAGCGGCCGGGCTCAGGGCCCGCGAACGCATCGCGTCGTCGAGGGGCGCCACGGCTGCGCCGGGGCGTCCCGAGCGTTGGGGGGCTTGGGGGGCGCCCGGAGCCCCCCATGGATTCAGGCGCCGGTGGAGCCGAAGCCGCCGGCGCCGCGCTCGCTCGGCGGCAGCTCGGCGACCTCGGCGAGCGCCGCCGGCTCGACGCGCTGGATGACGAGCTGGGCGACGCGCTCGCCGCGGGCGAGCGTGACGGCGGCCGCCGGGTCGTGGTTGACCAGCAGCACCTTCAGCTCGCCGCGGTAGCCGGCGTCGATCAGGCCGGGCGCGTTCAGGAGCGACACGCCGTGCCGCAGCGCGAGCCCCGAGCGCGGCAGCACGAGGCCCGCGTAGCCCTCGGGGATCGCCACGGCCAGGCCCGTGCCCACGAGCGCGCGGGCGCCGGGCGCGAGCGTCACGTCGTGGGCGGCGCAGAGGTCCAGCCCGGCGTCGCCCGGCCGCGCGTAGGCCGGCAGCGGCACCGACGGGTCGAGCCGCTTCACGGCCACGCGGATCACGGGACGAGGAGGACCTTGCCGTAGCTCTCGCGCGCGCCGATGGCGGCGAGCGCCGCCGCCGCGTCGCGGAGGGGGAACGTCTTCCAGACGACGGGGGCGAGCTTGCCGGCGTCGGCGAGCTTGAGGAGGTTCACCATCCAGCGCCGCACCAGCCCCGGGTCGCGCTCGCTGTAGAGCCCCCAGTGGACGCCGACGACGCTGAAGTTCTTGAGCAGCACGCGGTTGGTCGCGACCTCGGCGATGCGCCCGCCGGTGAAGCCGACGGGGAGCAGGCGCCCCTCGAAGGCGATGCACTTCGTCGAGCCGTCGAAGACGTCGCCACCCACGGGGTCGTAGATCACGTCGGCGCCGCGGCCCCCGGTCTCCTGCTTCACGCGCTCCACCCAGTCCTCGGTCCGGTAGTTCAGCGCGACGTCGGCGCCGGCGGCGCGGGCGATCTCGAGCTTCTGCGGCGAGCCGGCGGTGGCCAGGACCCGCGCGCCCAGGGCGCGGCCGAGCTGCACGGCGGCGAGGCCGGCGCCGCCCGCCGCGGCGTGGACGAGCAGCGTCTCGCCGCGCCGGAGCGCCGCGCGGTGCACGAGGCCGCACCACGCGGCCTGGTAGGCGAGGCCGAAGGCCGCGCCCTGCTCGTCGCTCATGGATTCCGGGAGCGCGTAGACGTGCCGCTGGTCCACCGCGACCTGCTCGGCGTAGGCGCCCCAGCCCGGCAGGGCGAACACGCGCTCGCCGACGCCGACCTGGGTCACGTCCGCGCCGACCGCGCGCACGATGCCCGCGGCCTCGGCCCCCGGGGTGAACGGCAGCGGCGGGCGCGTCTGGTACTTGCCCTGGACGATCAGGATGTCGAGGAAGTTGCAGCCGATCGCGCGGACCTCGATCAGGACCTCGCCGGCCTCGGGGACGGGCGGGACCGTCTCCGCGTATTCCAGCGTCGCCGGCTCGCCCCACGTCCGCGCGATCATCGCCTTCATCGGGTCGCCCTCGGTCGGCCGCATCGTAGCACGGGCGGGGTAAGATGGGCGCCGTGACCGATCCCCGCGGCGCGCTCGCCGGCGTCACCGTGCTCGACCTCGCGACGTTCCTGGCGGCGCCGTTCTGCGCGACGCTCCTCGGCGAGTTCGGGGCCGAGGTCGTCAAGGTCGAGCAGCCGCGCGTCGGCGACGACCTCCGGCGCCTCGGCGCGCCGGCGCGCGAGGGGGGCAGCTCCTGGTGGTGGCTCGTCGAGGCGCGCAACAAGAAGTCCGTCACCTGCAACCTGCGCGACCCCGAGGGCCAGGCGCTGATCAAGCGCCTCGTCGCCGGCGCCCACGTGGTCACCGAGAACTTCCGCCCCGGGACGCTCGAGCGCTGGGGCCTCGGCCCGGCCGACCTCGCGGCCGTGCGCCCGTCGGTCGTGATGGTGCGGATCTCCGCGTTCGGCCAGACCGGGCCGCTCCACGAGCGCCCCGGCTTCGGGCGGATCGCCGCCGCGTTCGGCGGCCTCGCGTACCTCTCGGGCTACCCGGACCGCCCGCCGGTGACGCCCGGCACGCCGACGGTGCCCGACTACCTGGCGGGCGTGTTCGGCGCCGTCGGCGCGCTGGTGGCGCTCCGCCACGCCGAGCGCACCGGCGCGGGGCAGGTGGTGGACCTCGGGCTCTACGAGCCCGTGCTGCGCGTGCTCGACGACGCGATCGCCGTGTACGCCGGCACCGGCCGCGTGCGGGAGCGGATCGGCTCCGGGACCGAGAGCGCGGCGCCCCACGACCACTACCGGAGCCGCGACGGGCGCTTCCTCGCGATCGCCTGCACCAACGACCGGATGTTCGAGCGCCTGCTGGCGGCTCTCGGGCGCGACGACCTCCGCGGCGACCCGCGGCTCGCGACGACGGCGGCGCGGCTGGCCCACCGCGGGCGCGTGGACGACCTGGTCGCCGGGTGGGTCGGGCGCCACGACGCGGCCGACGCCCTCGCCGCGCTCGAGCGCGCCGAGGTCCCGTGCTCGCTGGTGGCCAGTGTGCGCGACCTCTTCGAGGACCCGCAGATCCGCGCCCGGGAGAACATCCTCACGCTCGCGGCGCCGCTCCTCGGCGCGCTGGCGATGCCGGGCGTCGTCCCGCGGCTCACCCTCACGCCCGGGCGCGTGGACCACGCGGGCCCGGAGCGGCCGGGCGAGCACAACGAGGAGATCTACGGGGAGCGGCTGGGGATCGGGCGCGCGGAGCTGGCCCGCCTCGCGGCGCGCGGCGTCATCTGACGATGCCGGCCTCGGCGCGCTCCTTGTCGGTCGTGACGACCAGGTTCGACAGGCGCTTGAGCATCTCGATCGTGAGCTGCGGGCGGTTCCGGATGAGCCACTCCAGGCGCTCGTCGCGGATCACGATCAGCTCGCCGTCGCTGGCGGCGACGGCGGAGGCCGAGCGCGAGCCCTTGCGGAACAGGGCCATCTCGCCCAGCAGCTCGCCCTCGCCGAGGCGCGAGAGCACCTTGGGCGCGCCGTCGAACGTGCGCTGGATCTCGAGGGTGCCGGCGTGGATCAGGTACGCCTCGCCGCGCGGATCGTCGCCCTCCTTGAAGATGACGTCGCCCGCGCTGAAGCGCCGGCGCTCGACGTCGCCGAGCGTGAGGGTCTTGTAGATCTCGAGCCCGATCGAGGGGAGCGCGGACTTGGCCTCGACGGGCAGGCGCGCGTTGGTCCAGCCGCCGAGCCCGCCCTTCAGGATGCGCACGCTCTTGAAGCCGCGGGCCCGGAGCGCCTGGGTCACCCGCTCGCTGGTGGCTTCCTCGGGGCTCGTGCAGTAGGCGACGATCAGCTGGGTCTGCTCGATGTTGATGGGCGCCCGCTCGGCCTCGTCGGGGTCGAGCCGGAGCGAGCCGGGGAGCTTCAGCGGGCTCGTCTCGAAGTCGCTCTTGGTGCGCACGTCGAGCAGCACCGGGTTGAGCCCGCGCTCGATGAAGCCGATGACCTGCGTCGGCTGGATGCGGAAGCGGTTCTTCCACCACCGGCGGCCCCACATGCCGCCGTAGGCGCCGAGGCTCACGAGCGTGACGCCGAGCGTCGCCCACGCCCACGGGAACGGCCGCGGCGGCGGGTTCTTCACCTTGTCCTCGGCCTCGGCCAGGGCGCGCTTGACGTCGGAGAGACCGGGCAGGAGCTTGTTGGCCTCGCCGATCTTCGCCGCCGCGGCCCGGTAGCGCTCGCCGAGCAGCGCCTCGACGCCGGCCAGCCACACCGGGTTGAACGCGCTCTCGCCCGGCTTGACGCCGGTGCCCTCGAGGAACTTCGCCACGTCCTTGGCCGGAATCAGGAAGTTGAAGCCCTGGACGATCGCGCCGCCCGAGGGCGAGAGCGAGACGAAGGTCATCACGCCGGTGAGCTTCGAGTCGTCGCCGACGGCGGGGCCGCCCGAGTTGCCGTGCGCGGCGGGCGCGTCGGTCTGGACGACCTCCTGGCCGATCGCGTCCTGCTTGAAGCCGGAGACCGCGCCGTTGGTGACCGAGGCCTCGAGCGTGACGCTCTGGTTCAGCAGCTCGTGGGTGAGCACGACGCCGGGGAAGCCGAGGATGTGCACCGGGTCGCCGATCTTGCCCTCGCGCGTCGCGAGGCCGATGGCCGGGTACACGCCGTCCTTGACGCGCAGGAGCGCCAGGTCGCGCCCGGAGTCCTGGAGCGGGCGGCCGCTGTTGTCGAGCAGCAGCGGCGGGCTGAACTTCTTGATCTCGGCGCGGAGCTTGGTGCCGTTCGACAGGAGCACCGTCACCTGGGGCTGCGGCACGACCTTCGCGCTCGCCAGCGCGAGGTCGGACGCCTGGCGGCGGATCGTCTCCTCGACGTCGGGCCGCTGGCCGC
>JACPCH010000196.1 GCA_016179875.1 Candidatus Rokuibacteriota bacterium | reverse complement strand
GCGCAGTGCGCTGGAGCGGGTACGTGAGGTTGCGGAACGGGACAAGACGGTGCGGTTCACGACGCTCCTGCACCACGTCTACAAGGTTGAGCACCTGAACGCGGCGTACTACGCGCTGAAGCGGGACGCTGCCGCCGGGGTCGACGGCGAGACGTGGCAGCACTATGGGGAGGCCCTCGAGACACACCTCGCGGACCTCTCCGGACGGCTGGCGCGGGGGGCGTATCGAGCGAAGCCGGTCAAGCGGGCGTACATCCCCAAAGCCGACGGGCGGCCGCGGCCGCTGGGCATTCCCACGCTGGAAGACAAGCTCGTCCAGCGCGCGACGGTGGAGGTGCTGAACGCGATCTACGAGGCCGACTTCCTGGGCTTCTCGTACGGGTTCCGGCCGGGGCGCAGCCCGCACAACGCGCTGGATGCGCTCTATACGGGGCTGCTGACGCGGAAGGTGAACTGGGTGCTCGATGCCGACATCCGGGGGTTCTTCGATGCCATTGACCACGGGTGGCTGGTGAAGTTCGTCGAGCACCGGATTGCGGACCGGCGCGTCGTGCGGTTGATCCAGAAATGGCTCAACGCCGGCGTGCTGGAGGACGGGGCGCGGACGCGGAGTGAAGAAGGCACGCCGCAGGGGGGCAGTATCTCGCCACTCCTGGCCAACGTGTACTTGCACTACGTGTTCGACCTCTGGGCTCAACGGTGGCGGAAGACGCAGGCCCACGGCGACGTGATCGTCGTGCGGTACGCGGATGATTTCATCGTGGGGTTCCAGCACCGGGCAGACGCTGAGCGGTTCCTGACAGAACTGCGCGAGCGACTCGCAAAGTTCAAGCTGGAGCTGCACCCCGAGAAGACGCGCCTGCTGGAATTCGGCCCCTTTGCGGCCGAAAACCGGCGGCGCGTCGGGCAGGGGAAGCCGGAGCCGTTCGACTTCCTCGGCTTCACGCACATCTGCGGGAAGAAGCGGAATGGACGGTTCACGGTGGTGAGGCAGACGATCCGGAAGAGGCTGCAGGCAAAGCTGGGCGAGGTCAAAGCCGAGCTTCGGCGGCGCCTGCACGCACCGATCCCGGTAGTGGGCCGGTGGCTGCGCTCGGTCGTGGAGGGGCATCTGCGGTACTACGGGGTGCCCATGAACGGCCCGGCGTTGTTCACGTTCTGTTTCCAGGTTGGGCGACTCTGGTGTCGTACGCTCCGGCGGCGTAGCCAGACCGCCCGTATCACCTGGGAGCGGATGCGGCGGCTCATTCGGCGCTGGCTGCCCCCTCCACGCATTTGCCATCCCTATCCCTTGAGGCGACTTGGCGTTGTCACCTGAGGCAAGAGCCCAGTGCGGTAATCCCGCTCGCTGGGATCTGTGGAGGGGGTTATGAGTAATCATCAATCCCTACTCCGACTCCGATCATTTCACCGCTCGGCTCGGCGGAGGCACCGCCTCACCTCGCACTACCGGCCCCGGCGCCACCAGTGGTGGACGAGGTTGTCCACGACCTCGCCGAGCTGGCCGATCGTCCGGCACTCGCGCACGAAGTCGCAGGCCGGCGCGTAGAGCGGCATGACCGAGTCGCCGATGCCCCAGCCCCACTGGCCCTCGGGGTTGAGCCAGATGATGCCCTTCACCCGCTCGCGGATGAGCCGCAGCGCCCACGCCTGCGGGTCGTTGTAGTTGTTGCGGGCGTCGCCGAGGACCAGGATCGTGGTCTTGCGGTCGAGCGACTCCAGCTCGGTCTGGGCGAACCGGCTGAACGCGTAGCCGAAGTCGGAGCGGCAGTGGTAGTCGACCGGCGCGCCCTTGAGCGCCCACTCGATCGCGCGCTCCACCGGATAGGTGTTGAAGGCCTGGGTCACCTCGGCGATCTCCGACACGAACACGTACGAGCGCACGCGGCTGAAGCACTCCTGCAGGCTCCAGACCAGCTGGAGCATGAAGCGCGAGGCGTTGCGCACGGAGTCGGACACGTCGCAGACCGTGACGAGCTTCGGCTTCTCCCGGTGCCGGCGCTTCAGGAAGATCTCCATCGGGATGCCGCCGTACTGGAGGCTCCGGCGCGTCGTCCGCCGCGTGTCGATCCGCCCCCGCTGCTCCTGGCGCTGGCGGAGCGCGAGGGCGTCCTTGATCTTCCGGGCCAGCCGCGCGACCACGCTCTTCATCTGCGCGATCTCGTCGGGCGTGAGCGCGAACAGCGGCTTGTCGGAGAGGACCTCGCGCGTCAGCTTCTCGCCCTGGCGGTAGGCGCGGCGCTCCAGCTCGCGCTCGACGTGCTGGCGGATCATGCGCTTGAAGGCCTCGAGCCGCAGCTCGAGGTAGTTCCGGATGCGCGCGACCTGGCCCGGGTCCAGGCCGCGGGCCTCGAGCATCTTCACGAGCCGCTCGAGGTCGGCCTCGACGGCCGACCAGTCGAAGCGGTCGCTGATGCGCCGCGAGAAGAAGCCGACCTGGAGGAAGTACATCAGCCGGTCGAGGCCCGCGCTCTGGCCCGAGGACCGGATGGCCACCTCCATCTCGCTCCCCTGCCCGCGCATCAGCAGCTCCGTCAGCTCGTCGAGCGCCATCCCTTCCTCGGCCAGCAGCCGGTCGAGGAGCTCGGTCACGCGGGGGTCCTCGGGGCCGAGCGCCTTCTTCACGCCCTCGCCGAGCGCCTGGAGGTCGAGGAAGTAGAGGTTGAACAGGCGGTCGAACGTCGCGTAGTCCCGCCACTCCTTGACGAGGGTGGAGGCCAGCGCCGCCTTGAAGGCGTCGCGGTCGGCGAGCCCGATCTCCGAGCTGGCGGCGAGCGCGTCGAGCGCCTCCGAGGGCGAGACGCGCACCTCCGCGCGCCGGAGGTCGCCGATGAACTCGAGGATCCGCTCGTCCATTATTCGGCGAGCACTTTGTCCAGGGCGCCCTTCACGCGCTCGAGGTCCTTCTCGTGCTTGACGAGCAGGGTCAGCGTGGACTCGACCAGCGCGGGGTCGAGCTCCTCGGCGTTCAGGATCACCAGCGAGCGCGCCCAGTCGAGCGACTCCGACACCGACGGCAGCTTCCGGAGGTCCATCGCCCGGATCTTCTGCACCGCGGCGACCACCGCCCGCGCTAGCTTCTCGGGCACCTCCGGCACCTTGAGCCGGATGATCGCCAGCTCGTCGGCGGGCGACGGGAAGTCGATGAACAGGTGCAGGCACCGGCGCTTGAGCCCGTCCGACAGCTCGCGCGCGTTGTTGGACGTGAGCACGACCAGCGGGATGTGCTTGGCGCGCACGGTCCCCAGCTCGGGGACCGAGACCTGGAAATCGGACAGCACCTCGAGCAGGAACGCCTCGAACTCGGGCTCGGCCTTGTCGATCTCGTCCACCAGGAGGACGACCGGCTGCTCGGCGAGGATCGCCGACAGCAGCGGGCGCGGCGAGAGGAAGCGGAACGAGAAGAAGGCGTCCTCCTGGCCGGCGATCTTCGCGACCGCGTCCGGCAGGGACGGCGCGTCGGCGATCAGCTCGCCGATGCGCTCGCGCAGCAGCTGCGTGTAGAGGAGCTGCTTGGCGTACTTCCACTCGTAGAGGGCCTTGCCCTCGTCGAGGCCCTCGTAGCACTGCAGCCGGATCAGCGGGCGCCCGGTCATCTCCGAGAGCGTCTTGGCGAGCTCGGTCTTGCCGACGCCCGCCGGGCCCTCGATGAGCACCGGCCGGCCCATGCGCGCGGCGAGGAACACGACGGTGGACACCCGGCGGCTCGCGATGTACCGCGCGTCCCGGAACCGCTGCTGGACCTCCTCGACGGACTGGAACATGCCCGCTCCTTTGCGTCTGAATTGCCGTTCATTGTAGCGGATTCCCCGCACGCATCCCTGTGTACAATGCCACAGGCCCGGCGCTGCCCGCCACCCGACCCGCGCCGAAGGAGGCTCCGCGATGACTCCGCGCCGCACGCTCCGCACGCTCGTCGCCAGGAAACAGGGGCTCGTCGTTCCCGGCGCCTACGACGGCATCTCGGCCCGGCTGGTCCAGCGCGCCGGCTTCCCCGCCGTGTACATGACGGGCTACGGCACCTCCGCCTCGCGCCTGGGCCTGCCCGACCTCGGCTTCGCCGGCCTCGCCGAGATGGCCGATCACGCGCGCAACCTCGCCGCGGTCCTCGACGTCCCGCTCATCGCCGACGCCGACACCGGGTACGGCAACGCGCTCAACGTGCGGCGCACCGTGCGGGCGTACGAGGCCGCGGGCGTGGCGGCGTTGCACATCGAGGACCAGGTCGCGCCCAAGCGCTGCGGCCACCTCTCGGGCCACCAGGTGATCCCGCGCGGCGAGTTCGCCGGCAAGATCCGCGCGGCGGTGGAGGCGCGCACCGACCCGGACTTCCTCGTCATCGCGCGGACCGACGCGATCTCGGCGGTCGGCGTCGACGAGGCGCTCCGCCGGGGCGAGGCGGCGGCCGCGGCGGGCGCCGACGTGCTCTTCATCGAGGCCCCGCGCGACGAGGCGCAGGTCGAGCGCGTGGCGCGGGCCTTCGACACGCCGCTCCTCTACAACTACGCTCCCGGCGGGCGCTCGCCGCTGCTGCCGTTCCCCCGGCTCCGCGAGCTCGGGTACGCGATCATCCTGCTGCCGGTGGACACGCTGCTGGTGGGCGTGCAGGCGATCGCCGCGTTCCTCGACGAGGCGCGGCGGCGCGACGACGTGACCTCGCTCGCCGAGCGCTACATGCCCTTCCGCGAGTTCAACGAGCTGATCGGCGTGACGGCGCAGCTCGCGCTGGCCGAGCGCTACCGGGACGACGAGCACTCGGCCAGGTAGGCGCCGAGGGCCGCGTCCCAGGAGCGCAGGTCGTCCTCGCCCAGCGCGGCGAGGTGGGCGTGGCCCAGCACCGAGTAGGCGGGCCGCCGCGCCCGGGCCCCGAACTCCGCCGACGTGACCGGCCCCACGTCCGGCGCGAGCCCGGCCAGGGCGAAGATCCGCCGCGCGAAGTCGTACCAGCTCGTCTGGCCCGGGTTCGTCAGGTGGTAGAGGCCGTGGGTGGCCTTCGGCACGACGCGCCAGACCTTCCGGGCGACGTCGACCGTGTAGCTCGGGCCGGTCACCTGGTCGGCCACCACGCGGATCGCCCGGCCCTCGCGCGCCAGCCGCAGCATGGTCTCGACGAAGTTCGTGCCCCCCGTGCCCGCGCTCCGGGCGACGCCGAAGAGGCCCGACGTGCGGAACACGATCGCCCGCCGGCAGCGCGCGCGCGCCAGCTCCTCGCCGCGGAGCTTCGACTCGCCGTAGACGCCGAGCGGGTTCGGCGCGTCGGACTCGAGGTAGGGCGCGCGGCGGTGGCCGTCGAACACGTAGTCGGTGGAGAAGTGGACGAGCCCGGCGCCGAGGCGCTCGCAGGCGGCCGCGAGCCCGCCGACGGCGTCCGCGTTCAGCGCGAACGCCGCCGCGCGGTCGTCCTCGGCCCGGTCCACGCGGTTGTAGGCGGCGGTGTTGAGCACCCAGGTCGGGCGGAGGGCGGCGAGCGTCTCGGCCGTCCGCGCGGCGTCGAGCACGTCGAGCTCCCGCCGCGCCAGCGGCACCAGCTCGCCGGGGAGGTCGAACGTCCGGACGAGGTCGTGGCCCAGCTGCCCGGCCGCGCCGATGACGACGTACCGGTCGGCGGCCGGCACCGGCTCAGGGCTTCGGGGCGGGCCAGCCCGGCGGCGGGGGCGCCGACGGGATCGAGACGGCGAGCGCGACGAGGTGGTTCAGCTGCCGGAGGTCGAAGGGCTTCGGGACGTAGGCGAAGACGCCGGCGGTCTGCGCCTCCGCCGCGGCCTGGGTGTCGCGGTTGCCCGTGATCATGATGACGGGGATCCGGGAGTCCAGGGCGCGCACCTGCTTCAGGAGCTGGAGGCCGTCCATCCCCGGCATGCGCATGTCCACCAGCATCAGGTCCGGCCGGGCCCGCAGAAACGCCAGATAGGCGTCGGCGCCGCTGGTCGCCGTCTCGATCTGGTAGTCCCAGCCGTGCTGGAAGGCCCGGAACGAGTCGCGCAGGAGCTCGATCACGGGCGGCTCGTCGTCCACGATCAGGACGCGCTTGGTCACGCCGCCAGTATACCCGTGACGGCGCGTCCGCCCGCGGCCTCGCGTCAGGCCGGGGCGGCGGCGGTGAGGATCAGCCCGACCAGGTGCTCGAGCTGGAGGAACTCGCAGGGCTTCGGCGCGTAGGCGAAGGCGCCGGCCTTGAGCGCGTCGCCGATGAGCCGGCTGTCCTGGCGGCCCGCGAGGACGATCACCGGGATCGTGCGGTCGAGCGTCTTGATCTGCTTGAGCAGCGCCAGGCCGTCGAGCGCCTTCATCTGCACGTCGACGATCAGGAGGTCCGGCCGGCCCCGGCGCAGGACCGCGGCGGCCTCGGCGCCCGTGCCCGCGGCGCTCACCGCGTACGCGTGGCCGTGCTCGAACTTCGCGAAGAACTTCGTGACGTCCCGGATCGTCGCCGCGTCGTCGTCGAGGAGGAGAACCCGTTTGTCAGGCAGCGGAGTGTCCTTTCCTGAACTTCTCCCAGTTGTCGAGGATGGTGTCGAGCGAGGCGACCTGCTTGGACTCGCAGCGGGTGCAACGCTCGTGCTCGATGGCGTCGAAGCAATGCTGGCACATCAGGCACACCCCGATCCGCCAGGGCGGCAGGTGCTCGGCCTTGGCGGCCGGACGCTCGCCATATGAGATCACGGCCCGCTGTCGTCGCAAACCGGATACCAAGTTGGGCACGGGCTCCAAACGTCCGATTTTCCGGACTCTCGACGCCCCATCCGGCCGCGGGGCTCCCGCCCCTGAGGGATTTCTTACCAACGGGTCGTGGCCAGGACAGGCCCAGCGGAGGGCGGGCGAGGTTTCCGGAATGTCTCCAGGAGGCTGTCGCAGTATCGAGGAGCGCCACGGCTTCGCCGGGGCGGTCCGAGCGTTTGGGGGGCATGGGGGGCCATCTCGGGGCCCCCCATCCAACTAGAGCTTCGGGACGATGCGCGCGGCGAACGCCTCGAGGTGCTCGATCTCGTCGAACACCGGGTTCAGCATCAGGAAGCCGGCGCCGCCCGCGACGAGCTCGCGCAGCCGGTCCGCGCACTCGTCGGCGTCACCCCACACCGAGACGCCCGCCGCCAGCTCGGGCTTGCCGTAGAAGGCGCCGAACCATTCGGCGAGCCGCCGGCCGGCGCGGGCGCGGTCCGCGTCCACCGCGATGTAGACGCGCTTGCCGATCGGGAACGTCGCGGGATCGCGCCCGGCGTCCTTCAGGAGGCCGCGCAGGAGCTGGACCTCCTCCAGGAACGTCGCCGTCGAGATCGAGCCCGCGCCGATGAAGCCGTCGCCCAGCTCGACCGCGCGCCGGAGCGCGTTCGGATGGTGGCCGCCGAACCAGAGCGGCGGGTGCGGCTGCTGCACGGGCTTCGGCTGCATCGAGGCGTTCTGGAGCGTGACGAACTCGCCGTCGAACGTCACCCGCTCCTCCGTCCAGAGGCGCTTCATGACCCGCAGGCCCTCGGCGAAGCGCGCGGCCCGGCGCTCGGCGGTGACGCCGAACGCGGGATACACGCGCGGGTTGCCGCCGAGCCCGACGCCGGCGATGAGCCGGCCCTGGCTCAGGTGGTCGAGGGTGGCGAGGCTCTTGGCGAGCTGGACGGGGCTCCGGAGGGCCGTGAGCAGCACGGCGGAGCCGAGCTTCAGGCGCTCGGTCACCGCGGCCGCCCAGGTCAGGAGGCCGACGGGCTCGAGGCTCCGGACCGAGCCCAGGATCTGCTCGACGACCCACGCGCTGTGGAACCCGAGCGCCTCGGCGCGCGCCAGGTACTCGCGGAGGCGCCGGGTGTCGAAGGCGCCCGCCAGCACCGTCTGGGGAATGGCGACGCCGACCTGGGGCTTCACGCGGCGCATCCTACCACCCCCGGGCCACCCTCGGGCGCGGTGTTATAGTGGACGGCGCTCCAAACGCCCCGTCGAGGAGACCCGTCATGAGCACGCTCAAAGACACGATCGCCGCGGCGCTCGATCGCCTGGGCGACGACCTCGAGACGCTGTCCCACCAGATCCACGCGAACCCCGAGCTCGGCTACCAGGAGGTGAAGGCCGCCGCCTGGCTCACCGAGTTCCTCGAGCGCCAGGGCTTCAAGGTCGAGCGGGGGGTGGCGGGCGTCGAGACCGCGTTCCGCGCGACGATCGAGAACGGCGCGGGACCGACGGTCGCGATCATGTGCGAGTACGACGCGCTGCCGCAGATCGGCCACGCGTGCGGCCACAACATCATCGCCACCGCCGGCGTCGGCGCCGGCGCGGGCCTCGCCGCCGTGCGCGACCGGCTCCCCCAGGGCCGCGTCCAGGTCATCGGCACGCCGGCCGAGGAAGGCGGCGGCGGCAAGGTCAGGCTCATCGCGGGCGGCGTCTTCAAGGACGTGGACGCCGCGATGATGGTCCACGGCTTCGACCGCTGGATCGGGCACTCCGACCTGCTCGGGATCGTGCGGGTCGGCTTCGAGTTCACCGGCAAGGCCGCGCACGCCTCGGCCGACCCGTGGGAGGGCGTGAACGCCCTCGACGCCGCGATCCAGACCTACAACAACGTGTCCATGCTCCGCCAGCAGATGCGCCCCGACGCGCGGGTCCACGGCATCATCACCCACGGCGGCGCGGCGCCGAACATCATCCCCGAGTTCGCGGCGGCCACCTTCGCGGTGCGCTCGATCAACATCGCCTACATGTGGGAGCTGGAGAAGCGCGTCATCGCGTGCGCCGAGGGCGCGGCCCGGGCCGCCGGCTGCACGCTCAAGGTCGTCGAGCACCGCGACACGGTCTACGAGCCCATGAAGCGCGCCCGGACGCTGCTCGACGCCTTCCGCGCGAACCTCAAGACCTTCGGCGTCACCGAGTCGCCCGAGCCCACGGACCGCATGGGCTCGTCGGACGTCGGCAACGTGAGCCAGGTGATTCCGGCCATCCAGCCGATGGTGAAGATCGCCCCGGACGGCACGCCCATCCACTCGCGCGCCTTCGAGGCGGCGGCGAAGAGCCCGCTGGCGCGGGAGGGCATGCTCATCTCGGCCAAGACGATGGCCATGACGGTGTACGACCTGCTGGCCGACCCGGCGCTCCTCGAGCGCGCCAAGGCCGAGTTCAAGAGCGTGAAGTGAGCGCGGCGCTCGACGCGCTGAAGCCGAAGGTCGCCGCGGCCGTGGACCGGCTCGCCGACGAGCTGGAGGCGCTCTCTCACCGGATCCACGCCACGCCCGAGCTCTGCTTCCAGGAGGACAAGGCGCACGGCTGGCTGACCGGGTTCCTCGCCGGGCACGGGACGAAGGTCGAGCGCGGAATCGGCGGGCTCCCCACCGCCTTCAGGGCGACGATCGAGGGGTCCGGGCCCGGGCCGACGATCGCGATCATGGCCGAGTACGACGCGCTCCCGGGCATCGGCCACGCGTGCGGCCACAACGTGATCGCGACGGCGGGCGCGGGCGCCGGCGCGGCGCTCGGCGCGGCGCTCGGCACGCTCCCCTTCCCCGGGCGCGTCCAGGTGATCGGCACGCCCGCCGAGGAGGGCGGCGCCGGCAAGGTGAAGCTGCTGGAGGCGGGCGTCTTCAGGGACGTGGACGCCGCCATGATGATCCACGGCCGCTGCGGCACCCAGGTGTGGCGGCCGAGCCTCGGCATCATCAAGGTGAAGGCCGAGTTCCACGGCAAGGCCACCCACGCCTCGTCCTGGCCCTGGCGCGGCGTCAACGCGCTGAACGCGGTGATCCAGCTCTTCGTCGCGCTCGACCAGATGCGCCAGCAGCTCCGCCCCGAGGCGCGCGTCCACGGGATCATCGTCAAGGGCGGCGAGCAGCCCAACATCATCCCCGAGTACACGCGCGCCGACTTCTACCTGCGCGCGCTGACGAAGGACTACTGCCGGGAGCTGCTCCGCCGCTTCACCGCCTGCGCGGAGGGCGCCGCGGCCGCCACCGGCTGCCGCGTCGAGGTGACGACCGACCCCATCGTGCACGATCCGCTCAAGCCCAACGCGGTCCTGGCGGGGGTCTTCGAGCAGAACCTCGCGTTCATCGACTTCCCGGTGGACCCCGACGACGGCGAGGCGGGCTACGGCTCGACCGACTGCGGCAACGTCAGCCAGGCGCTGCCGACGATCCACCCCTACATCCGGATCTCCCCCGACGGCGTGCCCGGCCACTCGCGCGAGTTCGCCGAGTGGGCGCGCTCGCCGCTGGCGCGCGCGGGCATGGTGGCCGGGGCGAAGGCGCTCGCGCTGACCGCGCTCGACCTGCTGGCCGCGCCCGCGACCCTCGAACAGGCCAGGGACGAGTTCGCCCGAACAGGAGGCTCACGATGATCCGACACGCGCGTCCGCTCGTTACGCTCCTCGCCGCCGCCGCGCTCGGCGCCGCGCCGCTCGCGGTCCAGGCCGGCGAGATCAGCCTCACCGTCGTCAACGTGGTGAGCCCCCAGGACGTGAAGATCTGGGCGCCGACGTCCGTCGTCGCCCGGAAGGGCGACAGCGTCACCTTCCGCCTCGTCAACAAGCACGCCGACGAGCACGGCTACGAGATCGCCGCGTTCGGGGTGAAGCAGGTCGTCGCCGGCGACAAGTCCGCGACGGTGACGTTCACCGCCGACAAGGCGGGAATCTTCCCGATCAAGTGTCACCTGCATCCGGCCCACGTGGCCGGGCAGCTCCTCGTCCTCGAGTAGCGCCGTGGCGCCGCGGCCCGGCGCGCTCGCCCTCGTCGCCGCGCTCGCGGGCGTGGCGTGGGCGGCGGGCGCGCCGGGCCAGGCGCCGGACATCGCGCTCGGTCACCGCGTCTTCAGCGACAACTGCGCCATCTGCCACGGCGAGACCGGCGACGGCCGGGGCCACGCGGCGGACCACTTCCAGCACAAGCCGCGCGACCTCACGAAGGGCCGGTTCAAGTTCCGCTCGACGGCCTCGGGCCAGCTCCCCACCGACGACGACCTGCGCCGCACGATCGTGGCGGGTCT
>JACPCH010000195.1 GCA_016179875.1 Candidatus Rokuibacteriota bacterium | reverse complement strand
GGGCGATCCGACCTCGATGCCTTCCATGATCTGCAGGAAGCGCTGCGCGGCCTTCCAGGTCGCCTCGAAGCTGTACTCGAAGCGCTGGATCGCGGCGTCGCGCTCGACCCGGGTCGGCTTCGCGAGCACCGCAAGCTCGCGCAGCGTGGCCACGGCCAGGCTGGCGACGGTCACGCGCTCGCGGAGGCGATCCAGAGGATGCCCTCCCGGCGCACCCGCTCGCGAAACTCGGCGTCGGCGTCGGAGAGGTCGACCACGTCGACCCGATACGGCACGGTGCTCTCCTCCAGCGCCTCGCGCAGACGTGCGAGGGTCTCCAGCGGCAGGGGCTCGGCAGCGTCCACGGCGATGTCGATATCGCTGGCCTGACGCGGGGCGCCCGACGCCCATGAGCCGAACAGATAGACGGCGACGGGCCGGCGTCCGAGCGTGCGCTGGACGATCGCCCTCAAGTGGTCCAGCGTCGCGGCGGCGTGGCTCGTGTCCGCTCTCGCCCGGGCACTCACAGGACCAGTGTACGCGGAGTGGCCTGGTGGCGAGGAGAACCTTCCGCCCAGGACGGGGGTTCCTCTCGTCCACGACGGCCGCCGCCGAGCGGAGCCGGCGCACGGGATGCCCGGCCCGGGGTCCGCTGGCCACCAGCCGGCTAACTAGCCGAGGGCAGCTACCGCCTCGTCGCGTTTCTCCCTCCCGAAGGCGTGTACAAGAAGTTCCTCTACGTCGTGCAACCCGCCGCGGATCCGCCGGCGGAGATCTTCCTGCCGTTCTACGTCGAGGACCGGGGAGCGATGGCGCGCGCCGACGTGATCGGCGAGATCCGCGCGCGGAGCGAGATGGCCGATCCGTCGAGGCGGATCAAGACCGAGGCGGTGACGCTCCGGGGCCGCGTCGCGGGCTGGCTCCTCTACACCGACGACCTGCTGCCGGCCACCTGGCCGCGCCGGGACTCGTTTCGCGTCTTCGTCAGGCCGGCCGACGGCGGTGAGGCCGGCGGCGGCGCCGGTGGTGCTGGCGGCGGCGGCGGTGGGGGGGCCGGAGGCGGAGGCCCCGGCGGGGGCGGGAGCATCTGACTCATCCCGTCGGCTGTAGATCGGATGGGCGTCGGCGCTTCGAGTCTATAATCGCCGCGATGACGATCGCGGAGCGGCGGCGCCTCACGGCCGTGGCGCGCGGCGCGGCGCCGGCCGACCTCTACGTCCGCGGCGGCACCCTCCTCAACGTCTACACCGGCGAGCTGTATCCGGCGAACGTCGCGATCCGCGGCGAGCGCATCGCCTACGTCGGCCTCCGCGAGGACATGGTGGGCCCGCGCACGCGACTGCTCGACGCCGCGGGGCGCGTGCTGGTGCCGGGCTACCTCGAGCCGCACGCGCACCCGGACCACGTTCTGACACCCTCCGGACTCGCGCGCTTCGTGCTGCCGCTCGGGACGACGAGCGTGTTCGCCGACTCGCTCCAGCTCTGGGAGCTGGGTGGGCTGCGGGCGTTCCGGGTCGTGGCCGACGCCCTCGCGCGCTCGCCCGTCAAGTTCTACTGGATGATCCGGCCTCACGGCCAGTCCCGCACCCGCGACGAGACGCGCCGCTTCTCCCTCCGCGACGTCGCGCGCGGGCTCGCGCACCCGTGCGCGGTCGCGGTCGGCGAGGTGACGCGCTGGCCCGAGGCGTGGCGCGGCGACCGTCGGCTCCTCGAGCGCCTCGCGCTCGCGCCCGGGCGGCCGCGCCGGGTCGAGGGCCACACCGCGGGCGCCTCGGCGGACAAGGTGCCGGCGATCGCGGCCGCCGGCTTCACGTCCGACCACGAGCCGATCACCGCGCAGGAGGTGCTCGACCGGGCGCGCCAGGGCATCGCGGTGATGCTGCGCGAGTCGTCGCTGCGTCCCGACCTCCGCGGGCTGCTCGACGCGCTCAAGGAGGCGCCGGCGCTGGCGTCGCGGCTGATGCTGACCTGCGACGGCTCGATGCCGGCGTTCATCCGGGTCCACGGCTTCGTCGATCACCTGATCCGCACGGCGCTCGCGCGCGGGGTGGCGCCGGTGGACGCCTACCGGATGGCGACGCTGAACCCGGCGACCTACTACGGGCTCGACACGGACCTGGGCGGCATCGCGCCCGGACGCTACGCCGACCTCTGCGTTCTCGACGACCTCGCCGAGCCGCGACCCCGCACGGTGGTGGCCCGAGGGCGTCTGGCGGCCACCGACGGCCGGCTCGTCGCGCGCGTGCCGGAGCCGGCGTGGTCGCGCGTGTTCACGTCGCCCGCGGCGCGGCTCACCGTCGGGTGGCGGGCGCGCCCGGCCGACTTCGTCCTGCCGCCGCGGGAGCGCTACCCCGTGATCAGGCTCGTGAGCGCCGTCATCAGCCGGCTCGAGGAGCGGCCGCCGGCCCCGGGCGATCTCCACGCGGCGCTGGTGGACCGCGGCGGCCGGTGGGTCGCGCCCGCGGTCGTCGCGGGCTTCGCCGACCGGCTCGACGGCCTGGCCACCACCGTCACGACCGACTTCAGCATCCTGGCGCTCGGGCGGCGCCCCGAGGCGATGGCGCGCGCCGTCAACCGGCTGATCGCGCTGCGCGGAGGCCTCGTCCTGGTGGACGGCGACGAGGTGGCGTGGGAGCTGGCGCTGCCGATCGGCGGCATCATGACGCGCGCCACGATGGACGACGCCGCGCGCTGGGAGGAAGCGCTCCGCGCCGCCCTCGTCGCCCGCGGCTATCCGTACCACGATCCGTTCTTCTCCCTCTTCTTCCTGGCCGCGGATTTCCTGCCCGCCGTGCGCCTGTCGCCGCGCGGCGTGTGGGACGTCAGGCGGGCGCGCGTGCTCCTGCCGTCCCGCCAGCGGGCGCCGGGCCGATGAGCCGCCGGGCGGCGCCGCTCGCGCTCGCCCTGGCCGGCGCCGTCCTCGCCGCCGCCCCCGCGCCCGCCGCCGCGGAGGAGGGCGCCTTCACGCGCGGCGCGCTCGGCGGGCGCGCGTACCGCCTCTACGTGCCCGCCCGCGCGGCGGCGGGGCCGCTGCCGCTCGTGGTCGCGCTCCACGGCTGCTGGCAGACCCCGGAGGACTTCGCGCTCGGGACGCGGCTCAACGCCGCGGCCGAGCGTCGCGGGCTCCTCGTGCTCTATCCCGCGCAGGGCCACCGCGACAACGTCAACCGCTGCTGGAACTGGTTCGAGCCCGCCCACCAGTCGCGCGCGGTGGGGGAGCTCGCCGAGATCCTGGCCCTCGTCCGGGAGGTCGAGCGCGCCCACCGCGTGGCGCCCGGCCGCACCGTGGTCCTCGGGATCTCAGCGGGCGGCTTCATGGCCGTCAACCTGCTCTGCGCGGCGCCCGACGTCGTGCACGGCGTCGGCGTCGTCGCCGGGGGGCCCTACCGCTGCGGCCTCGGGCCGCTCGGCGCGCTCCAGTGCATGCGCGGCTTCCAGCTGGACGGCGCGGCCGCGGCGGCTGCGTGCCTGCGCGCCGCAGGGTCTCGGCCGGTCACCATCCGCGCCTCGCTCTGGCAGGGGGCCCAGGACACGGTCGTGGCGCCCGCGAACCTGAACGCGCTCGAGACGATGTTCGCGCGGCTGGCCGGCGCGGTCTCCGGGGTGACCGAGCGCCAGGACGGCGCCCTCCGCGCGCTCTACCGCGACGGGGCGGGCCGGCCCGTGCTCGAGACGTGGCTGGTCCCGGGCCTCAGCCACGCCTGGAGCGGCGGTGACCCGCGCGGCACCCACGCCTCGCCGCTCGGGCCGAGCGCGACCGACCGCATGCTCGATTTCCTGCTGGAGTGAGGCGGCGGTGAGCCGGGCGCGCCCGCGCCGGCGGCTCGCGCTCGGCCCCGAGGGCGCGGTGCGGCTCCTCTGACCATTGTCCCCTCGGAGGTTTTCACGTACACTCCGCACGAATCGCCGAATCCCGTCGGGAGGTCACGCATGAAACGCTTCCGCATGGCTGGAGTGCTCGTCGCCGTCGTCCTGGCCGCCGCCGCCTCGGCGACGCCGGCCCTCGGCCAGTCGCCCAAGTCCGGCGGCACCCTCACCCTCGTGCTGCGCGAGGACCTCGCGCAGGGCTTCGCCATCCACGAGACGGCCACGATCTCGGTCGTGTGGCCGGCGATGCCGTGCCTGAACAATCTCGTGCTCTTCGATCCGCTGAAGAAGGTCGAGAGCCTGGACACGATCATCGGCGAGCTGGCCGAGAAGTGGTCGTGGCAGGACAATTACCGGAACCTCGTCTTCTTCCTGCGCAAGGGCGTGAAGTGGCACGACGGCCAGCCGTTCACCTCGAAGGACGTGAAGTTCACGTTCGACATGGTGCGCGGGGCGCCCGACGCGCAGGCCAGGCTCCGGATCAACCCGCGCAAGGACTGGTACGCCAACGTCGAGGCCATCGAGGCGCCGGACCCGCACACCGTGGTCTTCCGCCTCAAGAAGCCGCAGCCGTCGCTCCTGCTGATGCTCGCCTCGGGCTACACGCCGGTCTACGCCGCGCACGTGCCCCCCGCCAACTACCGGACGGGCTGCGTCGGGACGGGGCCGTTCAAGGTCAAGGAGTGGCGCAAGGGCGAGTTCGTCGACTACGTGAAGAACCCGGACTACTTCGTCAAGGGCCGGCCGTACCTCGACGGGCTCCGGTACATCGTGATCGTCGAGCGCGGCACCCGCAACGCCGCCCTGCAGGCCGGCAAGGTGGACGCGGCGTTCCCGGGCGAGACGACCAAGACGGCCGCCGAGCAGCTCAAGAAGGCCGTCCCCCAGCTCGTGGTCACGCCGTTCAGCCAGAACGTCAACGACAACATCATGATGAACGTCAAGAAGCCGCCCTTCGACAACCCGAAGGTGCGGCTCGCGGTGAGCCACGCCATCGACCGCCGCGCCCTCATCGCCGCCGTTCACCAGGGCGGGGCCGTCGTCGGCGCCTCGCTCGCGCCCAAGCCGTGGGGGTTCTGGGGGCTGCCGGAGAAGGAGCTGCTCGGCCTGCCCGGCTACGCGGCCAAGCCGGCCGACGAGAAGGCGCGGGCCAGGAAGGTGATGGCCGAGGCGGGCTTCACGCCCGAGAAGCCGCTCCGGGTCGAGATGGTCACGCGCGCCATCGCGATCTACGTGGACATGGCGTCGTTCGTCATCAACGAGCTGAAGCAGATCGGCCTGGAGGCCACGCTGAAGCAGATCGAGACCGCGCAGTGGCATGCGATGGCCACCCGCGGCGACTACCAGATCGGCGCCAACCTGACCGGCATCGGCCCGGACGACCCCGACGCGAACTTCCTCGAGAACTACGGCTGCGGCTCGCCGCGCAACTACAGCCAGTACTGCAGCGAGGAAGTCATGAAGATGATCGACCGCCAGTCGCAGGAGCTTGACGGCAAGAAGCGGCTGGAGCTGGTCTACGCGATCCAGAAGAAGCTCGAGGCGGACGCCGCCCGGCCGATCCTCGCCTGGCGGATCGACTACTTCACCCACTGGCCGCACGTGAAGAACCTCGTCCCGCATCAGTCCATCTACAACTTCGGGCGGATGCAGGAAGTGTGGAGCGACAAGTAGGACGTGCCGCGGCCGACCCGGCCGCCCGCGGGGGAGGCGTGAGCCTCCCCCGCGCCGCGCCGTCCCGCCCCGCGTGAAGACCTACGTCGCGCAGCGCCTGGCCATCGCGCTCCTGACGCTGCTCGGGATGTCCGTCGTGATCTTCGTCCTGCTGCGCCTGGCGCCCGGCGACATCGTGGACATCCTCTTCTCCTCGGCCGGGTACGTGAACGAGAGCGAGAAGCAGGCGATCATGACGGAGCTCGGGATCGACCGGCCGTACGCCGTCCAGTACCTCGAGTGGCTCCGGCAGATCGTCACCGGCGACCTCGGCAAGTCCTACCGCTACGACCTCCCGGCCTGGCAGGTGATCCGGCCGCTCCTGCCGGTGACGATCGAGCTGGCGGCGCTGGCGATCTGCTTCTCGGTGCTCTTCGGGGTGCCGACGGGCGTGATCAGCGCCGTCCGGCAGGACACCGCGCTCGACTACGTGCTGCGCGTGATCAGCCTCGCCGGCCTCTCGATGCCGGCCTTCTGGCTCGGCATGGTCATCATCCTCGGGCTCGTGACGTGGCTCGGCTGGATCCCGCCGCTCACGTACGTCACGCCGATGGAGGACTTCCGGCTCCACGCCGTGCAGTTCCTGCTGCCCGCGCTCGCGGTCGGCTACCGCTCCTCGGCGCTCATCATGCGGATCACGCGCTCGGCGCTCCTCGAGGTCCTGCGGGAGGACTACATCCGCACCGCGTGGGCCAAGGGGCAGAACGGGCGCGTCGTCATCTGGCGCCACGCGCTCAAGAACGCGATGCTGCCGGTGATCACCGTCATCGGCATCGAGTTCGCGTTCCTCATCGGCGGCCTCGTCGTCACCGAGACGGTCTTCAACCTGCCCGGCGTCGCGCGCTTCCTGGTGCAGGCGATCCTGTGGCGCGACTACCCGATCGTCCAGAACCTGGTCATGTTCATCGCGATCGTGGTGATCCTGTCGAATCTCCTCGTGGACATGCTGTACGGGGTGCTCGACCCGCGGGTGCGCTATGGCGGTTAGACCCCTCGAGGTCGCGGCCCCGGCGCGCGGCGAGCCCGGCGTGTGGGCGGTGGTCTGGCGGTTCGCGCGCAAGAAGCCGCTCGGCGCCGCCGGCGGCGTGCTGATGCTGGTGATGGTCGTCACCGCGCTCCTCGCGGATCTGCTGCAGACCCACGACCCGATCGCCACCGACGCCGCCTTCACGCTCGGCCGGCCGGTGGCCGGCCACTGGTTCGGCACCGACCACCTGGGCCGCGACATCTACTCGCGCATCGTCCACGGCGCGCGCGTCTCGCTCATCGTCGGCGTGGCCTCGACGCTGCTCGGCTCGGTGCTGGGCGGAATCGTCGGCCTGCTCTCGGGCTACGTGGGCGGCAAGACCGACCTGGTGACCCAGCGCGTGCTCGACATCCTCCAGGGGCTGCCGCTGCTCGTGCTGGCGCTCGTCATGTCCGCCTCGCTCGGCCCGTCCGTCCAGAACGTGATCATCGCGATCTCGATCCCGATCGTACCGCGGGCGGCCCGCGTCATCCGCTCGAGCGTGCTCTCGATCCGTGAGATGCAGTACGTGGAAGCGGCGCGGGCGCTCGGCGTACGGCACCTGCGCATCGCGTTCCGCCACATCCTGCCGAACACGATGGGCCCGTTCATCGTGCTCTGCACGGCGCAGCTCGGCAGCGCCATCCTCGTCGAGGCGACGCTCTCGTTCCTCGGGCTCGGCGTGCCTGAGCCCTACCCGTCGTGGGGCCGGATGCTCTCGGTCTCGGCCGCCGAGTACGCGCAGAAGGCGCCGCACCTCGTCCTCTTCCCCGGCATCGCCATCAGCCTGGCGGTCTTCGGCTCGAACCTCCTCGGCGACGCCCTGCGCGACACCCTCGACCCGCGCCTGCGCGGCGCCTGACTCCATGGGGGGCTCCGGGCGCCCCCCAAACCCCCCCGACGCTCGGAACGCCCCGGCGCAGCCGTGGCGCCCCTCGACGCCGCGATTCGTTCACAGGCTCTGAGCGGGCGCCGGCGGGCGAATCGGCCGCGCCCGAGGTGATTTTCCGCTATCATCGCGGGGCGTGCCGCGGCGGGCGGGCGTGGCGGGAGGATCGCGATGTCCGATGAGCGGCTGTGCTGGCTGCCGGCCACCGAGCTGGCGGCGCTGATCCGGAAGAAACGGGTCTCGCCGGTCGAGGTGGTGGACGCGGTCCTCGACCGGATCGCGAAGGTCAACCCGGCGCTCAACGCGTTCGTCACGCTGACCGACGCGCAGGCCCGCCGCGAGGCGAGGGCCGCCGAGCGCGCGCTGACGCGACGGGGCGCGAGGCTCGGCCCGCTCCACGGCGTGCCGTTCTCGGTGAAGGATCTGGTGGTCACCAAGGGCGTGCGCACGACCTTCGGCACGCCGCTCTACCGCGACAACGTCCCGGCCGAGGACGCGCCGATCGTCGAGCGCCTGAAGCGCGCGGGGGCGATCCTGCTCGGCAAGACCAACACGCCGACGTTCGGCTGGATCGGCGCCACCCACAACCTCCTGTTCGGGGCGACGCGCAATCCCTGGAACCTCGATCGCACGCCGGGCGGCTCGTCGGGCGGCGCCTCGGCGGCGGCCGCGGCGGGGCTCGGGCCGCTCCACGTCGGCACCGACGGCGGCGGCTCGATTCGCATTCCGGCCTCGTGCGTCGGCATCTACGGCCTGAAGGCCTCGTACGGGCGCATCCCGGCCTGGCCGCCGAGCGGCGCGTGGAGCCTCTCGCACGTCGGCCCGATGACGCGCACGGTCGCCGACGCCGCGCTGATGCTCCAGGTGACGGCCGGCCCCGACGAGCGCGACCAGTACTCGCTGCCCGCGGCGGGCGTGGACTTCACGGCGGCGCTCCGCGGGAGCCTCAAGGGGCTGCGCGTCGCGTGGAGCGCCGACCTCGGCTTCGCCGACGCCGTGGACCCCGAGGTCCGCGCGATCTGCGCGAAGGCGGTGAAGGCGTTCCGGGAGCTCGGCTGCCGCGTCGAGGAGGTGAGCCCGCGCTGGCCGTCGCCGCGCGACCCGTGGGAGACGATCTTCTGCGGCGGCATCGCCACGCGCCTGGCGCCCTTTCTCGCTCGGCGCGGGGAGATCGACGCGGGGCTCTACCGGATCATCGAGGACGCGCTCAAGCACCCGCCGACGAGGTACGTCCAGGCGTGGTTCGACCGGCTGGCCTGGTGGGAGCACCCGCGGCGATTCTTCGAGACGTACGACCTTCTGCTCACGCCGACGATCGCCTGCCCGCCCTTCCGCGTGGGGCTCGACAACCCGGCCGAGATCGCCGGCACGCCGGTCCCCGCCTACGCCTGGATCCCGTTCACGTTCCCGTTCAACATGACCGGCCAGCCGGCGGCGTCGGTGCCCGCCGGCTTCACCGCCGACGGGCTGCCGGTGGGCCTGCAGATCGTCGGCCGGCGCTTCGACGACGCGGGCGTGCTGCGCGCCTCGGCGGCGTTCGAGCGCGCGCGGCCGTGGGCGCCGCACCGTCCGCCACTCGATCAGGAGGGAGCGCGATGACGCTCGACGACGTCACCGGCGTGGCAGCTCGCCCGGCGGGTCGCCAAGGGCCAGATGACCCAGGCGCCGATGGACGAGGCGGTCGCCCGCGTCCGCGCGAGTGCTTCGCCCGACTCGACCGCGCCTGCCCGCCCCACGCGCTCTTGGTGACCAACAGCTCGAAGGGGAAGGCGACGAGCGAGGAGACCGTGCAGCCGGTCACGGGCTGAACCATCCGATGGGCCCCTTCAAGCTCGCGGATTTCTCGGGCCTCGACATCGGCTACCACGCGCGGCTCGAGACCTACCAGGTCACCGGGGACCCGAAGGACGCGCCGCCGAAGGCCCTCGAGGCCCGCGTCACGCGCGGCCAGCTCGGGCACAAGACGGGCAGGGGCTTCTACGACTGGTCCACGACCCCGCCCACGCCCACGACCGACTGACGGGAGGACCCATGGACCGGCTCCTGTTCGTGGTGGCCCAGGAGCGCCGCGACCTCTACGAGGCGCTCCGGCAGGTGCTCGCCAACGAGCGCGGCGTCGAGGTGATCCTCGACCGGCGCCTGCAGAAGCGCCGCCAGCGCGAGGCGCCGCCCGCGGCCGAGCGGCGGCGCTTCGGCCGGCGCGCGCGCTCGCTCGAGGAGGCCGAGGTCCGCGCGCGCGGCTGGACCGTCGTCCGCATGCCGTAGCCGGCGTATCGAATCCGCGGCATTGACGCCGGCCGCGCCCGGGTCGAGGCTCGGCCCGTGCGTCTCGCCGAGCTCCTGGTCGCCGCCGCCGCGCTCGCGTTCGTCCTCGCGGGCGCGCTCACCGCGCTCGAGGCCGGCCGCCGGGCCTGGGCGCTCGGCGCCGCGCGCGCCGAGTCGCAGCAGGGCGCGCGGGTCGCCGTCGAGCGCCTGGCCCGCGAGATCCGCGGCGCCGGGGTGAGCGCGGCCGGCCCCGCGTTCCCCGCGATCTCGGTGGCCGAGCGCGAGCGCATCGTGCTCCACCGCGACCTCGACGGCGACGGCGCCGTGTGGGGGCGCGGCGAGACGATCGTCTGGCGCCTGGCGGGCGGCGTGCTGCGCCGCGACGCGGGCGGGGGCGCCCAGCCGATCGTGGGGGGCGTGCGCCGCTTCGCGCTCGAGTACCTCGACGCCGCGGGCCAGCCCGCCCGCGCGCCCGCCGAGGTCCGTGCCGTCGCGATCACGCTCGCCATGGACGCCGGCCCCGTCTTCTCGACGCAGGCGCGGCTCCGCAACCGCTGACGGCCGCGGTACACTCGGGCCATGCGCCCGCTCCGCCGCGCGCTCGTCGCCCTCGTCCTGGCGAGCCTCGCCGCCTGCCAGACCGTGCCCTACACGGGCCGGAGCCAGCTCCTGATCCTGCCCGAGCCGGCCGAGTGGCAGATGGGGCTCGACAGCTACCGCCAGGTCCTCGCGAAGTCCCGGCTCTCGTCGGATCCCGTCGCCACCGGGCAGGTGCGGCGGGTCGGCTCGCGCATCGCCGAGGCCACCGGCCGCCGCGACTACCGGTGGGAGTTCAACCTGATCGAGGACGCCAGGCAGGTGAACGCCTTCTGCCTGCCCGGGGGCAAGGTCGCGGTCTACACGGGCATCCTGCCGATCACCCGCGACGACGCCGGGCTCGCCGCCGTGCTCGCCCACGAGGCGGCCCACGCCATCGCCCGCCACGGCGGCGAGCGGGTGAGCCAGGGGCTGCTCGTCCAGACCGGCCTCGTCGCCACCCAGGCCGCCCTGGCCCGGAACGACCCCCGGACGGTCCAGACCGTCACGGCCCTGCTCGGGGCGGGCGCGACGGTGGGGCTCCTCCTGCCGTGGAGCCGGAGCCAGGAGTCGGAAGCCGACCACCTCGGCCTGATCTACATGGCCAAGGCCGGGTATCATCCCGAGGCCGCTCGTGATCTATGGGTGAGGATGGCCGACGCGGCGCGCGGGCGGCCGCGCCCGCCCGAGTTCCTCGCCACGCACCCCGCCGAGGCGACGCGCATCCGCCAGATCGAGGCCTGGATCCCCGAAGCCCTCCGGTACTACCAGCCCCGCTGA
>JACPCH010000194.1 GCA_016179875.1 Candidatus Rokuibacteriota bacterium | reverse complement strand
GCGAGGATCGGCCGCCAGGCGGTTTGCTCCGACCGTTCCATGATGAGCCAGGCGTGCCAGGCCTCGTCGATGCTCGAGAAGAAGACCAGCAGGAGCCCGGGGAAGAAGAAGCAGAGGTAGGCGATGGCGTCCACCCAGCCCTTCTTCCGGTCGGAGTACTTCTCGTACAGCATGTCGGTGCGGATGTGCCCGCCCTTGTGGAGCGCGTAGGCCGCGCCCAGCATGAAGAGGCTGCCGTAGAGCATGTAGGTCATGTCGAACGCCCAGATCGTGGGGGCGTTGAAGCCGTAGCGCGCGATGACCTCGTAGGTGAGTCCGAGCACCATCGGCAGGATCAGCCAGCAGACGATCTTCCCCCACCAGTCGGTGAACGCGTCGATGACCCGGATCGTCTTGAGAAATGCCGCAGGCGGCTGTGTCATGCGCGGCGAGCCTCCCTCACCTGGCGTCGTGGCAGCGTCACAGAAGGAGGGGCTAGCGAGTCGCTAGCCCCTCCTCGTCGCGAACGTGGCCGGCGCTGCTACTTCTTCGCCGGTGCGGCAGGCTTCGCTGCGGGCGCCGCCGGCGCGGCCGCCGCGGCGGGCTTCACTGGCCAGTAGTAGTTCGCGGCGAAGTCGTAGTTCGGGAACGCGAACCGCTTGGCGGGAACGACGAGCCTCGCGTACGCCCGCTGCGACTCGAGCACCTTCTTGAAGAACGGGTCCTTCTCCGCCTCGCGGGCGGCGATCTTGTCCCAGGCCTTCAAGAAGGCGTACAGGATCTCGTCCGGCGTCTTGAGGATCTGGACCTTGTGCTTCTCCTGCAGCTCCTTCAGGGCCTCGGCGTTCTGCTTCTGCCAGCGCGCCCACCACCGGAAGAAGGTCTCGTGGGCCGCCGCCTTGATGATCTCCTGGAGATCGGGCGCGAGCTTGGCCCAGACGTCACCGTTGATGATCAGCTCGCCGATGGTCACGTTCTCGTGCATCCCGGGCGTGTAGTAATACTTCCACACGTTCTGGAAGCCGAGCTTGAGGTCCTCGACGCCGCCCACCCACTCGGCGCAGTCGATGACGCCGCGCTCGGCCGAGGGGATGATCTCGCCGCCGGGCATGTTGACGACGCGCATGCCCATCTCGGTGAAGACCTCGGCCGCGATGCCGGTCTCCCGGCACTTCATGCCCTTGAAGTCGGCCAGGTTCTTGATCGGCCGCTTGAACCAGCCGAAGGCCTGGGGCCCGGCGGGCAGGATGGGGATGGGGACCACGTTGAGCTTGAGGACGTCCTTGTAGAACTGCTGGTACAGCTCGATGCCGCCGCCCTCGTACATCCAGCCGAGGGCATCGATGAAGTCCATCCCGAAGGTGCCGCCCGGGCCGCCGGTGAAGAGCACCGCCGCCTTGTGCTTGCCCACCCAGTAGGCGGCCCAGGTGTGGGCGCCGTCGAGGACCTTCTTGTTGGTGGCGTCGAGAACCTCGAAGGCGGGCACGATCGTGCCCGCGGGCATGGCCTCGATCTTCAGCCGCCCGCCCGAGATCTTCTCCACCCGCTCGGCGAACAGCTTGAAGTTGTCGTAGAGCGTGAGAGCGGCCGGCCAGCTCGCCTGCATCTTCAGGGTGATGGGCGCCTGGGCCGTGGTGGGCTGGGAACCGGCCGCCAGGACGACCGCGAGGGCCAGGATCAATGACACATGTCTCCTCATGAGAGCGACCCTCCTCAGCGTCGAGCGAGAGTGAGCACGAGTCTCGAAGGCTAGCGGATTCTAGGCGGGCGGCCTTGAGCAGTGTCAATGGGGCAAACAGCCCATGTTATCCTCCTCACGCGATGCGGCGCTCCCTGCTCGTGCTGGTGACAGCCATCGCCGCACTCGGTCTCCTCGGCGCGGGCCTCGCATGGTTCTTCGACCGCCCCCCGGCGCGCCCGGGAGCCCCGCGCGCCGAACGCCTCTGGATCGCGCTCTGCGCCGATTGCCACGGCGCGGATGGCCGCGGCTCCTGGCGCGCCACGCTCTTCCTGATCCGCCCCGGCGATCTCACCGACGGCGCGACGACCGGCCGGCAGACGGACCAGTACCTCGTCGATATCGTCAAGGACGGCGGGTCGCCGATCGGCCGCCCGGGTATGCCGGCGTTCGGCGCGGCGCTGACGGCCGAGGACATCCGGGCGCTGGTCGCCTACGTGCGCGGCCTGGCCCGCGCGCCCCGAGTCAGGGGGTCTTCGTGATCCGCAGCAGCACGATCCGGTCGCCCCGCGCGCGCACGGCCAGCGTCACGCGGTCGCCGGGGCGCGGCGCCGCGGCGTCGAGCAGCGCCGGATCGGCGGACACGCCCATCAGCTCCATCGCGCTCATGCCGAGCGCGGCCACCGCCTCGTGGCGGACGAGCAGGAGGTCGGGCGCCGGGCGCGCCACGACCGTGCCGCGGACCTCGTAGGCGGGCGGGCGCAGGATCGTGCCCCAGATGCCGGCGGCGAACGCCGCCAGCAGGGCGACGAACAGGAGGGCGAGGAGCCAGCGCGGCGAAGGCAGAGCGCCTTCGGGGGGAGGAAGCCGTCCAGGATTCTCTACGGCTCCCGCAGCTGGCTTTCCCACTCGAAGGCGCTGCTCCGCTGGGGCCCGGGCCGGAGGTCGTCGCCCGTGACGGTCCACCGGCCGCCGCAGCCCTCGCGCACGAAGCCGGCCGAGGCCTTGTAGGCCGTGCCGAACGTGATCGCCATCAGGGTGAACCCGACGACGCCGCCCGTCACGCACAGGATGGCCTTGCCGGGCACGACGAACGCGTTCGCCACGCCGGCGCCGATATCGTAGGCGATCGTGTCGGCGTCCGCCCGGGCGCTCGCCTTGAGGGCCTCCTGCATGAGGTCGGCCTGCGGGGCGGGCTGTTGCGCGGACACCACCGGAGCCAGCGGGCCGCCGAGCAGCAGGGAAACGGCGACCGTGAGCGCGATCGACCGGAGCCACGTCCTCATCGCGACCCTCCTGATCCTCCGCCAGCCTCACACGACGCCGACGGCTTCAAAGCCCCGGGGGCCCGCCCCGCGGGAAATCCAGGTCCTACGACTATAGCAAACGGCCCGGGCGGCGGCGAAACTTCGAAAAGGCTATAATCGCGGCACATTTCTTCCCCGGGAGGCACGTCGCCCATGAAGCTGGTTCGCTTTTCCACCCACGGCCAGTCCCCGCGCCTCGGCGCCCTGCAGGGAGACCGCATCGCCGACCTCCAGGCGAGCCTCGCCGGCTCGCTGGCGCGGCGCGGCATCGTGCGGGCGCAGGAGATCGCCGCCGCCCTCGTCCCGCAGAGCACGCGCGGGTTCCTCGAAGGCGGGGCCGCGGCCCAGGAGGCGGTCGCCTCGATCACCGAGTGGGTCACCGTCCCGGCGTCCTCGGCGCGGCTCCACGCCCCCATCGTCGACCCCGGGAAGTTCATCTGCATCGGCCTCAACTACCGCGACCACGCGGCGGAGGGGGGCAACCCCATCCCCAAGGAGCCCCCGATCTTCGCGAAGTGGGCGAACGCGATCCTCGACCCGGGCGAGCCGATCCTCCGCCCGCGGGGCTCGCAGCAGCTCGACTGGGAGGTGGAGCTGGGCGTGGTGATCGGACGCACCGCGCGCTACGTGGCGACGGAGCAGGCGTTCGAGTACGTGTGGGGCTACACGATCATCAACGACGTGAGCGCGCGCGACTTCCAGTTCATCGGCAGCCAGTGGATGCCCGGCAAGATCCCCGACACCTTCGCCCCGGTGGGGCCGTACATCGCCGACACGAGCGAGATCCGCGATCCGCACGTCCTCGACCTCAAGCTCTGGGTGAACGGAGAGCAGATGCAGCGCGGCAACACGAGGACGTTCATCTTCGACGTCCCCTACCTGGTGAGCTATCTCTCGGGGCTCATGACGCTCTCGCCGGGCGACCTCATCGCGACGGGCACGCCGCCGGGCGTGGGCTTCGTGCGCAAGCCGCCGGTGTTCCTGCAGCCCGGCGACACGTGCCGGCTGGAGATCACCGGCCTGGGCCAGATCGAGAACCCGGTGAAGGAGGCCTGAGACGCGATGGTCCGTTCACTCCTGCACTACGCCCTCGAGGTGCCCGACCAGACGGTCGGCCAGCGGTTCTACCAGGACTTCGGCCTCCTTCACACGACGGGCCGGGACGACGTCGTGCGCCTGCGCCCCGGTCCCCTCGACCGCGTCCAGGTGCTGCTCTACGGCGGCCCGAAGAAGCGCCTGCACCACCTCGCGTTCGCCGCGCCGGGCGCCGACTACGCGGCGACCCGGCGGGCCGTCGAGCGGTACGGCGCGCCCGAGGTGGATCCGCCGGCCGGGGCGCCCGAGGGCGGGTTCTGGGTGCGCGACCCCGACGGCCACCCCGTCAACGTGCGCGACGAGGAGCCGAAGCCGCCGCCGCCCGATCCGCCGCTGGCCATGAACAGCCCGGGTCACGCGCCGCGACAGGTGCGGCGCGGCGCGCCCCCGCCCGACATGACGGCCGCGCCGCGCCGGCTCGGCCACGTGCTCCTGTTCACGCCGGACCTCGAGCGCCAGCTCGACTTCTACACGCGGGCGCTCGGGATGAAGCTCTCCGACCGCTGCCAGAAGATCATCACGTTCCTGCGTTGCTCGACCGACCACCACAACCTCGCGCTGCTCGCGTCGCCGGCGCCCGGCTTCCACCACGGCTCGTTCGAGGTGGGGGGCGTGGACGAGATCGCGATGGGGGCGGTGCGGATGCGCGAGCGTGGCTGGCACCCCTCGTGGGGCCTCGGGCGCCACGTGATCGGCTCGAACTTCTTCTACTACATCCGCGACCCGTGGGGCAGCTTCGCCGAGTACTACTTCGACCTCGACTACATCCCCGAGACCTGCGCCTGGGAGCCGCGCGACTGGCCCGAGTCCGACGCCCTGTACCGCTGGGGCCCGGCCTGCCCGGCCGAGTTCGGCGTCAACACCGAGGCCTGAGCGGGGCGGCCCGGCGCGCGATGCTCGACCTGATCGCCCCGCTCGTCGTGCCCAACGCGACCAAGATCGTGCTCGTCTCGCTCGACGGCCTGGGCGGCCTGCCCCGGCCCGAGACGGGCCGCTCGGAGCTCGAGACCGCGCGCCTGCCGAATCTCGCGCGGCTCGCCACGGAGGCCGCCTGCGGGCTCGTCCGCCACGTCGCGCCCGGCATCACCCCGGGCAGCGGCCCCGGCCACCTCGGCCTCTTCGGCTACGACCCCCTCCGCTACCAGGTGGGGCGGGGCGTCCTCGAGGCCCTCGGCATCGAGTTCGACCTGCGCGCGGGGGACGTCGCGGCGCGCGGCAACTTCTGCACGGTGGACGGCCTGGGCCGGATCACCGACCGGCGCGCCGGCCGCATCGCCACCGACGTGTGCGTGCGCCTCACCGAGCGCCTGCGCGGGATCCGCCTGCCCGGCGTGGATCTCTTCGTCGAGCCCGTCAGGGAACACCGCTTCGTCCTCGTGCTCCGGGCCAAAGGCCGGGCCGGCGGGCTCTCGGGACGGCTCTCGGAAACCGATCCCCAGGCGCTCGGAACGCCGCCCCTGCCGGCGAAGCCCCTCGAGCCCAAGGCGAAGGCGACGGCCCAGCGGGTGAACGTGTTCGTCGCCGCGGCGCGCCGGCGGCTCGCCGCCTCGACGCCCGCGAACATGGTGCTCCTCCGCGGGTTCGATCAACTCCCCCAGCTCCCCCGCTTCCCCGAGATCTTCGGCCTGCGCGCGGCGGCGATCGCCGCCTACCCCATGTACCGCGGCCTCGCCAGGCTGGTCGGGATGGAGGTGCTGAAGACGGGCGCGACGTTCGCCGACGAGCTCGCCACCCTCCGGGAGCACTGGGACGCGTACGACTTCTTCTTCCTGCACTACAAGGACACGGACAAGGCGGGCGAGGACGGGGACTTCGACGCGAAGGTGGCGGCCCTCGAGCGCCTGGACGGCTTCGTCCCCGGCCTCCGCGCCCTCAATCCCGACGTGCTGGTGGTCACGGGCGACCACTCGACCCCCTCGGTGCTCGCCGCCCACGGCTGGCAGCCCGTGCCTTCCCTGCTGTGGAGCCGGTACTGCGGCGCCGACGGGGTGACAGCGTTCACCGAGCGGGCCTGCACCGCGGGATCCCTCGGCGTCTTCCCCGCCCAGCACCTCATGCCGCTCGTCATGGCCAACGCGCTGCGCTTGACCAAGTACGGAGCTTAGGTTGGAATACTCACGGGAACGCGACAAGGAGGAACGACCATGGCCAACGTGAACCTGACCCCGTGGCATACCGACAAGTGGTTCGTGAGCCCCTGGAACTACGACGCCGAGGTGATGCAAGGGACGCAGTTCCCCAAGCGGGTGAAGTTTCACGACGTGTGCCTGCGGGACGGCGAGCAGCAGGCCGGCGTGGAGTTCACCCCGGCCGAAAAGGTGCGCCTGGCCACCATGCTGGCCGAGGCGGGGGTGCACCGGATCGAGGCCGGCATGCCGGCGGTCTCCCCGGCGGACGCCAAGGCCGTGAAGGAGATGGTGAAGAGGAAACTCCCCGCGGAGATCTTCGCGTTCTCCCGCTGCATGAAGGAGGACGTGAAGCGGTCGGTGGACTGCGGGGTGAAGGGCATCGTCATGGAGGTGCCCTCCAGCGAGCACATCATCGAGTACGCGTACAAGTGGACCCTCGACCAGGCCGTCGAGACCAGCATCGAGGCCACGCAGTACGCCAAGTCACAGGGCCTCTACGTGGTGTTCTTCCCCATCGACGCCTCGCGGGCCGAGATGAGCTGGTACCTGAAGATCATCGAGCAGGTGGCCACCCAGGGGCACATGGACGCGCTCGCCCTGGTGGACACCTTCGGCGTCCTCTCGCCGCACGCCGTCCGCTACTTCGTGCGCCACACCCGCGAGCGGATCAAGAAGCCTCTGGAGACCCACTTCCACATGGACTTCGGCATGGGCGTCGCCAACACGGTGATCGCGGTGGCGGAGGGGGCCGAGGTGATCCACTCCACCATCTCCGGCATCGGGGAGCGGGCCGGCAACGCGCCCACCGAGGACACCCTCCTGGCCCTGCTCACCATGTACGGGGTGGACACGGGGATCAAGACCGAGCGGCTCACGAAGATCTCCCAGTACGTGCGCAAGATCGCCAACCTCGCCATGCCGTCCAACCGGCCGGTCGTGGGGGACACGCTCTTCGACATCGAGTCCGGGATCATCGCGAGCTGGTACAAGAACGCGGCCAGGGACCACTTCCTGGAGGTGTTCCCGTTCCACCCGAAGCTGGTGGGGCAGCGGATGCCCCGCATCGTGCTGGGCAAGAACAGCGGCCTCGACTCGATCCGGATGCACCTGGACCGGATCCGCGTCAAAGCCACCGACGAGCAGGTGGCCGACATCCTCATGCGGGTCAAGTACGCCTCGCTGAAGAAGAAGGGGCTGGTCGACGACAAGGAGTTCCGCAAGATCGTGAAGCAGGTGGTGCGGTAGGGCGCCGGCCGGGCGCCGGTTTTCTCTTGTCTCGGGCGCCGGTCGGTGGTTACTTCTGAACTGACATGGACGAGACCGCGCGCCTCGGCGAGACGATCAAGGAGCTGCTCGCGGAGGGCCGCGACGAGCGGCTCGCCGACGTCCTGGAGGACGCGCACCCCGCCGACGTGTCGCGCGTCATCCGCGAGCTGCCGCCCGACGAGCAGGTCCGCGTCTTCCGGCTGGTGGCGCCCCAGCGCGCGGGCGCCGTCCTCTCCGAGCTCGACGACCCGATCCTGCGCGGGCTCATCGGCTCGCTCGGCGACACCGAGGTCTCGCGGATCTTCGACCGCATGCCGACCGACCACGTCGTCGAGGTCGTCGAGGAGCTCCCCAAGGAGCAGGCCGAGGGGATCCTCGAGCTCATGGAGGAGGAGAAGTCCGAGGAGGTCCAGGAGCTCCTCGAGTACGGCGAGGGCACCGCGGGCCGCCTCATGTCGCCCGAGTTCATCGCCGTCCACGAGCGGGCGACGGTGGCCCAGGCGCTCGAGCACATCCGCAAGGCGGCGACGGGCGACGACGCGTTCTACGTCTGGGTCGTGGACGATCACGACCACCTGGTGGGCCTCGTCCCGCTCCACCGCCTGCTGGCCGCCGACCCGGCGACGCCCATCAGCGCGATCCGCAACGAGGACGTCGAGGCCGTGAGCGTGGACACCGACCAGGAGGAGGTGGCGCGCCTGGTCCAGCACTACAACGTCATCGAGGTCCCCGTCGTGGACGCGAACCGGCGCCTGCTCGGCACGATCGGCGTCGAGGACGTGATCGACGTCATCCGCGAGGAGGCCACCGAGGACATCCAGCGCCTCGGCGGCGTCGCGGGCGACGAGACGGTGCTCGATCCGCCGCGGACGGTCTTCGGCAAGCGCCTGGTGTGGCGGCTGGTGAACCTGGGCACCGCCGTCCTCGCCGCGTCGGTCATCGGGCTGTTCGAGGGCTCGATCCAGGCGCTCGCCACCCTCGCGGTCTTCATGCCCATCGTGGCCTCGATGGGGGGCATCGGCACGACCCAGACGGCCACGGTCGTCGTGCGGGGCATCGCGCTCGGCGACATGACCGCCAGCGTGCTGCGCCGCGTGCTCTGGAAGGAGCTCTGGCTCGGGCTCACGACCGGCGCGGCCAACGGCCTCGTGATCGCGGCGATCGCCTGGCTCTGGAAGGGCCAGATCCTCCTGTCCCTCATCCTCGGGGTCGCGCTCGTCTTCAACATGCTGGTGGCCGCCGTCGTCGGCACGCTGATCCCGATGGCGCTCAAGACCTTTCGCGTCGACCCGGCGATCGCGTCCAGCGTGATCATCACGACCTTCACCGATGTCTTCGGATTCTTTTCGTTCCTGGGGCTCGCCACCCTCCTGATCCGGTTCCTGCTCTAGGCCAGACAAGCCTCTTGGCAGCGCCGGCGCCGGCGGGTAGAATTGGCCCGCGATCGAAGAGCTGTTGACCGGCCTCAGACCCAGACCGCACCCGGAGGACACGCCGTGGACGCAGCGTTGGAGAAGAGGCAGGTCCAGCGTGCTTACGAGCTGTACGCCCCCGTCTACGACTTCATCTTCGACTGGATCTTCGCGCCGGGCCGCGCCGCCGCGGTCCGCCACCTCGGACTCGAGCGCACCGACTCCGTGCTCGAGGTCGGCATCGGCACCGGGCTGAACCTCCCGCTCTACCCGGCCGCCTGCCGGCTCACCGGCATCGACCTCTCGCAGGAGATGCTCGACAAGGCCGTCGAGCGCGTCCAGACCCTGGCCATGCCGAACGTCACGCTGAAGGTCATGGACGCCACGGCCCTGGACTTCGCGGACAACGAGTTCGACAAGGCGCTGGCGACCTACACGATTTCCGCCGTGCCCGACCCCGTCGCGGTGCTGCGCGAGATGCGGCGGGTCGTCAAGCCCGGCGGCACGCTCGTCGTGCTGAACCACTTCCGGAGCGGGCGCCGGCTCGCCGGCTGGCTCGAGGACGTGGTGGCGCCCGTGTGCACGCGCCTCGGGTGGAAGTCGAATCTGGCGATGACGCCCCTGTTCGAGCAGGTCGGGCTCGCGCCCCAGCTCGTCGTCAAGGTGAACATGTTCAACGGATGGCGCCTCGTGAAGTGCGTCAACCGGAAGTAACCCGGCTCGCCCGGCTCCTCCTCGCCCTCCTCCTCGTCGTCCCCGTCGTGCAGGCCGGCGCGTCCATGGCGCTCGCCGTCGCGTTCCTCGTCGAATTCCTGAGCGAGGGACGGTCCCGGCCGCTGTCGGCGTTGACCCGCGAGCCCGGGAGCGCGCCGCTGGCCGTGCCGGGCGTCGCGGTGGATCGCTTCACGCCCGCGGGCGCCGGCCGGCCGCTCGTGCTCGTCCACGGGCTCACGCCCGAGGGCAAGGACGATCCACGGGCGCGGGCGGCGGCGGCGCTGCTCGCCCGCGCGGGCTTCGACGTGGCGCTGCCCACCGTGCCCGGGCTCACCCGCGCCCGGCTCCGGCGCGACGACGTGGAGGCGGTGGTCGCGACGCTCGCCGCGCGCGCCGCGCCGACCGTGGTCGTCGGCGTCAGCGTCGGCGCCGGACCGGCCCTGCTGGCCGCGGCCGACGCGCGCGTGCGGGACCGCGTCCGCGCCGTCCTGACGCTCGGGGGCTACGCCTCCGCGCGCGAGCTGATCCGCTTCCACCTCACCGGAACATACGGGTTCGCCGGGATCAGCGGGCGCGTGCGGCCCGACCCCCGCGCGGTGGATCTCGTCGTCGCCGCCAACGCCGACCTCCTCGACGCCTCCGCGCGGGCGCTGGTGGCCGCGCGCGACCCGGCGGCCGCCGAGCGGGCGCTCACCGCGCTCTCGCCCGAGCTCGGGCGCCTGCTCGACGCGCTCTCGCCGCTCTCCGTGGTCGGCGACCTGCGCGCCCGCCTCGTGCTCGTGCACGGCCGCGGCGACCCGGCCGTGCCCTACACCGAGAGCCTGCGCCTCCGCGCCGCGCGGCCCGGGCGCACGACGGTCGCGATCGTGGGGGCGCTCGACCACGTGGAGGGCGCCCGCGCCGGGATCGGCTCGCTCGTGGACGCCCTCGTCCTGTGGCGGGCCGCGTACGCCCTGCTGGCTCCGGACTGATCGGACGGTGCGCCGGAACCCGCCGGTTTCCGGAAAGAAACCGGGGCTGGCGCACGGGACATGAGTCGTGGGACAATCCCGCGGTACTCTTGCTCGTCATGGACGTACCCGCGAGGCGGGGCTGCGGAGGGTTGGTGGTCATGACGCGTGGATACGGCTCGCTCCTGGCTCTGGTGGCGCTGGTGCCGCTCTGCTCTCCCCCGCCGGCCACGGCCCAGCTCGACAAGGCGGGCGTCGTGACGACCCTGCAGGGGACCGCCACGGTGGTCCGCGCCACCGCGAAAGAATCGCGCCCGCTCCGGTTCAAGGACGACGTCTTCGTCCGCGACCGGATCACGACCGGCGATAACTGGTCGTGAAGGAGCGGATGAAGCCGGGCGAGACGATCGACATCCGCACGCCCAACGCGGTCGCCGGCATCCGCGGCACCGTCGTGATCACCGAGGTCGAACAGGCCACGGCGCAGGCGGGCCCGGTGACGGGCGGAGCGTTCACGACCACCTTCACCGTCTCCAGGGGGGAGGTCCGCGTGAGCCAGATCGATCCGCAGACGCTCCGGGCGGTCGGCCCCGGTGTCACGCTCGGGGAGCGCCAGACCACGCGTACCACCGGCGCCACCGGCGGCTTCCGGCCACCGCAGACGCTCACTCCGGAGGCGGTGCGGCAACTGGGAGCGGACTACAAGCTCAAGGTGACCGAGGCGCCGGACGCCGCGGCGACGAACGCGTCGCTCGCGAAGACCCAGATCCAGCAGGCGGTCACCCACGTGAGCGCGCTCCCGACCGTGACGGCCCCGCGCCCGACGCTGCCCGGCGGCGGCACGACGGGCGGCAGCGGCACGGCGGGCGGCGGCGGTACGGCGGGCGGCGGCGGTACGGCCGGCGGTGGCGGCACGATTGGCGGCGGCGGCGCGATTGGCGGCGGGGGCGCGATTGGTGGCGGCGGGGGCGGCGGCCCCGTGGCCGGAGGCGGCGGCGGGGGCAGCAGGCCCGCGATCATCAGCAGCGGCGGGGGCGGCGGCTCCAACGCCATCCAGCAGAAGCAAGCAGAAGAGCAGCGGAAGAACAGAAAAAAGAAGTAAGGACTGACGGAGGGCGCCGGCGCGCCCGGCCGGGTCAGAACGCCCAGCCGAGCGAGAGCGTGAAGACGTTCCTCCGGTACGCGAACGCGGCGATCCGGGACTCGTTGATCGTCCCCAGATAATCCCCTGCCAGCGTGAGGTTCCCCGGCAGCGGCACCTCGACCCGCACGTTGTGCGAGTACTCGTTGTCCTGACGCCGCACCGTGCCGGGACCGTCGTCGGGGAGCGTCGTGTGCTTGTGCAGGTACTTCCGCTGGTGGAGGGCGGCGTCGTAGCTCAGGCGGATGGCCCCCCAGGGGAGCGTCACCTGCGCGCCCCCGCTCAGCCGGTGCCCGATGTAGTCGAGGTTCTCGCCCCGCGTGTCGTCGACGTCCACGCGGTAGCCGGCCCGGAGGAAGTGGCGGTCCTGGCTGAAGCGCAGCACGTGGACGAGGCCGACCGACCAGTTGACGGCGTCCTGGAACTCCTCCCTCGCGATCGGCCGCTCCTCCGAGAACTCCTTGACCTCGACGCGGAGCTGCGTGCTCGTCAGGTTCATCGCGTTCTCGACGAGCGTCGAGAAGAGCGTCACCGCGTGGCGCTGGAGGAACTCCTGCTCGTCGAGCTCCAGGTAGTCGTAGGCGTACTGGAGCGTCGAGACGAGCGGCAGGTCCCGCACCGCCGTCCGGTAGCCGAGGCTCGCGGAGCCGGAGTGGTCGAGCAGGTTGAACGACGGCAGCGCGTTGTTGTACGTCGCGAAGATCGAGTAGGCGACCGTCCCCTCCCACGGCCCCCGCTGGAGCCAGTCGTACTCGAGCCGCACCGACGCCAGCTCGCCCCAGGACTCGTGCGTGGGCCGGCGCAGGTCGTGGACCGTCGAGTCGCCCGGGGCCGGCTCCGGCCGCGCCGTCACGTTGTCGTCGTGGAAGCCGCCG
>JACPCH010000281.1 GCA_016179875.1 Candidatus Rokuibacteriota bacterium | reverse complement strand
AGGATCGCCTTCACGACGTCCATCCGGTTGCCGCCGCGGCCGTTCGGCCGCTCGAGCTGGACGACGCCGTTCTCCGCCGCCGCCACCTGGCGCGCGGCGCTGTCGGTCGCCTCCGACGACAGGAAGTACGTTTCCACGCCGTCGGTCGCCGCCTGGCGGTGGGCGTTGGCGTGGATGGACACGAAGAGGTCGGCGCGCTCGCGATTGGCGAAGCTCGTGCGGTCGCGCAGCGCCACGAAGAAGTCGGCGTCGCGCGTGAGGAGCACCTTGAGCCCGAGCTGGTCCTCGACGAGCTTCTTCACGCGCCGGGTGACGTCGAGCACCAGCTCCTTTTCCTGGAGCCCGGTCGGCCCGCTGGCGCCCGAGTCGTGGCCGCCGTGGCCGGCGTCGAGCACGATCGTGCGGAGCGGCGTCAGCGCCTCGCGGGGCTCGCGCGGCGCCGCCGGCTCGACCGGCCGGATGAAGTCGAGCACGAGGCGCGGCGGGTCGGCGAGCGTGCTCGTGCGGATCGTGCCGGCCGTGCCCTCGAAGCTGACGCGCAGGAGGCCGTCCGGGCCCGCGCGCTCGAAGCGGATCTCCCCGACGTAGCCGTCGCGGACGTCCTCCACCTGCGGGGCGCCGCCGAGTCCGGCCAGGCGGACGCGCGCCTCCGTCGGCCCGCTGGGTGACCCGCGGCGCCGCCGTGGCGGTCGCGCCGGGCGCGCCGGCGAGCTTCGGCACGACGCGCGTCACGAACGACGGCGGCACGAGCCAGACGCCCTGCCGGACGCGCACGGGCGCGTCGAGCACGACGGGCGTGTCGTCGACGAGCACCTGCGCCCAGTTCCGGGTGAGGGTGACCACCCGCCCGCCGGCGCGCAGGTAGGCGCGGGGGCCGGCGGCCGTCGCGTCGAGCGTGGCGCGCGGGACGCTCGCGGCGACCCGGCGCAGCTCGACGTAGGCGCGCCCGTCGTGGGTCACGGTGGGCAGGCCGGCGCCGGCCGAGCCGAGGCCCGTCAGGACGAGCAAGCAGGTCAGGGCCACGCGGGTGCGCATCATCGGCACGAGGATTGTAGCAACGTGCCCCGCGGGGATGAAATTTGCTTGGAGGCTGTTGACACGCGCCGCCTCCTGCCCGATAGTCCGCCGCATGCGCGTGATGGCCGCCGGCCTCCGACGCCTCACGGGCGCCATCTTGACGTCCGGCGGCAGCGCCGAGGCCGAAGCCGACCTCGTCGCCGATCACCTGGTCCAGGCCAATCTCGCGGGCCACGACAGCCACGGCGTCGGCATGGTCCCGGCCTACGTCCGGCACCTGCGGGCCGGTCTCGTGGTGCCGAACACGCGGGCGAAGCTGGTCAAGGACGACGGCCCGCTGCTGATGTTCGACGGCGGCCGGGGCTACGGCCGCTGCGTCGCGGGCGACGCGATGGCCGCCGCCATCGCGCGGTGCCGGGAGACCGGCGTGGTGGCGGTGACGCTCGCGAACGCCCACCACATCGGGCGCGTCGGCGTCTACGGCGAGCTGGCCAGCGGCGCCGGGCTCGTCTCGCTGCACTTCGTCAACGTGACCGATCACCGGGCGCTCGTCGCGCCGTTCCGGGGGAGCGACGCGCGCTTCTCCACCAACCCCGTCTGCATCGCGCTGCCCGGCACCGATCGCCACCCGCCGCTGTTGCTCGACATGGCGACGAGCGCCATCGCCATGGGCAAGGTGCGCGTCGCCCGGAACGAGGGCAAGCCGGCGCCCGCCGGCGTGTTGATCGATCCGGCCGGCCAGCCGACGCGCGATCCCGGCGTGATGTACCGGGAGCCGCAGGGCGCGCTGCTGCCGTTCGGGGGCCACAAGGGCTACGCGCTGGCGGTGGTGACCGAGCTGCTGGCGGCCGCGCTCTCCGGCGGGCCCACGATCCAGCCCGGGAACGCGCGGCTCGGCGGCATCATCAACAACATGTTCGCCGTCCTGCTCGATCCGGCGCGCCTGGCCGGCGTGGACTGGCTCCGCCGCGAGCTCGACGGCTTCCTGGACTACGTGAAGGCGTCGCCCCCCGCGGACCCGGCGGCGCCCGTCCTCGTCCCCGGCGACCCCGAGCGGATCGCGCGCGACGAGCGCCTGCGCGCCGGCATCGTCGTGGACGCGACGACGTGGGAGGAGATCCTCCAGGCGGGCGACGCGGTGGGATTCCCCCGCGCGCAGGCCGAGGCGCTGATCGCCTGAGCGATGAGCACGCTCAAGGATCTGAAGCGCCAGCTCGAGACGGCGTGCGAGGCGATCGACGCCCTGGACGCGGACCTTTCGGCCGGGCGGCTCGGCCTCGACGAGCACGGCCGGCAGCGGGCGGAGCGCGAGCGCGAGGCGGGCCGGCTCTCGGTGAGCATCCGCCGGGCGCAGCGTGAAGCGGGGGGACGGCCCGCGGAGCCGCCGGTGGCGACCGCGGGGGCCGGGCGGCTCTGGCATCGCAATCCGCTCGTGATGGTGCCGGCCGCGCTGCTCCTGATCGGCGGCGGCGTCGGCGCGGGCGTGGCGGGCGTGCGCTGGTTCGCACCGGCGCCCGCCGGCCCTCCGGCGACCGCGCCCGCCGCTCCCGCCGCTCCCGCCGCGAGCATGACCGAGATCGAGCTGCAGGCGCTCCGGCAGGTCGCCGCCCGCGAGGACGCCCCGACCCCGAGCCTGCTCCAGCTCGCCCACGCGGCCCTCGACCAGGGCCGGCTCGACGAGGCCCAGCGGGTCTACCAACGGGTGCTCGGCCGCGAGCCGCGGAACGTGGAGGCGATCACGCACGTCGGGGGCGTGCTCTTCCAGCAGGGGCGCGTCGACGAGGCGCTGGCGAAGGTCGAGGAGGCGCTCCGCCTCGATCCCTCCCCGGTACATCCATGCGCACTGGGACCGGACGCAGTACCTCTTCTACGGCAAGCGGGACTTCGCGGCCACCATCAAAGCCGGCGAGGCGTTCCTGGACGTCGTACCGCAGGGGCCGGACGCCGACAGCGTCCGGCAGTTGATCGCCGCGTCCCGGCAGCGGGGCGCCCCGGGCGCTCCCCTCCCTCCGAAGGCGCGCTGATCCGGACCCCGCCCCCCTTGCCCCTGAGGACGGGTCGGGCGCCTCGCGGTCGGCGTCCGGATCTCGTCTCGGGGGGAACCCGATCTGTTCATTACTGAAGTATGTTCACGTAACGTGTACACTTCGATTAGTTGAACGGCAACCATTGCTTGTTCGGGTCCGCATGCTGTTCACGTAACGTGGACGCGGCGATGAGATGAACGCCGAGGTTCCCAGAATCCTGGACGACGCGCTTGCCGCGTTGACGCGCACCACGGGACTCACCGCGGCGATCGTCACCCGCGAGCCGAAGCGCGCGACGGGCGCACGCCCTGACGCGACGATCCAGATCGAAGCGAATGGAAGGCGATATCGCTTTCTTGCCGAGATCAAGGCGGTCGATCGGGCGGTCGCGCTTGCCACCGCCAAGCATCAGCTCGAACCGCACGGCGACAAGGGCGTGCTCGTCACACCCTACCTCACGGCCGAGCTGGCGAATCACTGCCGCAATGAACTCGACCTTCATTTCATCGACACTGCCGGCAACGCGTACCTGCGGGCACCGGGCCTGTACGTCCTCGTCCGTGGCGAGCGCCCGCCGGCGCGCCGGCCAACGCCGCTGGGCACTCGGGGCGGAGGCACCGTCACCGCCCTGCGAGTCGTCTTCGTGCTCCTCTGCAACCCAAGACTCCTCAACGCACCGTACCGAGAGATCGTTGCAGCCGCGAGGGTCGCGCTGGGCGCAGTCGGTTGGGTCTTCCTCGATCTTGAGACCCGGGGCTACGTGACAGGCGGCCGGCGAGGGCGCAATCGGCGCTTGCTCGAGCCTGCACGCCTGCTCGACGAATGGGTCACCAATTTCCCGATCAAGCTGCGTCCGAAGCTCAATCCGCGCCGTTTCCAGGCGCCCGACCCGGGCTGGTGGCAACAGGCACGCCTCGAAGCCGGGGCGCGCTGGGGCGGCGAAGTCGCAGCAACACGACTGACCGGCTATCTGAAGCCGGTGACCTGCACGATCTACCTGCAGCCGGAGAAGGCTCGGGAGGCCCTTGCCGCGCTCGTGAAGCAGCACCGCCTGCGGGCTGACCCGCGGGGTGACGTCGAAGTCCTCGACACCTTCTGGAACTTGCCCCCCGGAGAAACTCAGCCCGACCTCGTGCCGCCGCTCCTCGTGTACGCCGACCTCATGGCCACGCTGGACCCGCGCAATCTCGAGGTCGCAAAGCGGATCCGCGAGCACTACCTGGATGATGCTCTCCGTCGCGAGTGACCGTCCCGTCGCTCCGGTGACGCTCGAGATCCTGATCCTCGTTGAGCGCGTCACGCGAGAGCTCGCGCTCGATTACTTCGTGATCGGTGCGACTGCGCGGGACATTCTTCTTTCCGGTGTCTTCGGCCTCGATACCGGACGCGCCACGCGGGACGTGGACTTCGCTGTGGCCCTCGACAGTTGGCCGCAATTCGACCTGGTGAAGACGCGCCTCGTCGAAACCGGCGCATTTGCTCCCGACGAGAATAGGCCGCAGAGGCTTTTCTATCTCCGCGGCACCGGGCAATGAGGTCATCCCCTCGACCTGCTTCCCTTTGGCGGCATCGAACGGCGTCCGACCGAGATCGCCTGGCCCCCCGACCTCTCCATTGTCATGACTGTGGCCGGGTATCGCGAAGCGCTTGCCGCGGCGCAGGAAGTCGAAGTCCGCCCGGGCTTCGTCGTGCGCGTCGCGTCGTTGCCGGGGCTTGCCATCCTGAAGTTGTTCGCCTGGGCCGACCGTGGAGCTGACGATCCCAGGGATGCTCTCGACCTCGCCAC
>JACPCH010000022.1 GCA_016179875.1 Candidatus Rokuibacteriota bacterium | reverse complement strand
GATCGGGATGAACCTCGTGCTCTCCTGGACGAGGTGCCATGATCGCCGTGCCCGGATCATCGCGTTCTCCACCCGTCGCCCGATCCGGCGCACCTCGTGGACGGCGGGCGCCAGGTCTCCATCGCCGCTCACCAGGACCGCAACCTCATACTCGCCCGCGTAGGCCAGGGCGACGTCCACCCCTTTCTCGTACCAGCGCCCTCCGGCATGCGCCATCCGACCGGTCCAGAGGGTGAGCCCCTGTTGCGCCTGCAATCGCGCGAGAAACCCCTGCTGGCCGGCATACAGCGGCGCATACCGCGAAGACCCGAACGTGCTCTTGAAGGCTCGGTAGGCGACGCGCTCGGACACTGCAGACAAGGACCCCCGGCGCCCTATGCCGGGCGCCGGGGGCTGAGAACCCACCGTCCTGGTTTCCCAAGAAGTGTGGGGGGGGTAATTGCCGTCATTCTTCGGCACCGGCGGCTCCGTGTCACGCGTGTTTCACAATCGTGGAGTCCCGGCGGCGCCTCGTCAATGCCACGGATCGGAGACGCCCCGGCGGGGCGCGCGCCCAGGCGGGGCGGGCGACGCGGTCGGTCTTGGCCGGCTCGAAGCGGCCCGTGCGCGCGAGCGCCCACAGCACACGCCAGGCGCCGCGCGTCGCCAGCAGCCAGTAGGTCTGGCAGCGGAACGTCCCCCAGAACTTCTGCCGGAGCGTCGTCCGTGCCACGCTCACGCGCCGCGGCAGGTGGGGCGTCAGGCTCTCGATCAGGTCCTGCGTGACGATCCCGCCGACCCAGATGGTGAGGCCGAGGGAGACGGACGGGAACGCGACTCCCAGCACGAACCACAGCGGGTGGGCCGAGAACCGGTACGCCAGATGCCAGCCGAGGAAGCCGAGCACCGGGTACACCACCGCCGCGATCGGCCACTCGATCACCTTGTTGCCGACGTGGCGGCCGAGCTGGGCCAGGTTGAACGCGCTCGGCCGCGCGCGCCAGGCGCTCCAGAGGAACGCGACGTCGTCGAGCACGCCCTTGTACCAGCGGGCGTTCTGCCGGACCATCTTCTCGGTCGTCTCCGGCAGGTCCACCAGCTCGAGCAGCGGCAGCGCCGCGATCAGGATCCCGTGCGCGCCGAGCGCCAGGCCGAGCGCCGAGTCCTCGGTGGCGCCGGCCGTCGGGAACAGGCCGAGCGCCCGCAGGGCGTCGAGCCGGACGAACTCGTGGTGCCCGAGGCAGATCTGCGAGCGGCGGAAGCAGAAGTCGAACAGCGGGCGCACGAGCCGCGCCGCCCCCGGCGCGCGCGCCGACAGGCGCGCGAACCAGGCCACGCGCCGGCGCTCGTTGATCAGGCGGGCGATCGACACGCGGATGAAGATGGACGACTGCTGGATGGCGCACACGCGGCCCCGCACGTCGAGGCGGTCGAAGTTCGCGAGCGAGAGCGTTACCCCCTGGTAGGCGAGGCTCCCGCCGGTCTCCAGCACGTCGGCCGCGATCCAGCGGTGGGTGTTCGGGTCGGGGATCGAGTCGGCGTCGCTCACGCCGACGAAGACGCGCGCCGGGTCGTGCTGGCCGTCGAGCAGGCCGCGGAGGACCTCCGGGCGCAGCGCCCAGTTGAGCTGGTCGGCCTTGCGCCCCTCGCCCGGCAGCGCCACCAGCGTGAGCATCTTCTGCTGCCACGGCGGCAGGGTCTCGCGGAAGCGGCGCACCAGCTCCGCCGTCGGCGCCGCCATGGCCGGATGGGGCGCGCGCTCCTCCGCTTCCCGGGTCGCGACCACCACGTGGAGCTTGCCGTGCGGGTAGCGCGAGTGCAGCAGGGCCTGGAGCGTCGTGGCGATCTCCGGCTCCTCCCAGGCCGGCACGACGTGGACGAAGACGGGCGCCGCCGGCTCGCGCTCGAGCCGGGCCTCGTCGGGCAGCGCGGGGAGGCGCGCGTAGGCGTCCTCGACGAAGCGGCAGGTGGTCAGCATGCCCTTCCAGTCGAGCAGCAGCTTGAAGGCCGCGCGCCCGTTCACGGCGAGCGCCACCCAGAACATGGCGAACCAGAACCAGCCGGTGCCCCAGAACCAGGCCCAGAACGCGTCCATCGTCAGCGGGCGGGCGGCGGGGTCTGCGACGGGAACTTGAGGACGGTCTCGCCCTCGCGCACCATGCCCATGTCTTCGCGGGCGAGCTGCTCGAGGTACGCGGGGTCGTGGCGCAGGCGGTCCACGGTCCGGGTCAGCTTCTCGCGCTCGGCGCGCAGCGCGTCGAGATTGCGCTCGAGCGCGCGCAGCTCGCGCTGCATCTGCCAGACGCGGACGGCGTTGGTGCCGCCGTACGCCGCCAGGCCCGCCACCAGCACGCCGACCAGGGCCACCCGGAGGCGGCGGCTCACCGGCCGACGCGGGTGTAGAGGGAGCGCCCGGGCCACGACGCCGCGTGGCCCAGCTCCTCCTCGATGCGGAGGAGCTGGTTGTACTTCGCGGTCCGCTCGCCGCGCGCCACCGAGCCGGTCTTGATCTGGCCCGCGTTGACGGCCACCGCGAGGTCGGCCACGAACGTGTCCTCGGTCTCGCCGGAGCGGTGCGAGACGATCGTGCCGTAGCCCGCGCGCTTGGCCAGCTCGATCGCCTCCAGCGTCTCGGTGAGCGTGCCCACCTGGTTCACCTTGATGAGCACGGCGTTGGCCAGGCCGTTCTGGATCCCCTGCTGGATGATCGCGGGGTTGGTCACGAAGAGGTCGTCGCCGACCAGCTGCACGCGCCCGCCGAGCCGCCGCGTCAGCGTCTCCCAGCCCGCCACGTCGTCCTCCCCGAGGCCGTCCTCGATCGAGACGATCGGATACCGGTCGCACAGCGCTTCGTAGCGGGCGACCAGCTCCTCGCTCGAGAGCACGACGCCCTCGCGGTGGAGCCGGTAGCGGCCGGGGCCGTCGGCGAACTCGCTGGCGGCCACGTCGAGCGCGAGCATCACCTCCGCGCCCGCGCGGTACCCCGCCCGCTCGATGGCGGCCAGGAACAGGTCGAGGGCGGCGGTGTTGTTCGGCAGATCCGGCGCGAAGCCGCCCTCGTCGCCCACCCCGGTGGCGAGCCCCCGCTCCCGCAGCAGGTCCTTCAGCGTGTGGAAGATCTCGACGCCCATCCGGAGGGCGCCCGCGAAGCTGTCGGCGCCCGCCGGCACCAGCATGAACTCCTGGAAGTCGAGGCCGTTGTCGGCGTGGACGCCGCCGTTCAGCACGTTGAGCATCGGCACCGGCATGAGCCGCCCGCCGACGCCGCCGAGGTACGCGTAGAGGGGCAGGCCGGCGTCGTCGGCCGCCGCGCGCGCCACCGCGAGCGAGACGGCCAGGATCGCGTTGGCGCCCAGGCCCGACTTGTTGGGCGTGCCGTCGAGCTCGAGCAGCGCCTGGTCCACCGCGGCCTGCTCGGCGGCCTCCTGGCCCTCGAGCTCCGGCGCGATCGTCTCCTCGACGTTGCGCACCGCCTGGCGCACGCCCTTGCCGCGGTAGCGCTGGGCGTCGCCGTCGCGGAGCTCGACGGCCTCGCGCTTGCCGGTGGACGCGCCGGAGGGAACGGCCGCGCGGCCCCATGAGCCGGACTCCAGCTGCACCTCGACCTCGATCGTGGGGTGGCCGCGCGAGTCGAGGATCTCGCGCGCGTACACGCCGGTGATGGCTGACATGCTAGTTCTTCCTCTCGAACACGTAGTCGGCGAGGGCGCCGAGCGGCGCCCCCCGCTCGCCGAAGCCCGCGAGCCGCGTCTTCACCCGCTCGACGAGGCGCCGCGCCTCGCGGCGTGAGGCCTCGAGGCCGTGGAGCGCCGGGTAGGTGGCCTTCCGCTGGCGCTGGTCCTTGCCCGCGGTCTTGCCGAGCTGCTCCAGGCTGCCCTCGACGTCGAGGATATCATCCACGATCTGGAACGCGAGGCCGAGGTCCCGCCCCGCCTCGCTGAGCGCCGCGACCGCCGCCGCGTCGCCGCCGGCGAGCCGCGCGCCGACGCGGAGCGAGGCCCGGATCAGCGCCGCCGTCTTGTGGAGGTGGATGTACTCGAGCGTCCCGGCCGACACCGCCTTGCCCTCGGACTCGATGTCCACGACCTGGCCGCCGACCATGCCGGCGGTGCCCGCCGCGTCCGCGATCTCGGCGACGGCGTCGCCGACCGCGCGCGGGTCCTTCACGCTCGCGGCGTTGTCCGCGACGAGCCGGAAGGCGAGCGTGAGCAGCGCGTCGCCCGCGAGGATCGCGATCGCCTCGCCGAACACCTTGTGGCTCGTGAGACGGCCTCGCCGGTAGTCGTCGTCGTCCATCGCGGGCAGGTCGTCGTGGATCAGCGAGTAGGTATGGATCAGCTCCAGCGCGCACGCCGTCGGCATCACCTCGGCCGCGGCGCCGCCCACCGCCTCCGCGCCCGCGATGACCAGGATCGGCCGCAGGCGCTTGCCGCCGGCCATCACGCTGTAGCGCATCGCGCGGTGGACGGTCGGCGGCGGCGCGTCCTCCGGGGGCAGGACGCGCTCGAGGGCCGCGTCCACCAGGGCCCGGCGCGCCGTGAGGTAGGCCGGGAGGTCGAACCCGCTCACGCCTCGCCGTCCGGCTCCCACGCGAAGGGCTTGGTGCCCGGCGCGCCGGCCTCGTCCTTCGTGAGCAGCTCGATCCGCCGCTCGGCCTCCTCGAGGTACTTCGCGCAGTGGCGCGCGAGGGCCACGCCCTCCTCGAACACCTTGAGCGATTCCTCCAGCGGGAGGTTGCCGGCCTCGAGCTGGCCCACGATCTGCTCGAGCCGCGCCAGCGAGTCCTCAAACGTGAGGTCGGTCATCCTGCTCCCTCGTCGCGTCCACGCGGCAGTCGAGACTCCCCTCGTGCAGGAGCACGCGCACCGGATCGCCCGGCCGCACGTCGCGCCAGCTTCGCACGATGCGGCGGGCGTCCGCCAGCGTCAGGCTGTAGCCGCGGCCGAGCACGGCCAGCGGCGAGAGCGAGTCGAGCCGCCCCACCGCGGCCGCGAGGCGGTGCCGCGCGCCCACCGCCGCGTGGCGGAGCTCGGCGCGCATGCGCGCCTGCACGCGGTCGAGCCGGTGGCGGCCGTTCTCCACCCGCGCGAACGGGCTCGCCGACCGGAGCCCGGCGGCCACGAGCTGGAGCCGGTGCTCCGCGCGCGCCAGCTCGCCGCGCCCGCCCCGGCGGAGCCGGGCGACCACGTCGTCCACGCGGCGCTCGAGGTCCCTGAGCGGCCTCGTCATCGCGCGGCCCAGGCGCTGCCGCAGGTCGGCCAGCGTGTCCACGACCGCCTGCTTCTCGCGAACGACCAGCTCGGCGGCCGCCGACGGCGTGGGCGCGCGCAGGTCGGCGACGAAGTCGGCGATGGTGAAGTCCACCTCGTGGCCCACCGCCGACACCACCGGCGCCGTCGAGGCGGCGATGGCGCGCGCCACGACCTCCTCGTTGAACGCCCACAGGTCCTCGAGCGAGCCGCCGCCCCGCCCCACGATGACGACGTCCACGTCGCCGAGCGCGTCGAGGTCGCGGATGGCCTGGGCGATCTCGGCGGCGGCGCCGTCGCCCTGCACCCGGCAGCCGGCGATGACGATGTGGAGGTCGCCGAAGCGCCGCCCGATCACGCGAAGAATATCGCGCAGCGCGGCGCCGCTCGGCGACGTGACGATGCCGATCTTCCGCGGGAATCGCGGCAGCGCGCGCTTGCGGCCCGCGTCGAACAGCCCCTCGGCCTCGAGCCGCGCCTTGAGCTGCTCGAAGGCCAGCTGCAGCGCGCCGAGCCCCTTGGGCTCGAGCAGCTCGACGACGAGCTGGTACTCGCCGCGCTGGGCGTAGACCTCCACGCTGCCGAACGCCATCACCGACAGGCCGTCGGCCGGCTCGAACTTGAGACGCCGCGCGCGGTTCCGGAAGAGCACGGCGCGGAGCTGGGCGTCGGCGTCCTTCAGCGTGAAGTAGGCGTGGCCCGAGCCGTAGAGGCGGAAGTTCGAGATCTCGCCCTCGACCCAGACCGCGGGGAACCGCTCCTCGAGCACGGCGCGCAGCCGCTGCGTCAGCTCCGTCACGCTCAAGACCGCGCGGTCGCTCGTCACGCCGCGTGTCCTCGCGCGCCGCCGCCGGCAGGGCCTGTCATGCTTGTGCGCACGCCGAGGCCGGCGGGTGGCGGGGGAGCGCCCCCGGACGCCCGGAGCGACACCGGCGCGCCTCGCGACCGCGTGCGACGGGCCGCACGACGCATACCGAAACTATCGACACCGACCGCGAGGACGGGAGGGGGCGCGACCCCGACAGGCCCTGCCGGCCGCGGTCGCGCGGCACTCATCGGGCGGCGAGCTGGCGCTCGGCGGCGGCGAGCGTGTTCTTCAACAGCATGGCGACCGTCATCGGGCCGACCCCGCCCGGCACCGGCGTGATCGCGCGGGCGCGCCGCGCCGCCGCCTCGAACTCCACGTCGCCCACGAGCTTGCCCGTCTCGAGCCGGTTGGTCCCGACGTCCACCACCCACGCGCCCTCCTTCACCATGTCGCCCGTGACGGTGCGCGGGTGGCCCGCCGCGACGCAGAGCACGTCGGCGCGCCGCGCGTGCGCGGCGAGGTCGCGCGTGCGCGTGTGGCACATCGTCACCGTCGCGTGGCGCGCGAGCAGGAGCTGGGCCAGCGGCTTGCCGACGAGGCGCGAGCGGCCGATCACGACCGCCTCCGCGCCCTTCAGCTCGCAGCCGTAGTGGTCGAGAATCGCCAGGCAGCCGGCGGGCGTGCACGGCACGACCGTCGGCGCGCCGGCCAGGAGCTGGCCGAGGTTCGCGGGATGGAGCCCGTCCACGTCCTTCTCCGGCGCGATCGCGCGGATCGCCGCGTCCTCGTCGCAGCCCGCGGTCAACGGGAGCTGGAGCAGGATGCCGTGGACATCGTCCTCGGCGTTGAGCCCTTCCAAGAGCCGGACCAGCTCGGGCTGGGTGAGCCCCGCCGGGTGGAGGAAGTCGCGCGTGGCGATGCCGACCGCGTCGGCGGCCTTCTTCTTGTTCGCGACGTAGATCTTCGACGGCGCGAAGTCGCCGACCAGGACGACCGCCAGCGCCGGCGTGACGCCGGTGCGCTCGCGCAGGCGCCCGACGCCCGCGCGCACCTCGTCCAGGACCTTCTGGGCGACGAGTCTGCCGTCGAGGATCAAGCCGGGACGCGGAGCCGGCGAATGTCCGAGGCGCGGCCGGTGTCGGGATCCACGACGATCACGACGCCGTGGAGCGCGGCCGGCCCCTTGGCCGGCTCGAAGCGCACCGGCATCTGCGAGAGGAACTTCTGCAAGATGAGATGGCGGTCGACGCCGATCACGCCCTCCGTCGGGCCCGTCATCCCGAGGTCGGTGATGTAGGCGGTGCCGCCCGGCAGGACGCGCTCGTCGGCGGTCTGGACGTGCCGGTGGGTGCCGACGACGGCGCTCACCCGCCCGTCGAGGTACCAGCCCATCGCCTGCGATTCGGACGTCGCCTCGCAGTGCATGTCCACCAGGACGATCGGCGTGTCCTTGCGGAGCTCGGGCACGACCTCGTCGGCCTTCTGGAACGGGCAGTCGATCGGGAGCATGAACACGCGCCCCATCAGATTCAGCACCGCGATCTTGTGGGGGCCGCACTTGACGGTGATGGACCCGGCGCCGGGCGTCCCCGCCGGGAAGTTCGCGGGCCGCAGGAGGAGGTTCTCCTTCGCGATGTACTCGACGATCTCCTTCTTGTCCCAGACGTGGTTGCCGGACGTCATCACGTCGGCGCCCTGCTCGAGGAACAGCCGCGCCATCGGGGGCGTCACGCCGAAGCCGCCGGCCGCGTTCTCGACGTTGACGACGCAGAAGTCGATCGCGTGCTCCTGGCGCAGGCGCGGCAGGAGCCGGGCCAGCGCCGCGCGGCCCGGCTCGCCGAAGACGTCGCCGACCATGAGGATGTTCATGCCCGCCTACTTCGCCACTTCGACGGCGCGCGTCTCGCGGATGACCACGACCTTGATGTGCCCGGGGTACTGCATCTCGGCCTCGATGCGCTTGGAGATGTCCTTGGCGAGCTGGTGCGCGTCGAAGTCCGAGAGGACGTCGGCCTTGGTCATCACGCGCAGCTCGCGGCCGGCCTGGATCGCGTAGCACATCTCGACGCCCTTGTAGGACATCGCGATCTCCTCGAGCTTCGCGAGCCGCTTGATGTAGGACTCGAGGACGTCGCGGCGCGCGCCCGGGCGCGCCGCCGAGATGCCGTCGGCGGCCTCCACCAGCACGGCCTCGATGGTCTCCGGCTCCACGTTCTCGTGGCCGCAGAGCGCGGCGTTGATGACCGAGGGCGGCTCGTTGTACTTCGTCAGCACCTGGAGACTCAGCTCCGGGTGGCTCCCCTCCTGCTCGTGGGTGAGCGCCTTGCCGATGTCATGCAGGAGGCCCATGCGCTTGGCGAGCTTCGAGTCGGCCTTGATCTCGGCCGCCATCATGCCGGCGAGCCACGCCACCTCCTTGGAGTGCTGCAGGCAGTTCTGCCCGTACGAGGTCCGGAACTTCAGGCGCCCGACCAGCTTCACCAGCTCCGGATGCAGCCCGTGGACCCCGACCTCGAAGCAGGCCTTGTCGCCTTCCTCCTTGAGGTGCTGCTCCATCTCCTTCTTGACCTTCTCGACGACCTCCTCGATGCGCGCCGGGTGGATGCGGCCGTCGGCGATCAGGACCTGGAGCGCGCGGCGCGCGATCTCGCGGCGGTAGGGGTCGTAGGCGGAGATCAGCACCGTCTCGGGCGTGTCGTCCACGATGAGGTCCACGCCCGTGTGCAGCTCGAGCGCGCGGATGTTGCGCCCCTCGCGGCCGATGATGCGGCCCTTCATGTCGTCGGAGGGCAGGTCCACGACCGAAACCGAAGTCTCCACCGTGTAGTCCGGCGCCAGCCGCTGGATGGTCGTGGCCAGGACCTCGCGGGCCTTCACGTCGGCGGTCTCGCGCGCCTCCTCCTCGAGCCGCATCGCGACCAGCTGCGCCTCGCGCCGGGCCTCCGCCTCCATCTGCCCGAGGAGCTGGCGCTTGGCCTCCTCGGCGGTGAGGCCGGCGATCGTCTCGAGCTTCCGCCGCTGCTCCTCGAGCGCCAGCGCGAGCCGGCCCTCCTGCTCGGCGACGGTCTTCTCGCGCCCGGCGACCTCGCGCTCCTTCGCGCCGATCTCGTTGAGGCGGCGCTCCATCTGCTCGAGCTTGCGCGCGAGCTCCTCCTCCTTCGCGAGCACGCGCTGCTCGATCTGCTCGATCTCGCGCTGGCGGCGGCGCGCGCCCTCCTCGAAGGCGGTGCGGGCCTTGAGCGACGCCTCCTGGGCCGCGAGGTCCGCCTGCTTCGTTCGGTTGGCGGCCTCGCGCTCGGCGTCCTGGACGATGCGCTCGGCGCGGGTGGTGGCCTCGCCGATCTTGCGATCGCTGAAGATCTTGTGGAGGAAGAATCCGACGACCAGGGCAAGGACGGCGATGAAAGAGTCGAGAATGAGCCAAATGCCTTGCATGGCAGGAGTATAGCATCCCCACCTCTGCCGTGTGCCGACGGTGTTTCGAACCTGGTAGGCCAGGTGGGCGCCGTGATCCCGAGGGCTTCAGGCTTCCCCTTCGAGAGGGGCTTGCACACCACCCTCTACGACGGCTCCCGTTGTGACAACGAGGTTGAAACCTTCCCCCGGCATCACGCACAGCGCAGGGACGCTGCTTGTGTACCATGGCGGGCGGGGAGGACGCAAGCCATGGAGCGCCCGAGCGTGCGGAGCGAGTCGAACGGCCCGGTGACGACGATCATCCTCGACCGTCCCGCGCGGCGAAACGCGGTGGACCCGGCGACGGCCGCGGCGCTGCGCGCCGCCTTCCGCGCGTTCGACCGGGATCGCGGCGCGCGCGTCGCCGTGCTCTGGGGCGCCCACGGCACCTTCTGCGCCGGGTTCGATCTCACGGCGCTGGCCGCCGGGGCGCGGAAGATCCCGCGCGCCTACGGCGAGGGCCCGATGGGGCCCACGCGCCTGGCGCTGTCGAAGCCGGTCGTCGCCGCGGTGGCCGGCCACGCCGTCGCCGGCGGCTTCGAGCTGGCGCTGTGGTGCGACCTCCGCGTCGTGGAGGAGGACGCCGTCATGGGCGTCTTCAACCGCCGGTGGGGCGTGCCGCTGATCGACGGCGGCACGGTGCGCCTGCCGGCGCTCGTCGGGTTCGGCCGCGCGCTCGATCTCATCCTGACGGGCCGCCCGGTGGACGCGCGCGAGGCGGAGCGGATCGGCCTGGCGACCCGCGTCGTCCCGCGCGGCGCGGCCCGCGCGGAGGCCGAAGCGCTCGCGCTGACGATCGCGAGCTTCCCGCCGCACTGCGTCCGGAGCGACCGGCGGTCGGCGTACGCGTCACTCGGCACACCGCGGCGCGTAGCCCTCAGGCGCGAGCACGCGCTCGGGATGGCGTCCGTCGCCACCGGCGAGAGCGTCGAGGGCGCGCGGCGCTTCGCCGCCGGCGCCGGGCGCCACGGCGCGTTCTGAGTCCATGGGGGGCTCCGGGCGCCCCCCAAGCCCCCCGGCGCTCGGGGCGCCCCGGCGCCGCCGTGGCGCCCCTCGACGATGCGATTCGTTCACGGGCTCTGAGCGCCCGCGGGCCGGGGGGCGAGCCTCACTCCACGACGGCGATCGCGTCCATCTCCACGAGGTAGTCGGGGCCGGCGAGCGCCGTGACGCCGAGCGCCGTCGCGGCCGGCCAGCCCGGGCCGAAGAACTCCTCGCGCATCGTGTCGAGCAGCGCCTTGTGCCGCATGTCGATCAGGTAGAGCGTCACGCGCACCACCTGCTCGGGCGTGGCGCCCACCGCCGCGAGCGCCACGCGCGTGTTCTCCAGGAGCTGCCGGAACTGGGCCTGGATGTCGCCCTTCACGACGTGCCCGTGCCTGTCCTTGCCCACGGCGCCCGACATGAACACGAGATTGCCGCTGCGCACGACCTGGGCGTAGGGCGCCGAGGGCGGCGGGAGGTCCCGGTTGTCCTTCACGACGATCTTCGGCATCGCGTCCTCCTGAGGGCGGTGAGCTTGACCACTTATCCGGTTGTCCGGTCGTCGTGTCAACCCGTATGATAAGCGCGCCGTGCGCTCCACGACCCCGGAGCACCTCGTCGTCGTGATCTCGCGCAAGGACTGCCGTTAACCCCGCAGCGTACCGACACGCAGGGAGACACCGATGCAGCTCGCGCGCATCCGCAGCAAGTCCGGCAAACCCGCCGCGGCCGCCTGGATCGACGGCATGGTGGTCGCGCTCCCGACCTCGCAGGACAAGCGCTTCGCCGACGTCGCCACGCTCCTGGCCGGCGGCGAGCCGGCGCTGAAGAAGGCGGAGGCCTTCGCCAAGCGGGCGATCCGCGCCCGGCGCGGCGTCCCCGCCGACCGGGTGCAGTTCCTCGCGCCGACGACCCCGCAGGTGTTCCTCGGGCTCGGCTACAACTACCGGGCGCTGGCCACCCACGAGGGCCTGGCCTTCAACAAGCATCCCGAGCTCTTCGCCAAGCTGCCGGGCTGCGCGGTCGGCCACGACCACCCGATCCTGGTGCCGAAGGTCGTCGACAAGATCGACTTCGAGGCCGAGCTCGGCGTCGTGATCGGGCGCACGGCCCGGCGGGTGCGGGCCCGTGACGCGCTCGCCTACGTCGGCGGCTACACGGCCTGCAACGACTACACCGCGAAGGTCGTCCCGCGCCCGCCGGAGTCGGGCTCGATCATCATCCCGCTCAAGGCCGCCGATACCTTCGGCCCGATGGGGCCGACGCTGATCCCGGCGCGGCTCATCCCCGACCCGCAGAAGCTCACGCTGCTCTGCCGCGTCAACGGCGTCGAGAAGCAGCGGTTCCCGACGAGCGACATGGTCCATACCGTCGCCGAGGTCATCGAGTACATCACCGCCCGCATCACGCTCCACCCGGGCGACGTGATCACCACCGGCACGTCCCTCGGCATCGGGATCATCAAGGAGCCGCCGGAGTTCCTGAAGGAGGGCGACGTGGTCGAGGTGCAGATCGAGGGCTACCCGGCCCTGCGCAACCGCATCCAGGGGGACAAGGACTGAGGGCCGGCGACACCCGGCGGTGCTGACCTACCTGCTCCGCCGGCTCGCGCGGCTCGCCCCCACGCTGCTCCTGATCAGCGCGGTGGTGTTCATCCTGCTCCGCCTGGTGCCCGGCGATCCCGCGACGGTCCTGGCGGGGCAGGACGCGAGCCCCGAGATCGTCGCCGGGATCCGCGCGCGCCTCGGCCTCGACCAGCCCGTGCTCGTGCAGTACGCCGTCTATCTGAAAAACGTCCTGCGGGGCGACCTCGGGCAGTCGATCCGCAGCAAGCAGCCCGTGCTCGAGGAGCTGGCCGGGCGGCTGCCCGCCACGCTCCTGCTCGGATTCACGTCGATCGCGCTGGCCTTCGTCCTGGGGCTGGCCCTCGGGATGACCGCCGCCGTCCGGGCCGGCCGGTGGCCGGACGTGGCGCTGCTCGTCTTCGCGCTGCTCGGGGTGTCGGCGCCCTCGTTCTGGCTGGGCCTGCTCCTGGTGCTGCTCTTCGCGGTGCAGCTCGGCCTCCTGCCCGTCGCCGGCAGCGACAGCTGGGCCCATCTGGTCCTTCCGGTGGCGACGCTGATGCCCAACAGCCTCGCGGTGTTCGCCCGGCTGTCGCGGTCGACCCTCCTCGAAGTGCTGGGCGAGGACTTCATCCGGACGGCGGTCGCCAAGGGCGCGCGGCGGACCCAGGTGCTCTGGCGGCACGCCATGCGCAACGCGTTGATCCCGCCGGTCACGGTCGCCGGGCTCGAGTTCGGGCGGCTCTTCGGCGGGGTGATCGCGGTGGAGACGATCTTCGCCTGGCCCGGCGCCGGCAAGGCGCTCGTCGATGCCATCGCGACCCGCGACTACCCCATGGTCCAGGGCATCGTCCTGGCCCTGGCCCTGCTCTTCGCGCTGCTCAACCTCGCCGTGGATCTCCTCAATGGCGTCATCGATCCCCGGGCCCGGCACGCCTAGCCCGCCGCCCGCGCCGCGCGGCCGCCGGGCCCGGCTGCCCGCGACCGGCCGGGTCGGGCTGGGCATCCTCGCGGTGCTGGCGCTGGTGGCGGCGATCGGTCCGAGCCTCACCCTCGATCCCTACGCCCAGGACCTCGCGCGCGCGCTCGAAGGCCCGAGCCGCGGGCACTGGCTGGGCACGGATCAGCTCGGCCGGGACACCCTCGCCCGGCTGGTCGCGGGCTCGCGGCTGTCGCTCCTGATCGGCGTCGGCGCCACGCTGTTCGGCCTCGTGCTCGGGGGCTCCGCGGGCGTGGTGAGCGGCTACGCGGGCGGCCGGCTCGACGGGGCGTTCACGCGGATCGTGGACATGCTGCTGACGTTCCCGGGCGTCCTGATCGCGCTGATGGTGGTGGCCGTCGCCGGCACCGGCGTGACCAACGTGCTCCTCGCCGTCGGGCTGCGCGCGGTGCCGGTCTTCGGCCGGGTGGCCCGCGCCTCGACGCTGGTGGCCCGCGAGCGGGACTCGGTCACCGCCGCGCGGGCGCTCGGGGCGTCGCCGGCGCGCATCCTGGTCCGGCACATCGCGCCCACGCTGATCAACTCGATCGTCGTCCTCGCCGCGCTCCAGGTGGCGACGGCCATCCTGGTGGGCGCGACCCTGTCGTTCCTCGGCGTCGGCGTCCCGCCGGAGACGCCGGAGTGGGGGGCCATGCTCAACACCGGGCGGCGCTACATGCTCCAGCACGGGCAGCTCATCGTGTATCCCGGCGTCGCGATCATGCTGACGATCCTCGGCATCAACCTGTTCGGGGACGGCCTGCGCCTGGCCCTCGACCCGCGGCGGACCCGCGGCGTGCTGCTCGAGCTCTAGGACCCGCCGCGCCGGGAATGGAGCTACCATGTGCGGACGGGCCCGTGGCCGATCATGCACCCCGCGGTCGTGAGGCGGCGCCCCGAGGACGTCGTGCACTCAACCCGAGGAGGGACTGTCATGCGTTCACGGACTCTGGTGTTCCTGGCGGCACTGGTGGCGCTCGGCGGGATCGCGGCGAGCGCGCAGGCCCAGTCTCTGACGGTCCTCCTGCCGTCCGAGTTCGCCAACCTCGACCCCGTCGAGATCCTGAGCGGCGACCAGACGATGGTCATGTACCACGTCTACTGCCGGCTCTACACGTTCAACGACGACATGGAGCCGACGCCCGACCTCATCGCGCACGAGAGCCTGAGCGCGGATCAGCGGACCTGGACCCTCAAGCTCAAGCGCGGCGCCAGGTTCCACGACGGGACGGCCGTGAACGCGGAGGCCGTCAAGTACACGATCGAGCGCATGCGCCGGAAGGGCGGCTCGCAGCGCGTCCTCTTCCAGGCCATCAGCGAGATCCGGACCGAGGGCGAGGACACGCTCATCCTGACCACGCAGAAGCCCTTCCCCAGCCTGCGCAACAGCCTCGCGCACCCGAACGCGGGCCTCGTGAGCGCCAGGGCCGACGCGGCGCTGGGGGACCGCTACGGCGTGCAGCCCGTGAGCTGCGGGCCGTACGCCTTCAAGGAATGGACGCGCGGCACCCGCATCGTCGTCGTGCGCAACGACGCGTACCACGGCGCCCGGCCCACCTACGACCAGATCGGCTTCCAGTTCGTCCCGGAGGTGACGACGCGCCTGTTCATGATGCAGCGCGGTCAGGCGGACATCGCGCTCCGGCTGGGGCCGGCCGAGGCCCGGCAGCTCGAGGGCGCCAAGGGCGTGCGGCTGCTCCGCATCGAGGGGCGCAACATCTTCTACCAGCTCAACCTCGCGCTGGCGCCGACCAGCGACCCGCGCGTGCGGCAGGCGATCAATCACGCGGTGGACAAGACGGCCATCATCCAGCGCGTGCTGCAGGGCGCCGGCGCCCCCGCGCGCTCGGTCATCGAGTCGATGCTGTGGGGGCACACCGCGGTCGGGACGTGGGCGTACGACCCCGAGAAGGCCAGGCAGCTGCTGCGGGAGGCGAACGCCGTGGGCGCCCGCGTCGTGCTGCTGTCCCCCGAGAACCGCTACCTCCTCGACAGCCAGGTCTCCCAGGCGGTCGCGGGTTACCTGAAGGCCGCGGGCCTCACGGTCGACCTGCGGGTGATCGGCGACTGGGCGGGGTACATCGACGCCATCAAGAAGAAGGACTTCAACCTCTACATGCTCGGCTGGGGCGGGTCCACGGGCGACCCCGACCAGGTGCTCCAGAGCATCTTCCACAGCCGCCGGGCCGGCGCGCTCTGGAACCTCGGCGCCTACGTGAACAAGGACGTGGACGCCCTGATCGACGCCGGCGCGTCCACGTTCGACGAGACGCGGCGCCGGCGGATCTACGCCGACGTGCAGAAGCGCATCTTCGACGAGGCGCCGTGGCTGTTCATGTACCGCGTCACCTCGTTCACCGCCGTGGGCGACAAGGTGAAGGAGATCCACACGCTCCAGGGGCCCGAGTTCCACTACGTGTTCCCGCTGGCGCGCTGAGGCTCAGGGCTCCCTGACGGCCTGCTCGAGCAGCGCGATCAGGGCCCCGAGGCGCCGGTCCGCGTCGCCGCGGTCGCGCCCGCCCGCCTCGCGCGCCTGGAACAGCTCGTCGGCGATGTCGAGCGCGGCCAGCGTGAGCGCGGTTCCCGGCTCCTTCACGCCCGAGCGCGTGAGCTGGGCCACGCGGTCCTCCAGGTACTTGGCGAGCGTACGGAGGTAGTCGGGCGCCGCCTCGGTGCGGATCGTGAGGGTCTGGCCGAGGAGTGTCAGCTCGACCCGCGCGGGCTCGCTCATTCCGGCGTCCGGTCGAGCTCGAGCTTCGCGAGGTCCTTCAGGATCGTGTCCACCTGGGCGAGCGCGTGCTTCTTCTCGTCGGCGAGGCGACGGACCTCCCGCGTGAGCTGGGCGTTCTCGGCGCGCAGGCGGGCGAGCACGTCCAGGGCCCGCCGCACGGCCTCCTCCAGCTCGCCGAGGCGCTCGCTCACGCCGTCGCCCATCAGGCGCTCCGCGGGGTGACCGGGAACGTCCCGGTGATCCGGCCCGTCAGGCGCGCCTGGATCGCGTTGACCTCGTCGTCGGTGAGCGTGCGGTCCTCGGCCTGGAACACGAGCCGCCAGGCGAGGCTCCGCCGGCCGTCCGGGAAGCGGAAGACGTCGAAGAGCGTGAGGGCGCGCAGCAGCGGCCCCGCCTCACGGGCGAGCGCCGCTTCGATCTCGGCCGCCGTCAGCGCCGGCGCGGCGCCGAGCACGAACGCGAGGTCGCGCTGGACGGCGGGGAACCGCGGCAGCGCCTGGTAGGCGAGCGCCGGGGCCGGGGCCGCGGCGGCGATGTCGAGGGCCACGGCGGCGCCGAACACGGGCGCGTCGAGCCCGAACGCCTCCCGCACCGCGGCGGCGACCTCGCCGAACTCGGCGGCCACCGCGCCCGCCGCCGTGACGAGGGTGCCGTGGCAGTCGGGCTCGAAGCCGCCGAGCCGTCCGGCGCCGCCCGGCGTGACCGCGACGCCCAGCGCGGCCAGGACGTGCTCGGCGAGGCCCTTGGCGTCGTAGACGTCGGCGGGAGCGTCGGGCGTGTGCCAGGCGTGCGCCGTGCGCCCGCCGCTGAGCGCGATCGCCGCCCAGCGCGGCTCGGCCGCGCCCGTCTCGCCGGCCGCGCGCTCGTACGTCGTGCAGATCTCGAAGAGCGCGACGTCGGGCTGCTGGCGCCTCAGGTTGACCGACACGGCGCCCAGCAGCCCCTCGAGCGGATGGCTCCGGAGGACCGACGCGTCCTGGGCGAGCGGGTTCAGGAGGCCGAGCGGCTCCGGCGCTCCGGCGGCGCGCAGGAGCGCCGCGCGCCCCGGGTCGCCGAACGCGTGGGTGACCGCCTCGGCCAGCCCGGCGCCGGCCAGCGCGCGGCGCACGACCTGCGCCTGGTGCAGGGCCGGCGGGTGCGTGACGACGTCCACCGCGCTCGCCGGGAGCGTCGAGCGGAGCTTGTCGTACCCCCAGACGCGGACGATCTCCTCGACGAGGTCGTCCTCCATCGCGAGGTCGCGCCGGAAGCTCGGGATCTCGACGTCGAGCGCCGCGCCCTTCGCGCGCGTGGGCAGGCCGAGGCCGGCGAGAATCGCCCGGGCCTTCGCCGCCGGGGGGGCGACGCCGAGGACGCGCTTCACGCGCGACATCCGGAGGCGCACGCGCACGGGCTTCCGCCGGCGCGGGTACACGTCCACCATCCCGCGCGCCAGCGTCCCGCCCGCCAGCTCGGCGATGAGCCCGGCGGCGCGCGCGGAGGCGCCCACGAGCGCCTCGACGTCGGCGCCACGCTCGAAGCGGTAGGCGGCGTCGGTCCGCAGCCCGAGCGCGCGCGAGGTGCGGCGGATCGAGACCGGGTCGAAGTACGCGCTCTCGAGGAGCACGCGCGTCGTCCCCGCCGACACCTCGGTGTTGGCGCCGCCCATGACGCCGGCGAGGCCGACGGCGCGCCCGGGATCGGCGATGACCAGCATCGCGTCGTCGAGGACGCGCTCCTGGCCGTCGAGGGTCGTGAAGCGCTCCCCCTTCCCCGCCCGGCGGACGACGATGGTCCGCTCGGCCAGCGTGTCGTAGTCGAAGGCGTGGAGCGGGTGGCCCCGCTCCCAGAGCACGTAGTTCGTCACGTCCACGACGTTGCTGATCGGGCGCAGGCCCACGGCCCGGAGGCGCGCGCCCAGCCAGGCCGGCGACGGGCCGACCCGGACGCCGCTGACGACGCGCGCGGTGAAGCGATGGCAGAGGTCCGGCGCCTCGATCCTCACGCGCGCCAGCGTGCGCGCCGGCGCGCCCGACTCGCGCAGCGCGGGCGCGGGCACGCGCAGGCGCGAGCCCGTGAGCGCCGCCAGCTCCCGCGCCACGCCCACGACCGAGAGGCAGTCGGGGCGGTTCGGCGTGATCTCGATCTCGAGGACGTGGTCGTCGAGGCCCAGGTGGGCGACCAGATCCTGGCCCGGGCGCGCGTCGCCGTCGAGGACGAGCAGGCCCGCCTCGTGCTCGTCGCCGAGCCCGAGCTCGCGCTCGGAGCAGAGCATCCCCTGCGACTCGACGCCGCGGATCTTCGCCGCCGCGATCCGGCGGCCGCCCGGGAGCGTGGCGCCGGGCGGCGCGAAGGCGGCGCGCGTCCCCACCGTCGTGTTGGGCGCGCCGGAGATCACCGAGAACCGCTCGCGCCCCGTCGAGACGCGGCAGAGGAGGAGCCGGTGGCCGTGGCTCTCGCCGAGCTCGCGCTCGATCGCCTCGATCTCGCCGACGACGACCCCCGCGAGGCCGGCGGGCGCCAGCGGCGTGACGCTCGCGACCTCGAGGCCCGCGTTGACGAGCCGGTCGGCCGCCGCCGCGGCGCCGAGCCTCAGCTCGACGAACTCCCCGATCCAGCGATACGGGATCTTCACGCGAACTGCCGGAGGAAGCGGAGATCGTTGTCGAAGAACAGCCGGAGGTCGTCGATGCCGTACTTGAGCATCGCGATCCGCTCGATCCCCATGCCGAAGGCCCAGCCCGTGACCTCCTCCGGATCGTAGCCGACGTTCGTCAGGACGCGCGGGTGCACCATGCCGGAGCCCAGGATCTCGAGCCAGCCCGACTGCTTGCAGAGCCGGCAGCCGCCGCCGCGGCAGACGAAGCAGAGCACGTCCACCTCCGCCGAGGGCTCGGTGAACGGGAAGAACGAGGGCCGGAAGCGGATCCGCGACCCGGGCCCGAACATCTCGCGCGCGAAGAGCTCGAGCGTCCCCTTGAGGTCGCCCATCGTGATGGCGCGGTCCACCGCGAGCCCCTCGACCTGGTGGAACATCGGCGAGTGCGACGTGTCGGCGACGTCGCGGCGGAAGACCCGGCCCGGCACGATGATCCGGACCGGCGGCTTCCGGGCCAGCATCGCCCGGATCTGGACGGGCGAGGTGTGGGTCCGGAGGAGCGTGGACTCCGAGAGGTAGAGCGTGTCCTGCATGTCCCGCGCCGGGTGGTCGCGCGGGATGTTGAGCGCCTCGAAGTTGTGGTAGTCGGTCTCGATCTCCGGGCCCTCGGCGACGGAGAAGCCGAGGCCCGCGAAGATGGCGACGATCTCGTCGTGCACGCGCGTCAGGGGGTGGAGCGCGCCCCGCGGCGGGCGGCGCCCCGGCAGCGTCAGGTCGGGCCGCTCGCTCTCGCGCCGGACCCGCCGCTCGCCCTCGAGCGCGGCGGCGAGCCGGGACTCCAGCAGCGCTTCCAGCTCGCGCTTGGCCTCGTTGGCGGCCGCGCCGACCGCCGGGCGCTCCGCGGCCGGCAGCGCGCCGAGCCCGCGGAGCAGCTGGGTGAGGGCGCCCTGGCGGCCGAGATAGGTGACGCGGACCTGCTCCAGCTCGGCCGAGGACCGGGCCGACGCGATCGCGTCACGCGCCTCCTGCGCAACGGCGTCGACCCGCGGATGCGTCACGAACCTAGCGGGCCTGGGCCTTCGCGGTCTCGGCGAGCTTCGCGAACGCCTGCGGGTCGGAGACCGCCAGCTCGGCCAGCACCTTGCGGTCCAGCAGGATCCCGGCCTTCTTCAGCGCGGCCATGAACACGGAGTACGACAGCCCCACCTGCCGGCAGGCGGCGTTGATGCGGACGATCCAGAGCCCGCGCGCCAGGCGCTTCTTCTGCTTGCGCCCACGGTACGCGAACGCCCCGGCGCGGAGGACGGTCTCGGCCGCCGTGCGGTAGAGCTTGCGGCGCCCGCCGACGTAGCCCTTCGCCTTCTTGAGGATCTTCTTGCGCCGCTGGCGCGTCTTGGCTCCACCTTTTGCCCGTGGCATGCGTCACATCCTCCCGGAATCAGAGATAGGGAACGAGCACGCTGAGACGGGGCTCGTCCGCCTTCGAGATCAGCGCCGCCTTGCGGAGCTTCCGCCGGCGCTTGGGCTGCTTGGCCTCCAGCAGGTGGCCCTTCCAGCCCGAGTGCCGCTTCAGCTTGCCCGAGGCCGTCCTCTTGAGCCGCTTCGCGGCGGCGCGCTTGGTCTTCATCTTCGGCATCGCCGTCTCCTCGTCAGTGCGCCTTCGGGCTCAGGATGATGTGGAGCATCCGGCCCTCCATCCGCGGATTGTTCTCGGTCGTGGCGATGTCCTGCGTCGCCTCGACCATCTTGTTCAGCATCTTCCAGCCGAGCTCCGTGTGCGCCATCTCGCGGCCCTTGAAGCGCACCGTGACCTTGGCCTTGTGGCCCTCCTCGAGGAACCGGCGCACGTGCTTGAGCTTGAAGTCGAAGTCGTGCCGCTCGGTCTTCGGGCCCATCTTCACTTCCTTGACCAGGATCGTCGTCTGCTTCTTCCGCGCCTCCTTGAGGCGCCGCGCCTGCGTGTACTTGTACTTGCCGAAGTCCATGATGCGGCACACCGGCGGCTGCGCTTCCGGCGCGACCTCGACCAGATCCAGCTCCTGCTGCCGCGCGGTGTCGAGCGCCTGCTGGATCGGCATGACGCCGAGCTGCGCCCCCTCGGCGCTGACGACCCGGACTTCCCGGACCCTGATGCCCTCGTTGATGCGGATGTCCTTGGCTTGGCTGATGTGGGTGGCTCCTCCTGGTTAGCCGCTGGGCCCGGCGTGACGGATGCGAACGGCCGGCCGCTCGCTCACGAGCGGCCCACGGTGAGACTCGACGCGCGCGTGCCGATCTCGCGCGCGAGGTCGGTCAGCACCCGGTCGAGGGGGACCGCCCCGAGATCCTCCCCGGTCCGGTGCCGCAGGCTGACGGTCCCGCTCTGGCTCTCCCGCTCGCCGACCACGAGCATGTACGGGACCTTGCGGAGCTGCGCCTCGCGGATCTTGTAGCCGAGCTTCTCGTTGCGGTCGTCGAGCTCCGCGCGGACGCGGGCGGCGCGGAGCCCTCCGTGCACCGCGCGCCCGTACTCCTGATGCTTCTCGCTCACCGGCAGCACCCGCGCCTGCACCGGCGCGAGCCACGTCGGGAACGCGCCGGCGTAGTGCTCGACGAGGATGCCGATGAAGCGCTCGAAGGAGCCGACGATCGCGCGGTGGACCATGACCGGGCGCTTCGCCTGCCCGTCGCTGCCGATGTATTCGAGCGCGAAGCGATCCGGCTGCTGAAAGTCGACCTGGATGGTGGCGATCTGCCACCGCCGCCCCAGCGCGTCCAGGATGTCCACGTCGATCTTGGGCCCGTAGAAGGTGCCGTCGCCCGGGTTCAGGTCGTACGCGAGCCCGTCGGCGAGGAGCGCGTCGTGCAGGGCCCGCTCGGCCACCTCCCACTGCTCGTCCGTGCCCAGCGACTTCGGGGGGCGCGTGGACAGCTTGAAGAACGGCTCGAGCGAGAAGATCTTGTACCACTCGCGGACCAGCTCGAGCAGCGCGGTGATCTCGTCCTGGAGCTGGTCGGGCCGGCAGTAGATGTGGGCGTCGTCCTGCGTGAACTGGCGGACACGGAAGAGGCCCGCCAGCGTGCCCGAGCGCTCGTTCCGGTGCAGCCGGCCCATGTCCGCGAAGCGCAGCGGCAGGTCGCGGTACGAGCGGAGCGCGTGCCGGTACACCAGCGTGGACTCGGGGCAGTTCATCGGCTTGAGGCCGAACGCCTGCTCCTCGACCTCCAGCCTGAACATGTTCTCGGCGTAGTGCTCCCAGTGGCCCGACTGCTCCCAGAGCTTCCGGTTGACCAGGATCGGCGTCGAGACCTCCTGGTAGCCGCGCGCGTCGAGCGCCTCCCGCACGAACCGCTCCAGCTCGCGCACGAGGGTCCAGCCGTTCGGCAGCCAGAAGGGCGCGCCCGGAGCGACGTCGTGGAAGACGTAGAGGTCGAGCTCGCGCCCGAGCTTCCGGTGGTCGCGCTTCTTCGCCTCCTCGAGCCGCCAGAGATGCTTGTCGAGCTCCTCCTGGGTCAGCCACGCGGTGCCGTAGATGCGCTGGAGCATCGGGTTCCGCTCGTCGCCGCGCCAGTACGCGCCCGAGGACGACAGGAGCTTGAACGCGCGGATCGCGCCGGTCGACGTCACGTGCGGGCCGCGGCAGAGGTCGACGAAGTCGCCCTGCCGGTAGAGCGACACGCGCGGGACGTCGAGGCCCTCGAGGATCTCGACCTTGTAGCGCTCGCCGCGCTCGCCGAAGAACCGGATCGCGTCCGCCCGGTCCATCTCCTCGCGCTCGAACGGATGGTCCGCGCGCACGATCTCGCGCATGACCTCCTCGATCCGCGCGAGGTCCTCGGGCGTGAAGGGCTCGGGCTTGTCGAAGTCGTAGTAGAAGCCGTCCTCGATCGCCGGGCCGATCGCGACCTTCACGCCCGGGTGGAGACGCCTCACCGCCTGGGCCATCACGTGCGAGGTCGAGTGGCGGAGGGTCGCGAGCGGCGAGGGATCGCAGTCGAACTCGCCGGAGAGCTTCAGATGCCGTTCTTCTTCAGACAGTGGTGCGCTCGCCTGTGTGGGTGAATGGTAGGCTCGGGCGGTTTCGAACCGCCGACCTCCTCTGCGTCAGAGAGGCGCTCTCCCACTGAGCTACGAGCCTATCCAGAGTGCCGACCATGCTACAGCCCGCCGCCGAGGGTGTCAAAGACTCAGCGGAGCACGTTCACGAGCGAGGTGTCCACGACGTAGCTGAACCGGGCGAGGATCGGGATCCCCTTGCGCGAGAGCGCGTCCGGTACCGCCGGGAACGGCGCCGCCAGCTTGATCGCGTTCATCGCGTACTGGTCCATGATCTCGAAGCCCGACTGTTGCCGGAGCGTGACGAACGGCACCCGCCCGTCCTTGGCGATCCCGAACTCGATCACGAGCACGGCCGAGTGGTACTCGCAGCGGCCGCTGTCCGGGCTCTTCACGCACGGGAACACCCACTTGTCCTTGATCATGCGCCGGACCCGGTCGAGGTAGTCGTTGTACTTCGGGTCCTTCGAGTCCAGCGGAATCGGTTCGCCCTCGATGCCGCCCCGCCCCTCCCCGCGCCCGCCGGCCCCGCCCGCGCCGTCCCCGGGCCCGCCCCGGCGGAGCGCCGAGCGGATGTCGGGCGCCGTCTCGCGCGGCCCCGGCGCCGTCGCCACGCGCGGCGGGCCGCCCGGCTCCTGGGGCTCACGCTCCGCCGCGCGCGGGGCGGCGGCGGGCGGCGCGGACTCGGCGGGCTGCGGCGGCGCGATGGGGGGCGCCTCGGGCGCCGGCTCCACGGGCCTGGCGGCCGGCGCCGGCGCGGCGCTCGCGACCCTCGGCTGTTCCGGCGCGCGCTTCGCCGCGACCGCGGGCGCCGCCGGCCTGGCTGCGGGAGGCGTCGGCGGGGGCGCGGGCTTGGCCGCGGGCGGTGCCGGCGGCGTCGCGGGCCTCGGCGCCTCGGGGGTCGGCGGGGTGCCGGGCCCGCCCGGCCGGCCGCGCCGCGCGGGCTCGTCCGCCTGTGGCAGCTCGACGATCAGGGGCTCGCCGCGCTTGACGGGGTAGGTGGGCCCCGGCGCGGCGACGAGCAGCAGCGCCCCGAGCACCGCGAGGTGCAGGAGGAGCGACCCGACGACCCCGATCAGGGGCCGCCGGCGCACGCGGCGCACGAAGTCGGGCAGGCGGATGCGCATCCCCTCGATTATAAGCGTACAAGCGCGCGGGGCGCGCCTTCAGGCGTCCCGGTCCACGGCCCGGGCGACCCGCCGGACCTTCTCCATGAGGGCCGCGAAGCGCTCGGGCTTGAGCGACTGCGGCCCGTCGGACAGGGCCTCCTCGGGCCGCGGGTGCACCTCGATGATGAGCCCGTCGGCGCCCGCCGCCACCCCCGCCATCGCCATCGCCTCCACGTACTCCCAGTGGCCCGTGCCGTGGCTCGGGTCCACCATGATCGGCAGGTGCGAGAGCCGCTTGACGACCGGCACGGCGTTGAGGTCCAGCGTGTAGCGCGTCGCGGTCTCGAAGGTGCGGATGCCGCGCTCGCAGAGAATCACGTTCGGGTTGCCGCTCGCCAGGATGTACTCGGCCGAGAGCAGCCACTCCTGGATGGACGTCGCCATGCCGCGCTTCAGGAGCACCGGCTTGCCGGCCTCGCCCACGCGCCGTAGCAGCGAGAAGTTCTGCACGTTGCGGGCGCCGATCTGGAGGATGTCGGCGTGCTCGGCGACGACGTCCACCTTGTCCGGCTCCATCACCTCGGTCACGACGGGCAGCCCCGTCTCGCGCCGGGCCTCGGCCAGGAGCTTCAGGCCCTCGTCCTCGAGCCCCTGGAACGCGTAGGGCGAGGTCCGCGGCTTGAACGCGCCGCCGCGCAGCACGCGCGCGCCCGCGGCCTTCACCTTCGCGGCCGCCTCCAGCAGCTGCACGCGTGACTCGACCGAGCACGGCCCGGCCATCACGACGATCGCCGGGCCGCCGATCGTCACGCCGCCGACCGTGATGACGGTCGGCTCCTGGCGCACCTCGCGGCTCGCGAGCTTGTAGGGCTTGAGGATCGGCGTGACGGTCTCGACGCACTCGAGGGACTCGAGGCTCAGGAGGGCGTCCTTGCCGCGGTCGTCGCCGACCGCGCCGATGACCGTGCGGAGCGTGCCGCGGATCGTGTGGGGGGCGTACCCCATGGCGGTGATGCGACGACAGACGTCGTCGACCTCCGCGTCGGCGGCGCCGGACTTCAGGACGATGATCATGGCCGTGTCTCCTTTCGAGTCGGTGAAAAACACGAAGGCCGCGGGGATGCGCCCGCGGCCTCGACTCGATCGGCGCCGCGGGCGTTCGGTCCACCCGCGGCTCCCTGTCTCGCGCTAGATCAGGGCGCCCGGGCAGACCTCGGCGAAGTAGACGAAGTAAAAGAACCGGGTGCCCTGCGCCACGCTGCCCATAGCCGTGCCCGTCACTCTACCGGGCGGCGGCCGCGCCCGTCAAGCGCTTTGTCTAGACCGCGTCCTTGGCCCGCGGCTTGTGGAAGCGCCGGAGGATGCGCTCCCGGTAATAGTAGAGCGGCAGGCAGATCGCGAGCGCGGCGGCGACGAAGGCGATCGTGTAGATGTACTGCTGCTCCGCCACGTGGGCGCCGAAGTAGGACGAGATGAGCGTGCCGGGGATCCGGCCGACCGTGGAGACCACCGCGAAGACCCAGAAGGGCAGCGGGCTGATCCCGAAGAGGTAGGAGATGATGTCCTTCGGGAAGCCGGGCACCAGATAGAGGATGAAGCAGAGGATCGCGCCCTCGGCCTCCAGGATGAAGTTCATCCGGTTCCAGTGGTGCTCGCTGAGCCAGGGCCGCACGAGCGGCTCGCCCCACTGGCGTCCCACCCAGAAGCAGAAGAGCGTGCCGGTGGTGAGGCCGACCGTCGAGTAGAGCAGCCCGAGCCAGGTCCCGAAGAGGACGCCGCCGACCGGCCCCGTGATCTCGCCCGGGATCGGCGAGATGATCACCTGGAGCGCCTGGATCGCGACGAACACGATCGGGGCCATCCAGCCCCAGGCGTTCACGGTCTCCTTGAGAAACTTCTTGTCGCGGTAGAGCCGGACGAGCCAGTGGATGACCGGCGCGTCGGTGACCACCAGCCACAGCACGACCACCAGCAGGCCGAAGAGGGTCCCGGTGACGAGCGTCCAGCGCGCGCGGTCGGTCATGCCGCCGCCCGGGGAGCGGGCCTAGAGCCTCGGACGGCGGTCACTCCACGGGCGGGCCGCCTCGAACGCGGCGGCGGCGGCCAGCACGGTGGCGTCGGCGTGGCGGCGGCCCACGATCTGGAGCCCGACCGGCAGGCCGTCGTCGGTGAAGCCGGCCGGCACGCTCGCGGCCGGCTGGCCCGTGAGGTTGAAGGGGAACGTGAACGGCATCCACCCGAGCACGGAGACGCTCCGGCCGTCCACCTCGCGCGGCGGCCGGGCGCCGGCGTCGAAGGGCGGCACCGCGACCGTCGGCATCAGGAGGAGGTCGAAGCGCTCGAGGAACGCGCGCACCTCCGCCCAGTACGCCTCGATGCGGTCGACCGCGCGGACGTAGTCGCGTGCCGGCACGGCGCCGCCCCGCCGGATCAGCGTGACGAGCGTCGGGTCCATCAGCGGCTCGGCGTCCGGCAGGCGATCGGACCAGGCCGCGTAGAACTGCGCGGCGATCAGCGTGCCGAACCACGCCTCGGGATCCTCCCAGCCGGGGCTCACCACCTCGACGTGGCAGCCGAGCGACTCGAACTCGGCCGCGGCGGTCTCGCAGAGGGCGCGCACGCGCGGGTCCACGGCGGCGTAGCCCAGGTCCGGCGTCCACGCGACGTGCAGGCCCGCCACACCCGCGTCGCACGCCTCGAGGTACGAGCCGGGCTCGCGCGGGAGCGAGCGCCGGTCGCGGTCGTCGCCGCCCGCGATCACGTCGAGCAGCGCCGCCGCGTCGCGCACGGTGCGGGCGAGCGGCCCCACGTGTGAGACGTGGGTGAAGCCCGGGAAGCCGCCGGCGTGGGGCACGCGCCCGAACGAGGGCTTGAGCCCGAAGACACCGCAGAACGCCGCCGGGATCCGCACGGAGCCGCCGCCGTCGGAGCCGAGCGCCAGCGGGCCCACGCCCGCCGCCACCGCCGCGCCGCCGCCGCCGGTCGAGCCGCCGGGCGTGCGCTCGGGGTTCCAGGGATTGCGCGTGACGCCGAAGAGCGGGTTCTCGGTCACCGCCTTGTGGCCGAACTCGGAGGTGTTGGTCTTGCCGAGGATGACGGCGCCCGCGGCCTTGAGGCGCGCCACCGGGATCGCGTCCTCCTCCGGCACGGCGTCGGCGAACAGGCGCGAGCCGCCCGTCGTCGCCAGCCCCCGCGTGGCCAGCACGTCCTTGATCGAGATCGGCACGCCGTGGAGCGGGCCGAGCGGCTCGCCCTTCACGACGGCGATCTCCGCCTCGCGCGCCTGCTCGCGCGCCCGCTCGGCGGCCACGAGGCAGAACGCGTTCAGCAGCGGGTTGACGGCCTCGAGCCGCGCCAGCGCGGCGTCGGTGACCTCCACCGGCGTCAGCTCCTTTTTCCGGATGAGGTCGCCCAGCTCGAGCGCCGACCGCCAGATCAGGTCGTCGTCGCTCATCGCGCGCATTGTATCATCCACGCGTCGTGCGGATCGTCGATCGCCGCGGCACCCTCGTCGCCGACGTGCGCTGGCGGCCCGACGGCACGCTCGCGCGGGCCTGGGCGCGGGTGCCCGACGGCACGTGGCTCGCCGTCGAGCCGCGCGCCGCGTGCGGCGCGCCGTGGGGCGACGCGGACCGCGTGTGGCACTGGCCGCGCGCCGCGGACGCCCCCCCGCTCGGGGCGGACGCCCTGCCCCCCGACGCGGTGCCGCTCACGCTCGGCGAGGCGCTCGACTGGGCCCGGATCGCGCGCATCCCCGTGCTCGCCGAGCCCGCGCGGCTGCCGCCGGGCGGCGGCGCCGCGGTCCTCAACCTCATCGCCTCGCTCGCGACGCGCCAAGGGATCGCGCGCCTGCGTTACACGGGGCCCTTTCCCGGCGAGCAGCTCTTCCTCACGCTGCTCGAGTCGTTTCGCTACGAGCCCGCCCACGCGCCGGACCCGCTCGCCGCGTTCGCCGCCGGCGGGCTCGCGTGGGCGCCGGCGCCCCACGAGGCGCTCGTCACGGCCGACGGCCTCTGGGTGCAGCGCCGCGGGCGCGTCGAGAAGGTCGTGTGGCGCGGCACGACCTATCTCCGGCCCGACTGGCAGGGCGTGGTGCGCCACGCGCCGCGCCGCGTGCGCGACGCCGGGGACGGCGTCCGCTGCGGTCTGTGGGCGCTGGGCCGGAGCCTGGCCGACCACCTGCTCCTGGCGCCGTCGGGCGAGCTCGTGCGCGTGCTGGACGAGGACACGCCGGCGGACACGTGGCAGCGCGCGCTGCCACGGCGCGTGTGGACGGGGGTCGTGGCCGCGGTCGCCGCGGAGAGCGCCCCGCCGCTGGCGCCGTTCATCCGGGCGGTCGCGCGCGACGTGACGCTCGGCTGGGGCCGCGTGGCGCGCGACCTGGTGCGGGTGGAGGCGGCGCGCGTGATCGTGGACGACCGGCTCCGCGCGGCGCTGGCCGACGGCGTGCGCGCCGCGGCGCGTCCGGCCGAGCGCGCGGGCGTGGCGCTCGCCGCACTCGCCGAGCTCGCCCAGCTCGCCGGCGACGCGCTCCGCGCCCGGGCCCAGGCCGCGCTGGCCGCGCTCGACGCCCCCGCCCAGGCGGCGGCGCTCCGCGCGCGGGCCGGCGCCGCCGCCGGCCCCGAGGGCGTCCGCGAGATCGTCGGCGGCGCGGCGGCGCTGCTGGCCGACGCCGTTACGACGTCGTCTTGACGATCAGCCAGACGTTGAAGGCGATGAAGGCGGCGATGGAGAGGGTCGAGAGCGCGATGTAGCCGAGCCACAGGCTCTCCTCCCGCCCGTGCGCCAGCCGCCCGCGCCCGCCGAGGAGCGCCTTCGCGTACGTGATCGCGTCGTGCTTGAGCGTCGGCACGCCGAGCGCGTCCACCAGGACGTGGTAGCCGTCCATCTCGATGAAGCAGAACGGGTAGAGCGAGATCACCAGCGCCTGCCACTGGATGATGCCCGACGCGGCCGCGAAGGCCTGGACGAACCCGCCCCACGGCGCGCGCGCCGCCACCAGGAACCACGCGGCGCCGAGCACCAGGTGGACGAGCGCGCCCGAGACCGCCGTGACCACGCGGGCCCGGCGGCCGGCCATGAAGATGTCGGTGACGTCCACGTAGAAGGTCGGCACGAAGCCGTGCAGGAACGTGAAGCCGAACTCGCGCACGCGCCGGCGGTAGTGGACGCACGCCAGGCCGTGGACGACCTGGTGCGCGGCCATGCTGAAGAAGAACAGGAGCTTGACGGTGACGATCGCCCGCACCGCGTGGCCGCCGAAGCCCGTCATCACGTCGTCGAGGTCGCGCCCGAGCCGGACCGCGGCGACGCCGCCGGCGACGGCCAGCGCCAGCCACAGGACCGCCGCCGGCCGCGTGAACAGCAGGAAGCCGCCCCAGCGGTGCAGGCGCTGGAAGAACGGCTGCACGTCGCGGCTCGCGAGCGTGAGGCGCTCGAGCCCGAGCAGCGTCTTCTCGACGGCCCGCACCACCCGCCGGCCCCGGTTGCGCTCGAGCGCCTGGCGCAGCCGCGACGTCATCTTGAGGACCAGGAGCTGGGCGCGCTGGAGCTTGCGGATGAGGTTGGGGATGATCTCGAAGTCGAAGTCGCCGTACCGGAGCACGTACGCGGTCGCGATCTCCTGCATGGACGTGTGGCCGTCCATCTGCTCCCACAGGAACTTCTCGGGCGCGGTGAGCAGCAGGAACCGGTCCGTCGCCGTATTCTTCAAGATATAGCGCCGCTCGCCGGCGACCCGCGACTTCACCTCGGCCAGCTCGTACGATTCCGGCGGCACGCGCTGCGGCCGCGAGTTGATGAACCCGAGCGCGCTGCCGACCTCGCGCAGCTCGAAGCTCTCGCCGTCCTCGCGGCGGACGAGCAGCTCGAGCTTGGCCGGCGCGGGCCGCTCGGTCATCGCCCCTCCACGTCGAGCCCGGTCGCCTCCAGCCCCCAGCGTGTCGCCTCGGCCACCTGCATCGTCGAGCGGCGCAGCCGCTCGATGAAGACCTGCACCATCGCGAAGAAGAAGGCGGCGGCGGCGTGCGGCGCCGAGTCGGTGAGCGCCTGCAGGCCCTCGCGGCCGAACACGAACAGCACGGCCTCCGTCTCCGCCTGCACCGCGGCCGAGCGCGGCGAGCCGTCGAGCAGGCTCATCTCACCGAAGAAGTCGCCCGGCTCGACGCGCGCCACCACCTGCTCGACCTTGGTGGTGATGGCCTTGGACACGAGCATCGTGCCGCGGAAGACGACGAACATCTCGTCGCCCGGGTCGCCCTCGCGGAAGAGGACCTGGCCCTTCCGGAGCGAGCGCTCGCGCAGGCGGCTCCCGACGGCGGCGAGGTCGGCGTCGGCGAAGCTGGCGAACAGGCGGACGTCACGGAGAAAGGCGAGCGTCTCGGACGGCGTGGGCACCGCGGGCGCCCGCGGCCTAGGTGGCCACGCGGCGGATCAGCGCGTTCCTGAACGCGTGCCGCCGCTCGTGCGACGGCGTCGAGGCGAGCCGGGCGAGCGCCTGGCGGACCTTGGCGCGCTCGTCGTCGTTCAGCTCGTACTGGGCCAGCACCGGCTCGGGCGCGCGCTGGAACTCAGCCAGGAATTCCGGATCGAGCAGCACGCGTCCGACCAGCTCCTTCAACCCCTGCGCCATCGCGGGGGGATCATACCAATTTCCCCGGCAGTTTGATAGGCTCGCCGCATGCTGCGCGGCCTCAAGATCCTGGTGGCGGAGGACGAGCGCGGCATCCGCCTGCTCATCACCCGGGTGCTGGCCGACGCGGGCGCGGCCGTCACCGCCGTCGCCTCCGGCGGCGAGGCGTTCCAGTCGTTCACGCGCGCCCGGCCCGACGTGCTGCTGAGCGACATCCGCATGCCCGGCGGCGACGGCTACGAGCTGATCCGCCAGGTGCGGGCGCTGCCGGCCGGCGACGGCGGGCGCACGCCGGCGGTGGCGATCTCGGCGTCGGTCGGCGAGGACGAGATCCCGAAGATCCTCGCCTCCGGCTTCGACCGCTTCGTCCGCAAGCCGTTCGAGGCCGCCGAGCTGCGCGCGATCGTCGGGGCGGTCGCCGGCCGGCGCCCCGCGTGACGCCCGACGCGGCCCGGCGCCGCGCGCTCCTGGTGGCGGCGTGGGAGACGCTCGCCCGCGCCTGATCCCGCGCCGCCGCGCGCTCGCGCTCCTCGCCGCGGCGTGGCTCGGGACGCCGGGCGCGCTCCGCGCCAGGCCGCGCCCGCCGTGGGTCGGCTATCTCGCCAACGAGCCCACGCCCGACGCGCTGCCGGTCCTGAGCCAGGCGCTGCGCGACGCCGGCTGGGTGGACGGCGAGTCGCTCAAGCTCTGGCAGCGCTACGCCCAGGGCAAGCCCGCGCTCTACGGGCCGCACGCCGAGGAGCTGGTGCGGCTCGGCGTGAACGTGCTGGTCGCCGCGACCCCGCCGGCGATCGAGGCCGCGCGCAAGGCGACGGCGCGGATTCCCATCGTCATGGCGAGCATCGACGATCCGGTGGCGAGCGGGTTCGTGGCGAGCCTCGCGCAGCCGGGCGGCAACGTCACCGGCGTCACGCTCGCCGCGCCCGGGCTGGCCGCGCGGCGCCTCGAGCTGCTGAAGGAGGCCGTGCCGCACGTCACGCGCGTCGCGGTGCTGTGGAACCCCGACAATCGCAGCGCGGCCGCCGAGCTGCGCGACGCGCAGGCCGCGGCGCGCGGCCTCGGCGTCGAGCTGCTCCCGGTCGAGGCGCGCGGCGACGGCGAGCTCAAGCCCGCCCTCGCGGCCATCGCCAAGCTCGAGCCCGGCGGTCTGTTCGTCGCGACCGACACGCTCTTCCAGGCGAGCCGCCGGCAGCTCGCGACGTTCGCGAGCCGCCAGCGCCTGCCGGCGGTGTTCCCGCTGGCCGAGTTCGCCGACGTCGGCGGCCTGCTCGCCTACGGCGCCGTGTGGGCCGACACGTTCCGCCGCGTGGCGGTCTTCGTGGACAAGCTCCTGCGCGGCGCGCGGCCCGCCGATCTCCCCGTCGAGCGGCCGCAGCGGCTCGAGCTGACCGTGAACCTCCGGGCCGCGCGCGCGCTCAGGCTCGCGGTGCCGTCGGCGATGCTCCTGCGCGCCGACCGGGTGCTCCAGTGAGCGGCCGCGCCGCCCGCGCGCTCGCCGCCCTCGCGCTCGCCGCCGCGGCGTGCGCGACGCCGCCGGAGTGGATCTACGAGAAGCCCGGGCTCACGCCGGCGCGGCTCGACCACGACATGACCGCCTGCCGCAAGGAGGCGCTCGACCGCTTCAGCATCGCGCTCCTGCCCGCGCAGCGCGTGGACCGCGAGGCGTTCAACCGCTGCATGGAGCGCAAGGGGTACGCGGTGACGCCGGCGCCCTAGCCCCATGTTTCCCTTTTCGACCTGTAAGTAGCTGAAAGTTCGAGGGGCGAGTCAGCGGATTGTCATCACGCGACCGTTTCGGCCTTCCCGGGCGCTGTCGGGGGATCGAGGTCGGGGAGGCGCTGCAGGGGTACAGCCACTTCCCGATGGAAACCTATGGGGTGATCGCGAGCTACGACCCCGCCGCCCGCCTCCTGACACTCTGGGCGAATTTCCAGGGCCCCTTCATCATCCACACCGTGATCGCGCGAGCGCTGCGGATGCCGCAGGACCGCGTTCGCGTCATCGTCCCCGGCGATATCGGCGGCGGCTTTGGGCTCAAGACCAGCATGTACCCCTACATGGTGCTCCTCGGCCTCGCGGCGATGAAGGCGGGCGTGCCTGTGAAATGGATCGAAAAGAATCGTGCGACGTTCTGGGACACGGTACGGCGCGATACAGACGGGATCTACTGGTTCGTGGGTCAATCGGACGACATGCTGAAAGTGGGGGGGGGTCTCGCCCATCGAGATCGAGAACGTCCTCGTCGAACACCCCGCAGTGCTGGAGGCCGCGGTGGTCGGGGCCCCGGACGAACACGGTCTCATCAAGCCGAAGGCCCTCCTCGTCCGCAAGCAGGGCTTCAGGCCCAGTCCTGAGCTCGAGGCGGAGCTGACAACGCTCGTCAAAGCCCGCTTGGCCCGCTACAAGTATCCGCGCTGGTACGTCTATGTCGATCAGCTCCCGAAGACCGCGACCGGCAAGATCCAGCGCTTCAAGCTGCGCGAAGCAGGATGACGACGGTTGCCGACGCTTTGCTCGAGGGCCTGCGCGGCGTGGGGACCACGTAGCGTTTCGGACACTGTGGCGAAAGGAACAGATGGAAAACCGGCGAACGTAAGTAGACGACGCCGGCCCCGGCCGCCAGCGCCCGCATCGTCTCCAGGTTGCGCTCGAACGTCGGGAGGTCGATGAGGAGCGCGGGCGTATCGAGCTCGGTCTTCGGCACCCCGACCTACGCGTTCGCCGTCATGGACAATCGTCCTGGACGACAAAGCGCCACGCGGCGCCGGCGCGGACGACGCGCCCGACCGACGGCGCCGGGAAGTGCGCCAGCATCACGAGGGTGTCCGTGTCAGCGTAACGCTCGAGGAAGGCCCGGCGCGTGCGCCGCGAGTGCTCGGGGTCGACGCAGACCAGTCGGGCTCGGCGCACTGCCCACAACCGCCGGCTCGAGCTCGAGGTCACACGCCGGCCGGATCAGGAGGGCGCTCATGGCCAGTATTGGCGATCGATTGCTCAGGGAAGCGCTCAAGCTTGCACGCGACGAACGCGGGTGGGTCCAGGAGATCGAGCGCCGTGCCCGGGCCGTTATGGCGGGTAGCCCTGGGCGTGTCCTGGGCGGAGGCCGCGACCAAGTTCGGAGCCGGCTCTCCACTCGGTGAGTGTCGTCCGCCTCTCCGCGGAGGCCATCGGCGACGGGGATGAGGAGGCCGTCGTCGATGGCGAGCAGGGGGCCCCCGGCCGGGAGGGCGGCGATGGCCTCCGCCCGGTCGCGGGGGCGGTCACAGGCGCGATCACTCCTTCAGGCGGGGATCGAGCACGTCGCGCAGCCCGTCGCCGAGGAGGTTGGTGCCCAGGACCGCCAGCATGATACCCACGCCCGGGAAGGTGGTCATCCACCAGGCGGCGCCGAGGTAGCTCCGGCCCTCGCTGAGATCGACCCCCCACTCCGGCGTCGGCGGCTGCGTCCCCAGCCCGAGGAAGTTCAGCGCCGCGCCGGTGAGGATGGCCCACGCGATGGCGGACGACGTGAGCACGAGCACCGGCGCCATGATGTTGGGCAGGACGTGCCGCGCGACCACGTAGAGAGCGGGCGCGCCCATGGCGCGGGAGGCCTCGACGTACAGGTTCTGCTTCGTCGAGAGCACCGTGGCGCGGATCAGCCGCGTGAAGTTCGGGACGTAGGCGATACCGATCGCGATGGTGACGTTCATGAGCCCCACGCCGAGTACCGCGATCGCCCCCAGCGCGAGCAGGACACCGGGGAAGGCGAGCATGACGTCGACCAGGCGCATGAGCACGGTGTCCACCCGGCCCCCGACGTAGCCCGCGGCCACTCCCGCCAGCAGCCCGAAGAAGAGCGAGATGGCGATTGCCGCCGGGCCCACCATCAGGGTAAGCCGCGAGCCGAGGAGGACCCGGCTGAGGATGTCGCGGCCGTACTGATCCGTGCCCATGATGTGCGTCGTGCTCGGCGCCTGAAGCGCCGCCAGGGGATCGACCTTGATCGGGCTGTACGGCGCCAGCACGCCGGCGCCCAGCGCGATCACGACCAGCCCCGCGACGAGCACCAGACCCACCACCATCGTCTTACTGCGGCGCACGCTGCGCCATCGTCCACCGGCGCCTACGCCCGTCGTCATGGCTCGCGACTCCGCGGGTCCAGGTAGGCGTAGGCGACGTCGGCCAGCATGTTGGCGGCGAGGTACATCACCGACATGAAGAGGATCACGCCCTGCGTGACGGGGAAGTCCTTCTCGAGGATGGCGGTGATGGCCAGCCGCCCGATCCCTTGCCGGGAAAACACCGTCTCGATGATCACGGTGTTCGCCATGGCGTGGCCGAACTGGAGGCCGACGATCGTGACGACGGGGATGAGGCAGTTCTTGAGCGCGTGGCCGAAGATCACCCGCGGCTCCGCCAGCCCTTTCGCGCGCGCCGTCCGGATGTAGTCCTGGCGGATGACCTCCAGCAGCCCCGAGCGGACGAGGCGCGCGATGACAGCCGCGTACATGAGGCCGAGCGTGACGGCGGGCAGGACGAGGCGCTTCAGCCCCTCCGTCCCCGTCGCCGGCACCCAGCCGAGCGTGAAGGAGAAGACGAACAGCAGCAGCAACCCCAGCCAGAAGTGCGGGATCGAGATTCCGAAGGCGGCGAAGGCCATGGACGCCGCATCGATCCAGGTGTTGTGGCGGAGGGCGGCGAGGGTGCCGATCAGGACGCCGGCGACGACCGCCACCCCCAGCGCGGCGAACGCGAGCTGGAGCGTCGCCCCGACCTGCTCGACGATTGCCTGGAGCACCGGGCGGCGGGTGTGGATGGACCGACCCAGGTCGCCGTGGAGGGCTTTTGTGACCCAGTGGACGTACTGCTGGTGGATGGGCAGGTCGAGGCCGAGCTCGTGACGGAGCTGCTCGATCTGTTTCGGCGTCACGTCCGACCCGGACAGGATGATGAGCACGGGGTCGCCCGGGAGCAGGTGCACCATGAAGAACACCGCGACCGACACGCCGAACAGGAGCGGGACCATCGAGCCCAGCCGTAGCACGACGAACTTCAGCATGGGCCAGGCCCGACGGCCCGCGGACTCCTACTTCTGGATGTAGGTGTCGTGGAAGAGCGGGAAGCCCACCGCCGAGAAGGCGAGGTCCTTCACCTTGCTGCTGCCGACGAAGACGCCCCGCAGCCGGCGGATCGGCACCGACACCGCGTCGGTCATCACGATCTTCTGCACCTTCTTGTAGATCTCGGCGCGCCTGGCCGCGTCGAACTCCTGCGCGCCCTCGTCGAGCAGCTTGTCCACCTCGGGATTGTCGTAGTGCGCGTAGTTGAACGCCGTCGCGCCGAAGGGCGCGTAGTAGAGCTGGCGCAGGCATTGTGGGTCGGGGTACGCCCAGGCCGAGTCTGCCGCGTGGTGCAGGCCCTTGTGGATCGACGGCAGGTAGTTCGGCATCGCCTCCTTCCGGAGCTGGAGGTCGATCCCCACCTCGCGCACCTGCGCCTGCAGCAGCGGGCCGACCGTGTAGGCGTCGAAGGGGAAGTTCATCATGAAGACGAGCTCGAGCCGCTTGCCGTCCTTCACGCGGATCCCGTCCGCGCCCGCCTTCCAGCCGGCCGCCTCGAGGAGCTCGCGGGCCTTCCCGGGGTCGTGGGCGTACATGGTCTTGATGCTCGGGTCGTAGCCGAACGTCGTCGGGTCGAGGAGATCGCGCGTCGGCTCGTACATGCCCTTGTAGAGCGCCCGGGAGATCACGTCCTGGTCCACCGCGTGCTGCATCGCCCGGCGCACCGCCAGCTCGCTGGTGGGGAACTTCTTGTAGTTGAGGTGCATCAGCAGCGGCGCACCCTGCACCGTCGAGCCCGTCACGAAGAAGCGGCGGTCGCGCCTCAGCGCCTCGTAGTCGGTGGCCGGCGGCGCCTCCGCGATATGCGCCTCGCCCCCCCGGAGCGAGCCCATGCGGGTCACGTGCTCGGGCACCTCCTTCCACACGAAGCCGTCGAGGTAGGCCGGCCCCTGGTGCTTGTAGACCGGCGACCCCCACTTGTAGTCGGGGTTCCGCACGAACTTCGCGTGCTGCTGCGGGATCCACTCCTTGAACATGAACGGCCCGGTACCGACCGGGTTGCGGCTGAAGTCGGCGCCGTACTTCCTGGCCGCGGTGGGCGAGATCGGTGCCAGCACCTCCAGTGCGGCGAGGGAGAGGAACGGCGCGTACGGCTCGCTGAAGTTCACCTTGGCGGTGTACTCGTCGACCACGTCGCACGACTTGTACGGCCCGATGGTGCCGCGGGCGACGCGGGCCTGCGTCCCCGGGTTCACGATGCGGTCGAAGGTGAAGCACACCGCGGCCGCGTTGAACGGCGTGCCGTCGTGGAACTTCACGTCCTTGCGCAGCGTGAAGACATAGGAGCGCCTGTCGTCCGACAGCTTCCAGGCGGTGGCGAGCCCCGGATAGATCTTCGGGTCGCCGGGCTTCTGGCGGACGAGCGGGTCGTAGATGTTGTTCATGATCTGGCGCGTGGCCAGGAAGCTGGTGGTGTGCGGGTCGAGCGAGTCGATGCGGGCGGCGGCGGCGAAGACGAGCTCGCCGCCCTGCACCGGCTGCTGGGCGGAAGCCAGGAGCGGCGTGGCCAGCAGCACCAGCGCCGCGAGGAGCAGGGACGGAATGGTTCTGGTCGACATGAGGCGCTTCTCCTTACCCGGCGACGAACATCTCGTCCGTCGAGAACTTGTCGGAGATGAGCTGCGGGCCATCTTTCCGGACGACGATCATGTCTTGCAGGTGCCAGTAGCCCCGGACGGGCTCGATCGCCAGCACCATCCCTTCCTCGAGCGCCACGTCGCGGCCCTTCGTGAGGATCGGCTCCTGCTGGTGCCACCAGGCGCCGACGGAGTGCCCCATCAGGGGGACGATCTTGTATTCCCACCCCTGCTTGGCGAACTCGTCGACCACGAAGCGGAAGAGGGCGTTGGCCAGCACGCCGGGCCGACACCGGTCGATCGTCCGCCGGTAGATGTCGCGGAGGGTCGTGTAAGTCTTCCGCTGCTCGGCGCTCGGCTTGCCAATGACGACCACGCGCGACTGGTGGCCGGGGTAGCCCTCCCAGAGGTAGGCGACGTAGTCGTTGCGGACGATGTCGCCCGCATAGAGGACGTTCTCGCGTTCGCCAATGAACGGGCCGTCGTTGCGGCTCGAGTTCAGCATCCCGTGGGTGAAGGCGGAGCCGCGCTGGAGACACGCGTGCACGATGCGGCTGTGCACCTCGCGCTCCCGCTGGCCGGGGCGGATGGTGGGGAAGACCTCCAGGTAGGCGTCATCGAGGAGGTCGGCGCCCCGCTTCAGCAGGGCGATCTCGGCTTCCGTCTTCACCCACCGCACCCGGTCCATCATGGCGGAACAGTCCACGAGCTGGACGCCCGGGAGTGTCCGCTGGATCTCCTCCCAGTGCAGCGCGCTCACGTAGTCCTTCTCGATGCCGATCCGTTCGTGGTCGAGCCCGTATTCCTTCATGACCTTGCAGAGGCGCGCGTAGGGCGACTCGACGTAGGACTCGTACGTCTCGTGCCGCTTGATCCAGCAGTCGCGCGCGGTCACCATCGCGGTGGCGGTGTTGCCGATCACGACCGGCTCGCCCCGGCGCGGCCACAGGAGCATCACGCCGCGCGGGGAGTCGGTGAGGTCCATGAGGCGGGCGAGCGTGCCCGGGTAGCCGAAGCCCGCCAGGTAGTTGAAGTTCTGGCCCGAGCGCGCCACGACGGCGGCGAGCCGGTGCTGGTCCATGTGCTCGTTCAGCCGCGGCACGTTCGCCACGAGCCGCGGGTCGGTCTGTGCCATTGTCCGCTCCTCGGGTCGGTGTTGCGGGTCCCGGTCTTAGACGGGTCTTAGACGTGCGCGATCGCCTCGATCTCCACCCGCGCCCCGCCCACGAGCGCGACGCACTGGAAGGTCGTCCGCGCAGGCGGGTCCTTGGGGAAGTACTGGCCGAAGACGTTGTTCATGTCCATCAGGTCCTTCATGTCCGCGAGGTAGATGGTGACCTTCACCACCTTCTCGAGCGATGAGCCGCCCGCCTCCAGCACCGCCTTGAGGTTCTCGCAGACCTGGCGCGTCTCGGCGGCGATCCCGCCCTCGGCCAGCTTGCCCGTCTTGACGTCGAGGCCGAGCTGACCCGACGCGAACACCCACTCTCCGACCTTGATGGCCTGGGACAGCGGCACGCGTGCCGGCGGCACCTTCGGCGTGTGAACGACTTGCTTTTGCATGTCTCCTCCCGCCCGTTCACCACGCGGCAGCCGGCGCGTGGTGGGGCTGCTCAGTGGGTCGATGAGGTAGCGACCTGCCCACCCGCGCGGCGCCGGCCGCGGCACCCGAGGGGCGCATCGAGGATAAACCCAAATCGCGCGCGAGGCCATGCCCGTCTCCTGACATAGGGCTCGGCGTCGAAAAAGCGGACCGGTTTGGGTCCGCACCCCCAACCCAGCAGGGCCCGGAATGGCGCGGACTTCAGTCGGCTATGTCAGGAGTTCTGGAATCAAGAATAGGAACGAAATTCGGTCTTCTTCGATTCTTTGCGGTGGCAGAGTGAGACTTGAACGGCCTCAAGAGGTTGCCTTCGCAAAAACCACGTTCGACTCGCCGGCCGCGCTTCGTGCGGTTGTGACAGAGCGTCGCCAAGTACATGGGCAGGACCTCCCGTCCCTCGCCAAAACTCCGTCCGGCAGCCACGTGGTTGATCTGTCGGCTCTGATCCCGAGAGAATCCCGGCTCGATGATCACACTCCTGCTCCACATGCTTCGACTCCTGCCGTTCCTCCGCGGCGGCCACCGCCGGCTCGCCCTGTAGAACCCCACCTTGCGCCAGCAACTCGCCCTGTACAAGCGAACGGCGAACCGACCCAAGCTGCGGCGGAGCGAGCGAGATCGGCGAGCGCGGCGTGAAGATCAAGGTCGACGTTCGGGCCGGCGACCCCGCGCGTATCGCCAACGAGGAGCGCACGCGGTTGCGCGGCCGGCCCCGTGGGAGAGGCCGTGTTGCGCGCCTCGGTCAGAGCGCCGCGAGCGTCTGCGCAAGGCGGCCGTCGACGCACCGGAACACGACGCTCCGTGCTCGGAGATCAAGGAATACTTACGATGCGTCTGTCACTACGCTTTTGGCGCCAGCGCCCCTCGACTCTCGTCAGTTCGCGTACTTACACGTCGTGCCCCCGCTCAATAAGGGAAACATGGGCTAGATTATTCATGAACGACCACACGCGAGACGGGCGGGTCCTGGCGCAGGGCGCGGCCCCGCGCGGTCGCGCCATCGCCGTTCGTGGCTGATGCGCGCTGGGACGCCCGCGCTGGGGCGGCTGCGTCAGCGGAGCGCGGCGAGGACGGAGGCGCCGGCGGCCGTCGCGATGACGACCAGCCAGGGCGGCGCCTTCCAGAACATGAGCAGGGCGAACGCGCCGAGGGCGAGCCCGAAGTCGGCCGGCGCGCGGATCGCGCCGGTCCACACCGGATGGTAGAGCGCCGCCAGCAGCAACCCGACGACGGCGGCGTTGACGCCGCGCAGCGCCGCCTGGAAGCCCGCGCGGGCCCGCAGCACGTCCCAGAACGGCAGGGCGCCGACGACCAGCAGGAACGAGGGCAGGAAGATCGCGCCGAGGGCGAGCGCGCCGCCCGCCCACCCGTTCGGCCGCGGCCCCATCACGGCGCCCAGGTAGGCGGCGAAGGTGAGCAGCGGGCCCGGCACGGCCTGGGCCGCGCCGTACCCGGCGAGGAACTGCTCGCCGCTGACCCACCCCGGCGGCACGACCTCGGCCTGGAGCAGCGGCAGCACGACGTGCCCGCCGCCGAACACCAGCGAGCCCGCGCGGAAGAAGCTGTCGAAGACCGCGAGCGGCTGGCCGGGCGCGACATATCGGAGAATAGGCGTGCCCAGGAGCAGGGCGAAGAAGACCGCCAGCGCGCCGAGCGCGAGCGCGCGGCTGACGGGCACCCGCACGCGGGGCGCCCCGGCCATCCCGGCCGCCGGGAGGAACCGCCACCCGACGAGTCCCGCCGCCGCGATGACGAGCACCTGGCCGGCCGCCGTCGGCGCCGCCAGCGTGACGAGCGCGGCGACCACGGCGAGGCTCGCCCGCGCGCGGTCCGGACAGAGGGCGCGGGCCATCCCCCAGACGGCCTGCGCGACCACCGCGACGGCGACCACCTTGAGGCCGTGCAGCCAGGCCGCGTCGCCCAGGCCCGCGCCGCGCACGCCGTAGGCGAACGCGCCGAGGGCGAGGGCCGACGGCAGCGTGAACCCGATCCAGGCCGCCACGCCGCCCAGCAGCCCGGCGCGGAAGATGCCGATGGCGATCCCCACCTGGCTGCTCGCCGGCCCCGGCAGGAACTGACAGAGCGCGACGAGGTCGCCGTAGGTCTGCTCGTCGATCCATTTGCGGCGGACGACGTACTCGTCGCGGAAGTACCCGAGGTGGGCGATCGGGCCGCCGAACGAGGTCAGGCCGAGCCGCGCCGCGACGCCGAGGACTTCAAGCACGTCAGCCACCCGCGCGACGGAGAGCGAGCAGGGCAGCCGCCGCCCGCCCGGGCACGGCCACCAGCCCGTCCCGGAACGCCACGAAGAGCACGATCAGGAGCGCGCCGTACACGAGCACGTTGAGCTGGCCGAAGGGCCGGACCAGCTCCTCGATGATCGCGAAGGCCGCGCCCCCGAGCACCGGGCCCAGCCGCGTGCCCAGGCCTCCGAGAAGCAGGGTGATCAGCACCGCGATGTCCACGGCGACCAGCGAGTACACGGACGGGTTGATGAGCCCGCTGAAGTAGGCGTAGAGGGCGCCGACCGCGCCGACGAGCGCCGATCCGACGCCGGCCGCCGCCACCTTGCAGCGGGCCACGTCGATGCCGGCGAGCTCGGCCGTGAGCTCGTCGTCGCTCAGCGCCCGGAAGGCGACGCCGAGGCGGGAGCGCATGAGCGCGTCGTAGAGGACCAGCGACGCCACCAGCAGGAGGAGGAAGGCGTAGTAGCTCGACGGCGCCCGCTGCAGCACCGAGGCTCCGAGGTCCCGGGTGACGATCCCGGTCTCGCCGTTGGTGAGGTCGCGGAGCCCGAGGATGACGTTCTGGAAGATCAGGGAGAAGGCGAGGGTCACGATGCCGACGAAGATCGTCCCGAGCCCCCGCCGCACCGACACGTAGCTGAAGAGCGCGCCGAGGGCCCCGGCGACGAGGATGCCGGCGGGCATGGTGAGCCACGGCGACAGGTGCAGTTCGCGCGCGAGCACGACCGACACGTAGGCGGACGCGCCCGCGAGCGCGCCCAGGCACAGGAACAGCTGCTTCGTGTGCCCGAAGATCAGGTTGAACGCCACGGCGTACGCCATGTGGACGAGCATCAGCGTCAGGAGCCGGAGATAGTGGGCGCTGCCGCCCGTCGCCAGGGGCAGGAGCGCCAGGACGAGGGCCACCGCCCCGAGGGACGCGAGCGGGGCCCGAGAGCGTCGCGCGCTCACGTCCAGTACGCCAGGAGGCCGCTCGGCCGCACGAGGATCGTGATCATGGCGGCCAGCAGGAGGATGATGAACGCCAGGTAGGTCCCGACGTAGTAGCTCGCGAAGGCGTTGACGATCCCCAGCAGGACGCCCGCCACCAGCGTGCCGTTGATGCTGCGGACCCCGCCGACCACGGCGACGATGAGCCCCAGGATCGTGAACTCGACGCCCATCTCGGTGCCGAGCGAGGAGAACAGCCCCTGGGCGACGCCGGCCAGCCCGGCGAGCATGCCGCTCAGCACGACGATCAGGGTGCGGGTGCGGGTGGCGTCGATCCCGCACAGCTCTGCGCCGACCTCGTTCTGGATGATGGACCGCACGGCCTTGCCCACCAGCGTCCGGCGCAGGAAGCCCAGGAGGACCAGGAAGGCGAGGATCGCGATGAGCGAGGTGCCGATGCTCGCGCTCCGGACGCGGAACCCGCCGAGGTTGACCGAGGGCACCGGCAGGCGCAGCGTGAGCGCGGTGTTGGGGAACTGGTAGTTCAGGTAGCCGTCGATCAGCAGCGAGAGGCCGAGCGTCAGCACGAGGCCGAGGAGCAGCCGCTCCTCCCCGTGCGCCCGGTAGGCCGGGACCAGCAGCGACCGGTCCACGACGAGGGCCAGGAGCCCGGCGCCCAGGACTCCCAGCACGCACGCCGCCACCGCGTTCACGCCGCCCCCGATCAGGAGCGCCGCCGCCACCCCGCCGACGATGGCGAGCTGGCCGTGCGCGAGGTTGAGCACGCCCCCGAGCCCGTAGATCAGTGTGATGCCGACGGCGAGGAGGGAGAGCTGCAGCCCCTGGACGACGCCGTCGATCAGGATGGGAAGCACGGCGCTACACCACGCCCAGGTACGCCCGCTTGATTTCGGGGTCTCCCAGGAGGTCCCGGGACGGGCCGGCGAGACGGATGGCCCCGTTCTCGAGCACGTACGTCCGATCGGAGAACGCCAGGGCCAGCGGCACCTGCTGCTCGGCGAGCAGGATCGTGAGCCCGGCCGCCTTGAGCCGGGAGAGCTGCTCGTACATCTCGGCGACGAGCTTCGGCGCGAGCCCCGTGGACGGCTCGTCCAGCATCAGCACCTTCGGCCCTGCCATCATGGCCCGGCCGATGGCGAGCATCTGCTGCTCGCCGCCGCTCATGGTGCCGGCGAGCTGCGCCGTGCGCTCCCGGAGCCGCGGAAAGAGACCGAAGACGAAGGCCAGGTGCTCGTCGGTCGCGGTCGGGTTGGCGTAGGCGCCGAGCTGGAGGTTTTCCAGCACCGTCATCTGGGGGAACAGCTCCTTCTCGGCGGGGACGTAGGCGATTCCGAGCCGCACGACCCGGTGGGCGGGACGACCGTCGAGGCGCACGCCGTCGTAGACCACGCGGCCGTGCCGCGGCCGCAGCACGCCCGCGATCGTCTTGAGGAGCGTCGTCTTGCCGGCGCCGTTGGGGCCGATGACGCTCACCGCCTCGCCGCGCTCGACCTCGACGCTGACGTCCCTGAGGACGGACGTCTCGCCGTACCGCACCTCGATCCCCTCG
>JACPCH010000193.1 GCA_016179875.1 Candidatus Rokuibacteriota bacterium | reverse complement strand
CCGAGGAGCAGCTGGTCCACTTCCTGTCGCAGCAGTACGGGATCCCCGAGGTCACCTTCCCCGAGGCGATCGCGCCCGAGATCATCAAGCTGATCCCGAGCCGTATCGCGCGCAAGTACGGCGTCGTCGCGATCGGGCGCACGCTCGGCTCCGTCACGCTCGCCGTCGCCGATCCCACGAACCTCTCGGCGCTCGACGACGTCGCGTTCATGACGGGGCTCAAGGTGGTCCCGGTCATCGCGCCGCCGTCCATCATCCACCAGGCGATCGAGCGTTACTACGAGCCGGCGCCGGCCACGCTCGCCGACGTGCTCACCGAGGTGGAGGCCGAGGCGGCGGACGTCGAGATCGTCGAGGGGCAGGAGACGAACCCCCAGGTTGACCTCCACGAGCTGCGGTCGTCCGCGGACCAGGTGCCGGTCGTGCGGCTCGTCAACTCGATCCTGCTCGACGCCAAACTCGATCCTGCTCGACGCCATCCGGCGCGGCGCGTCCGACATCCACCTCGACCCGGACGAGCGCGCGCTCCGCATCCGGTTCCGGGTGGACGGCGTGCTGCACGAGGTCATGACCCCGCCGAAGCGCATCGAGCCGGCCGTCGTCTCCCGCCTCAAGATCATGGCGAGCCTGGACATCGCCGAGCGGCGGCTGCCGCAGGACGGTCGGATCAAGCTCCGCCAGGCCCGGCGGGAGATCGACTTCCGCGTGTCGGTGCTGCCGACGATCTTCGGCGAGTCCATCTCGCTCCGCATCCTCGACCGCGACGCCCTCAAGGTGGATCTCGCCCAGCTCGGCTTCGACCCCACGGCGCTCGCGGCGTTCCAGAATGCGATCCAGCACCCGCACGGGATGATCCTGATCACCGGGCCGACGGGCGCCGGCAAGACGACGACGCTCTACTCGGCGCTCCACACGATCAACCGGGGCGACCGCAACATCGTGACGGTCGAGGATCCGGTGGAGTACGAGCTGCGCGGCATGACCCAGGTGCAGGTCCACGACGAGATCGGGCGCACGTTCGCCTCCGCGCTCCGCTCGTTCCTGCGCCACGACCCCGACGTCATCCTGGTCGGCGAGATGCGCGACCAGGAGACGGCCCAGATCGCGGTGCGCGCCGCGCTGACCGGCCACCTCGTCCTCAGCACCCTGCACACGAACGACGCCGCCTCCACCCTCGCGCGCCTGGGGGACATGGGCGTGCCGCCGTTCCTCGTCGCCTCGGCGCTGAAGCTCGTCGTGGCCCAGCGGCTGGTCCGCCGGGTGTGCCAGGACTGCCGGGAGCCGTACGAGGTGGAGGAGGAGACGCTGATCCCGTACGGGCACACGCCGGTCGGGCTCGGGCGCATCACGCTCTACCGGGGCAAGGGCTGCGCGACCTGCCACTGCACGGGCATGAAGGGGCGCAGCGCGATCTACGAGGTGCTCCCGGTCACCCCCGAGATCCGCGGGCTCGTCCTCCACAGCACCTTCGCCGACGAGATCCACGACGTTGCCAAGAAGCAGGGCATGAAGACGCTGCGGGAGGCCGGGCTCGCGAAGGTGCTCGAGGGCGCGACGACCGTCGAGGAAGTCCTCCGCGTCACCAGCGACTAGGGGCCGGGCCCCGGCGGCCGGGTTTGACACCTTCCGGACGCGCGCCTAGAATCGGCTTCACCCCATGACACCGAACGCCGACGATTTTCTCAAGCAGGTGGCGGGGCTCGGCGCGCGCTTCGCCGGGCTCGCGGCCAGGCTCGGCGAGGCCGCCCGGGACCTCCAGATGTCGGGCGTGCTCCCGCCCGGCGCCCTCCTGGAGGAGCTGGCGGCGGCGCGGACCGAGTTCATGGAGCTGCGCGAGGGCGTGCTCGAGGCGGCGAGCGCGCTGTCGGTCGACACGCCCCCGCCGGCCGCGGTCGACGGCCTCAAGGCGCTCGAGCCCCTCATCCAGGCCGTCGCGGCGACGATCGCCGGCGAGGAGCGGCGGCGGGCGGTGGCCGAGGCGCGGCGCCGGTCGCTGGCGGTGCTCGACCGCGTGCTGGCGGTCGTGCACGTGGACGATCCGGGCTTCGCCGCGCTGGCCCAGGCCAAGGCGCGCGCCCAGGAGATCCGCCAGGCCGTGGCCGACCCGAAGGCCTTCGAGTCGGAGAGCGCGGCGGCCGCCATCGTGGACAGCACGCCCGCGTTCACCGCGCTGCTCACGCTGATCGAGGGGCGCGACCTCCTCGACGACGATCGCTTCGGCTCGCTCGAGGACACCGTGAGCCAGTCGTTCGGCCGGAGTCTCGCCGTCGCCGCCACGCGCGGCAAGCTCGCCATCGCCGGGGGCGCCGCCCCCGCCGCGGCGCCCGCCGCCGAGCGGCCCGCGCCGCCCCGGCTCGAGGAGCCCGCGCGCCCCGCGCCGCCGCCGGCCGCCGCGCCGGTCGAGGACGACGCCGCGGCCGCGCGCGCCGTCGAGCAGTCGGCGCAGGACGAGACGGCGCAGTGGTGGGTCTCGGCGTGGGCGCGCTGGACGAGCTGGAAGAGCACGCTGTCGTTCGCCGACGCGGTCAAGCAGGAGCTCACGAAGTACAACTACCTGCTGAGCGTGCCGATCTTGAAGAGCGCCGATTACGACGACGGCCTGCTCTCCTACGGCTACTCGATCCTGCTCGAGTACATCGAGCGGCAGAGCCCGGGCTTCGTCGCCAAGGCCCTCAACAGCCTGAAGACGTTCGCGCCGGGCGTTCCCGACCAGCCGCGGACCGTCGGCGAGTACCTCTACCGGTGCCTCGTCACCGAGGGCCGGCTGGCCGAGCAGTACGGGGAGTTCGTCAAGAACGTGCTGCTCGCCGCCGTGCCCGAGCCCGGGCTGTGGACCACGGCGCGCGTCCTGGAGTCCACGATGGAGACGCGGGTGTTCACGCACCCGAGCAACCGGATCGGCGACACCGAGCACAACTCGCAGCGCCTCACGCAGGACCGCCAGCGGTTCACCGACCACCGCTTCCAGATCGTGCTCCCGCCGCTGACGGCGCGCTTCTTCGCCGTCGCCGCCGACCTCAAGGAGCCGCGCGGCATCGATGCGAAGCTCTTCGAGGGCCGGAACGACGTGGACCAGGCCTGGCTGCTGACGATGCCGCCGGCGGGCCGCGCCGATCTGAAGTCGGAGCTCGTCCGGCTGGCGCCGGAGGGCACGTCGCTGCCGGGGCTCGGCCGGGACTACGCGACGCTGTGGATCGCGGTCTACAACTCCGACCCGAACGCGGAGAAGCGCTACGAGTTGACGCTGGGGCTCAGGAAGGACGCGAAGCCGGCGGGAACCTACAAGGCGGCGCGGACGGCCTGAGCGCCGTCAGGCCTTCGGGTGGTCGCCCGCCTTGGGGTCGGCCGCCCTGGGCGCCTCGCCCGGCTTCGCGGGGTCGGCGTGCGGCGTGCGCTCGAAGGGGCTCTTGCGCGGGGCGATGCCGAGCTTCGCCGCGATCTGGCTCAACGACTGCGCGATCTCGTCCTTCTCGCCCCGGAGCTGGATGTTCTCCTTCTTGAACTCGTCGATCTCCTTCTTGAGCTTCTCGACCTCGCGCTCCGCGGCGGCGACCCGCTCGCCCGCCGAGGTGTCCGGCTCCAGGAGCTCCGGCATGAGCGACAGGAGCTGCCGCGTCTCCTCGAGCCACTTCTTCACCCGCTCCCGAGCTTCCGCGGCTACGGTCGCATCCATGGTCGTCCTCGTCGGTCGTTGGCGGTCCGGCACCTGCCGGTGTCGCGCCGCGGGGTCCCACGCAGCGCCCCTGCAAGGGAGACTAGCATCGAGCTTCCGCCGTTGGCAACCGGCGGGTCAGCGGCAGGTCAGCGGTGGGTCAGCGGCGATCGCGTGTCTCGAGGGCGGGCTTACCCACGCGCCAGGAGCGCCTCGACGAAGGCCCGCGCCTCCCGGCCCTCCCAGCGGCCGGGGCCGATCATGCGGCCGACGAGCCGCCCCTGGCGGTCCACGAAGTACATGGTGGGCGGCGCCCACACCCCCCACCCGCGGCCGGTCGTGTCACCGCTCTCGTCGAGCAGCACGGGCGCCGTGTAGCCGCGCTCGCGGACCGTGCGGCGCACCAGCGCCGGGTCCTCGCGGAAGCTCACCAGCAGGACCTCGAAGCCACGGGCCTTGTAGGCGGCGTGGAGCTTCTGGACGGGAGGCAACTCCTCCCGGCAGAGGGTTCACCAGGTCGCCCAGAAGACGACCAGCACCACCTTGCCGCGGAGCTCGGCGAGGCTCCGCGGCTTGCCGTCGAGGCCGGGCAGGGCGAGGGCCGGCGCCGGCCTGGGCGCCTCGTACGCCTGCGCGCCCACGCTCGCGAAGTCCGGCGCCTGCGCGGCGGCGGGTGCCGCCACGGCCGCGGCGAGGAGCGTCGCGGCCGCGGCGAGGCGGGGAAGGCGCCGGATCACTTCGTCGAGTCCTTCAGGGCCTGGAGCACGTCCTCGGGCTTGAGCAGGTCGAGCGGGTTGGGCATGACCTTCGCGTAGCGGACGATGCCCGCTCTGTCCACGACGAAGTAGGCGCGCCTGGCGTAGCGATAGATCGGGCTCGCCTCGTTGGTCTCCATCGCGCCCCACGCCGGCAGCATGGCGCGGCGGAAGTCGCCGAGGAGCAGGTGCTTGAGGCCGTTCTGCTTGGTGAACGCGTCGAGCGTGGCGGGATGGTCGGCGCTGATGCCCACGACCTGGGCGCCCGCGGCCTCGATCTGGGGCCGAACCCCGTCGATGCCGAGGATCTCCCGCGTTCAGGTGGCGGTGAACGCCTGGATGAACGTGTAGATGACCACCGGGCCCTTGGCCGTCAGGTCCGCGAGCTTGACCTGCTTGCCGCCCGGGCCCGCGAGCGTGAAGTCGGGCGCCTTCTGCCCGACCTCGAGGGCGCTCGAGGCGCCCGCCAGGAGGAGCCCGGCCAGGGCCCCCACCACCAGACCGCCGCTGAGAGAACCCCGTCGTCGCATTCGACCCTCCTTTGCGCTACACCTCAAACCGCGGGGCCGGGACCGGGGTTCCTGGGCGCGCCGCCCGGCCGCGATTATCGCCCGCCCGTCAGCTCCCGCCGCACGAGCGCCGCGCCGGCGGCCAGCGCCGTGATCTTCTGGTTGCACAGGTAGCGCGGCGACCAGCCGAAGCCGCAGTCGGGGTTCACCGTGAGCTTCTCGGCCGGGCAGACCTCGAGCACGCGCCGGATGCGCTTCGCCACGTCCTCGGGCGTGTCCTGGTTGAAGCCCTTCACGTCCACGACGCCCGCGCCGAGCCCGCGCCCGTCGCCGTGCGTCTTCCAGAGATCGAGCTCGGCCATCTCGCGGCCGGCGAACTCGAGGACGAACTGGTCGGCGCGCGCCTCGAGCAGGCCGGGGAAATACGGCGCGTAGGTGCGCGGGAAGCGCGAGCGGCCGAAGCGGTTGCCGAAGCAGATGTGGAAGCCGAGCTTCGCGGTGACGCCGGCCGTGGCCAGGTTGAAGAGGCGCGCCATCTCCTCGCCGGAGACGTTGCCGCGCGCCGGCTCGTCGATCTGGATCAGCTCGGCGCCGGCGGCGGCGAGGCCCCGCAGCTCCGCGTTGATGACCTCGGCGAAGCGCTCGGCCACGTCCACGACGCCCTTGTAGATCCGGCCCGGGTGGATGCGCGAGCCGAAGGTGAGCGGGCCCGCGCAGGTGGCCTTCGTGCGCCGGGCCGTGTGCGTCTTGAGGTACTCGAATTCCTTGACGATGCCGAGCCCCCCCGGCGGCGTCTCGATGCGCCCGACGGCCTCGTAGCGCGTCTGCTGGTCGTAGCCCCAGGGCCCCGCCCGCCGGCGCACGGGGAGGGGCTCGATGCCCTTGATGATCGCGTAGTAGGTGTCCACGTAGCCGTCGAGGCGGCGCATCTCGCCGTCGGTGACGACGTCGATGCCGGCGCGCTCCATGTCGCGGATGGCGGTGTCGGCGGCGTCGTCGAACATCTCCTCGAGATCGCCCGGGCCGAACTCCCCGCGCTCGAGCGCCTTCACGCCGGCGAACCACCAGCCGGGCTTGCCGTGGGAGCCGACGACCGAGCTCGGGATGAGGGGCAGCGTCATGGGGTCCGGCCTCCCGCCAGGGGGGTTCAGGCAGCGCTCCCGATGATACGCGTGAGCGCGGGGTCGCGCCACGCGTCCTCGGGCGGGCCGGCGAAGATGATCTCGCCGCGCTCGATCACGTAGAGGCGCCGCGTGTACTCGGGGACGTGGTGGATGTTGGACTCGGCGATGAGGATCGAGTGGCCGAGCTTGGTGATCTCCGCGATGCCCTCGCTGACGGCCGGAATGATCGCCGGCGAGAGGCCCTCGAACGGCTCGTCGAGGACGAGCATCTCCGGGTCGAGCGCGAGCGCCCGGGCGATCGAGAGCATCTTGCGCTCGCCGCCGCTCATCTCGGGGCCCTTGCGCGCGGCGTAGCGCCGGAGTCCCGGGAACACGCGGTAGGCCCGCTCGATGCGCTCGGCGGCCGGGCGCCCTTCGGGGCGCGTCCAGGTGGAGATCTCGATGTTCTCGGCCACGGTCAGGTCGGGGAAGATGCCGCTGTCCTCGGGCGCCCAGCCGAGGCCGAGCCGCGCGATCTCGTGGGTCGGGCGGCCGTGGATGGGCCGGCCCTGGAGCTCGACGCGCCCGGTCCGCGGGCGCAGGTAGCCCATGATCGTGCGCAGCGTCGTCGTCTTGCCCGCGCCGTTCCGGCCCACGAGGCACACGACCTCGCGCGCTCCGACCTCGAGCGAGACGCGCCGGAGGATGTGGCTCGCCTGGATGTAGACGTCGATCTCGCGGACCGAGAGCATGGGCGGCGCGCTCACCGGACCCTCGCCCGGCGGCCGATGACCGTGTCCACCACGCGCTGGTCGGCCCGGATCTCGGCGGGCGTCGCGTCGGCGAGGATCCTGCCCTGGTGGAGCGCGACGATCCGGTCGGAGTAGCCGAAGACGATGTCCATGTCGTGCTCGACCTGGATGATCGCCTGGATGCCGATCCGCTTCGCCGCGGCGACCATGATCTCCATGATCGCGGTCTTGTCCGCGGTGCTCACGCCGGAGGTCGGTTCGTCGAGCAGGATGATTTCCGGCCTCAGGGCAAAGGCCGATGCGACATCGAGCAGCTTCTTGTCCCCCTGGGGCAGCTGCCTGGCCGGCACGTGGCGCTTTTCCCCCAGCCCGAACAGCTCCGCCACCTCGAGCGCGCCCTCCTGGACCTCGCGGTCACCGGACAGGGAAGCGAAGAGTCGTGTTCCCCGTCCCAGGCGCGCGACGACCGCGGCCTGGAGCGTCTCGAGCACCGAGAGGTCGGGGAAGATCTGCACGAGCTGGAACGAGCGCGCCATGCCGAGCCGGGCGAGGCGCACGGGGCCGATGCCGCTCACGTCGCGGTCCTTGAAGCGCACCGTGCCCGCGCTCGGAGGCGTGACGCCGGTGAGGATGTTGATCAGCGTGGACTTGCCCGCGCCGTTGGGTCCGATGATCGAGACGAACTCGCCGGCCCCTACCGCGAGCGAGACGCCGTCGAGGGCGCAGAACCCGCCGTAGAGCTTGCGGAGGCCCTCGGCCTTCAGGATCATCCGCGGGCCACCTCCGCCGGCCGTGCGCGCGCGAAGAGGCCCATGAGGCCGCCGGGAGCGAAGATGACGATGACGGCGAGGATCGCGCCGAAGATCAGCCGCCAGTAGGGGACGACGGACATGACCCAGTTCTGGAGGTAGATGAAGACGAAGGCGCCGAGCACCGGCCCGAAGAAGCTGCTGAAGCCGCCGAGCAGCGTCATGAACACGAGGTTCCCCGAGTGCGTCCAGTACGCGAGCGTCGGGTCCACGTTGCCGGTGGGCGGGCCGAGGAGCGCGCCGCCCACCGAGGCGTAGACGGCCGAGATCATGAACGCGTACCAGCGGTAGCGCGTGACGCCGATGCCGAGCGTCTCGGCCTTGGCGGGGTTGTCGCGGATGGTCTTGAGGCACAGGCCGAAGGGCGAGCGGACGACGCGCCACATGCCGAGCGTGGCCACCGCCAGCACCGCCAGCGAGTAGTAGTAGTACGGACCCACCAGGTAGTCGGTCTTCGGCATCGCGTCGAGCGGGAAGCCGAGGAGCGCCGGGCGCGGGAACGGCAGGCCCTCGTCGCCGCCGGTGAGCCGGTAGAACTTGAGCACGAACGTGTAGAAGACCATGCCGAAGGCGAGCGTGAGCATGCCGAAGTAGATCTTCACGTAGCGCACGCAGAGGGCGGCGACCGGCGCGGCCACCAGCGCCCCCGCGATCGCGGCGGCAACGAGGAAGACCTCCATCGAGCGGACCGTGAGATGGGCGGCGAGGAACGCGCCGGTATACGCGCCGATCCCGATGAAGAGCGCGTGGCCGAAGGAGACCAGGCCCGTGTAGCCGAACAGGAGGTTGAGCCCGAGGAGGACGACCGCGTAGGCCATGAACGGCAGCATCAGCAGCAGGTAGTAGGTCGGCGCGACCCAGGGCGCGACGACGATCGCGAGCAGCGCCAGGATGAGGACGAGCCCACCCGTCATGCCGCGGCGCCGCCGAAGAGCCCGCGCGGCCGGAGCACCAGGACCGCGATGACGATGAGATAGATCAACAGCATTTCGAGTTCTGGATAGACCGAGATCGCGATCGAGCGCAGCACGCCGACGATCAACGCGCCCACGAAGGCGCCGCGCATGGACCCGAGGCCGCCGATGACGACGACCGCGAAGGCCTCCACGATCAGCTCGATCCCCATCTCGCTCATGGCGGCGGTGGCGGGGATGACGAGCGCGCCTCCGAGCGTGCCGAGCGCCGTGCCGAGCGTGAAGACCGTGGCGTAGACCCGCCGCATGTCCACCCCGAGGGCCTCGGCCATCTCGCGGTTGTCGGCGCTCGCGCGGATGATCCGGCCGAACGCCGTCCGCGTGAGGAGCCAGCCGATCAGGAGCGCGATCGCGAGGCTCGCGCCGATGACGATCAGGTTGTAGACGGGCACGGCCGCGCCGAGGATGGGCACCTGACCGTAGGTGAGGTAGAGCCCGGCGGTGGACCGGGGCGAGGTGCCCCACGTCATCCGGATCGCGTCCTCCATCATGAGGACGACGGCGAACGTCAGCAGGAGCTGGAAGGTCTCGTCTCGGTCGTACACGAAGCGGAGGAGCCCGCGTTCCACCACCACGCCCACCGCGCCGACGGCGAGCCCGGCCAGGGCGAGCGGCAGGACGAACAGCGCCGCCGGCCCGCCCGCCCCGGTGTACCAGCCGACCGCCGAGACACCGACGTAGGCGCCGAGGGCGTAGAAGGAGCCGCACGCCAGGTTGAAGATCTTCTGCACGCCGAACACGACCTGGAGCCCCGCCGCGACGAGGAACAGGATGCTGGCGTGGAAGATCCCGCTCAGCAGGACGTTGACGACGTGCTGGGTCATCGGGTCCGCGTGGAGAGGGCGGGGGTGAGGGCCCGTCGAGCCCCCACCCCCCGCACGATCAGGCCTTCCAGCCGTTGATCCAGTCGAAGAGCTTGGTCCCGGCGGGCTTCATCGCCTGCTTGGTGGAGATGACCTCGAGCGGGCTGACCGTGACGAAGTCGTAGCCGTTCTTGTGGGTCGTGATGCCCTGGAAGAAGTTGCACATCTGGACGTGGTCCTCGCGCCAGCTCCGCTTGCCCGAGAGCGACTCGACCTCGATGCCCTCGAGCGCCTTCACCACCTGCGCCTTGGCGGGCCACTGCCGGCTGCCGCCGGCCGCCTTCTCGGCGGCGGCCTTGTAGGACTCGGCGCAGAAGTAGGCGTGGTCGCACTCGTACGGCGGGTACTCGTTGTACCGGGCCTTGTGCTCGCGCACGAACTGCTTGAGGAGCGCCGAGCCCTTCGGGTCGTCGAAGTACATGGAGTTGTAGCCGAGCAGCAGCCCCTCGGGCGTGAACTCCTTCTTGAGCGAGTCGTGGACGCCGCCCGCGGTCGTGAACACGCCCTTCATGGTCTTGAAGAGCCCGACCGCCGCCGCCTGCTTCATGAGGATCGTCGCGTCGCCCGACCAGAACGACGTCATCAGCAGATCGGGCTTGGCCTTCTGGATGGCGGCGATGTGCGAGGTGAAGTCGGTCACCCCGAGCTTCGGGAAGAGATCGAGCACGGGCTTGACGTCCATCCCGAGCTTCTTGAGGACCGCCAGGTAGGACTGCCAGCAGTCGTGGCCGTAGGAATAGTCGTTGTTGATGCCGGCGACGGTCTTGACGCCCTTGAAGTACTTCGCGGTCAGGATCCCGGCCGCGATCGCCTCGACCTCGTTGTCCACGCTCTTGAAGGCCCACTTGGGATTCGGCATCGTCTCCTCCACGCCCTTCTGCGTGGTGCCGTCCCACGAGAGCCACGGCGTCCCCAGGTCCTCGGCCACGGGGCCGAGCGCGAGCGTGACGCCCGTCGAGATCCCGCCCAGGACGACCTCGACCTTGTCCTGGAGGATCAGCTTGCGGTAGCGCTCGACCGTGTCCTTCGGGTTCGACTCCTCCTCGACGACGAGCTGCACCGGCCGCCCGAGGATCCCGCCCGCCTTGTTGACGCGGTCGGCCCACCACTCGGTGCCGCGGAGCCCCGCGGTGCCCACCGGCGCCGCGATGCCGGCGCGGATGGCGAGGACGCCGATCTTCACCGGGCCGGCGGCCTGGGCGAAGGCCGGGGCGGCTTCGAGCCGCGCGGCGGCGGCGGCGGCGCCGGCGCCCGTGAGCTTCAGGAACTGTCGTCGTGAGGTCTGCATGCGATCCTCCTTGGGCTGGTGCGGGTTAGGCCAGGCCGAGCCGCGTGCGCGCGAGCTTGGTGCCGGCGACCAGGCGCTTGAGCTTCTCGAAGGCGACCCAGCGCGGCACCGGGAAGAAGCCGCAATCCGGGATGGCCGAGAGGCGCTCGACGGGGATGTACTTCGCGCACAGCGCGAGGCGCTCGGCCACGTCCTCGGCGGTCTCCATGTAGAACGACTTCACGTCCACGACGCCGCAGGCGACGTCGCGGTCCACCCCGATCTCCTTCCACAGCTCGATCTCGGCCATCTCGCGGTTGGCGTACTCGAAGACGAACTGGTGGCACTTCGTGTCGAGCAGGGCCGGGAACATCCAGCGGTACGAGCGCTTGCCGCGCGGCCGCGACAGCAGATTGCCGAAGCACACGTGGTAGGCGATCCGGGCCCGCACGCCCTCGACGCAGGCGTTGAACATCTTCACGTACTCGCCGATCTGGCCGGGCACGATGGCGGCCGAGGGCTCGTCGATCTGGATGTAGTCGGCGCCGGCCTCCACGAGGGCCCTCAGCTCGGCGTTGATGGCGGGGACGAAGTCCCAGCAGAGGGCGAGCCGGTCGTTGGCGTAGACGTCGCCCGGCCGGAGCTGGACGTGGATCGAGAGCGTCACCGGCCCGGGGCACGTGGCCTTCACGGGCCGGTCGGTCTGGGTCGTGAGGTAGGTGAACTCGTCCACCACGCCGAGGCCCTTCGGCACCTTGACGCGCGTGCGCGGGCGGTAGCGCGGCGCCGAGTCGTAGGCGTAGAGCCCGGTCTTCCGGAGCGGCTCGACGGGCTCGAGGCCGTCCATCTTTTCGTAGAAGGTCTGCACGAAGAAGAAGCGGCGCATCTCGCCGTCGCAGATGACGTCCACGCCGGCGCGCTCCTGGTCGCGGATGGCGAGCTGGGTGGCGTCGTCGAACGTCTCCTTCACGTCGGTCTGGCCGTACTCGCCCGCCTTGATCCGGTCGAGCGCGGTCCAGAACCAGCCGGGGAAGCCGTGGCTGCCCATCACGTGGGTCGGGATGGGCGGGAGCTTGGCGGTCATGTC
>JACPCH010000277.1 GCA_016179875.1 Candidatus Rokuibacteriota bacterium | reverse complement strand
GGCGGTCGAAGCGCGCGAGGTTCACCGGGCGCGAGTAGGCGCGCAGCGTCCGGTCGCCGCGCAGGTTGATGTAGTCGTCGAAGTAGCTCAGCGCCAGCTCCCGCAGGGTCCGGTAGACCGGCTCGCGGTAGCGGAGCCCCGAGAAGTTCGACTTGGCGATCGCCCCCCAGTGGCCGCGCACCCGGTAGACGGCGATCACGTGGTCGGTGTCCTGCACGGCCTCGAGGTCGAGCAGGAGCGGCGGAAAGCCGAGGGCGCGGAGCGCGGCGGCGGCGAACACCGCGCCCTCCAGGCAGTGCGCGGTGCCGGCGCGCAGCACGCGCCGGGGCGACCACGCGGTGTCGGCCACGTGGTAGGGCATGTGGTCGAGCCGGCGCTGGACGCCCCGCGGGGTGCGGAGCGCCCGCAGTCTGCGCCACTCGCCGGCGGTCAGGCCGAAGCGGCTCAGCGGTTGAGGAACTTCCGGATGGCGCCGGCGATGCCGGCGGGGTCGAGGCCGTGCTTGGCGTAGAGGCCCTTGGCGTCGCCCGACTCGCCGAAGCCCTGGACGCCGAGCCGCCGGAGCGGCGTGGGCAGCGCCTCGCCGAGCGCCTCGGCGACGGCGCCGCCGAGTCCGCCCGCGATCGCGTGGTCTTCCGCCGTGACGACGTGGCCGGTCTTGCCGGCTGAGCGCAGGAGCAGCTCCTCGTCGAGCGGCTTGATCGAGGCGGCGTTGACGACCTCCGCCGAGATCCCCTGGGCCTCGAGGAGCGTCGCCGCCTCGAGGCAGTTGAAGACCGTGCCGCCGGTGCCGATCAGCGTCACGTCCTGCCCGGGGCGGAGCACGAGCCAGCGGCCGAGCCTGAATTGATAGTCGGGCGGGCAGACGGGCTCGAGGTTCTGGCGGGTCAGGCGGAGGTACAGCGGCCCCTGGTGCTGGACGGCGCAGGCGATGACCTGCTTCGTCTCCAGCTCGTCCGCCGGCTGGATCACCGGCACGTTGGGCAGCGCCCGGATGCAGGCGATGTCTTCCAGGCCCATCTGGCTGTAGCCGTCCTCGCCGATCGCGATGCCGGCGTGGGTGCCGACGATCTTCACGTTGGCGTTGGTGTAGGCGACCGAGATGCGGATCGTCTCGAAGCGGCCGACGACGAAGCAGGCGAACGAGCAGACGAACGGGATCTTGCCGGCGAGCGCGAGGCCGGCGCCGATCCCGACCATGTTCGACTCGGCGATGCCGAGGTTGAAGGCGCGGTCGGGATAGGCCTTGGCGAACTTCGCGGTCATGGTCGACTTCGAGAGATCGGCGTCCACGGTGACGATCCGGTCGTCCGTCGCGCCCAGCTCGATCAGCGCCTCGCCGAACGCCGCGCGGCTGGCCTTGGCGGCCATCACTTCTTCTCCAGCGCGCGGAGCTCGTCCACGATCGCGCGCGTCGCGGGGGTCTTCGCCAGGTAGTCGTCCCAGCCGGCGCCGGCCACGCCGAGGATCTCGCGGATCGCCGTCACGGCCTCGGCGGGCTTCGGGGACTTGCCGTGCCACTCGGGGTCGTTCTCCATGAACGACACGCCCTTACCCTTGACCGTGTGCGCGACCACGATGACGGGGCCCACCGTGGCCTCGGCCTGGTCGAGGGCCTTGTCGATCTGGTCGAAGTCGTGGCCGTCGATCTCGATCACCGCCCAGCCGAAGGCCCGCCACTTGGCGAGCACCGGCTCGAGGTCGAGGACCTTCGCCACGAAGTTGTCGAGCTGGATCTTGTTGTAGTCGAGGATGACCGTCAGGTTGTCCAGGCCGTGCGCGGGCTGCCCGAGCTTCGGCGCCGACATCGCGGCCTCCCACACCTGGCCCTCCTGGGTCTCGCCGTCGCCCAGGATGCAGTAGACCCGGGCCGGCGACTTCCGCATCCGCAGGCCGAGCGCCAGGCCGAGCGAGATCGAGAGGCCCTGGCCGAGCGAGCCCGTGGCCGCCTCGATGCCGGGCAGCGCCGTGCGGTCGGGATGGCCCTGGAGCGGCGAGCCGAGCTTGCGGAGCGTGACCAGCTGCGACTCGGGGAAGTAGCCGGCCCGGGCCATGACGGTGTAGAGCGCCGGGACCGCGTGGCCCTTGGAGAGCACGACCCGGTCGCGGTCGGGCCAGTCCGGGCGCTTCGGGTCGTGGCGGAGCCGCCCGAAGTAGAGCGCGGTGAGCACGTCGATCACCGAGAGCGAGCCGCCGGGGTGCCCCGAGCCCGCGTGGGTCAGCATGCGGATGATCTGCACGCGGCACTCAGAAACCCTGCGATCGCGTCGACGCGGACGGCGCGGACGGCGATCTCGGGGGCGTAGACGACCTCGTCCGCCGCCCAGACGATCGTGCCCTTCACGTCCCTGGTGATGCCGGCGATGTTGTCGAGAACCCTCGCGATGTTGTCGTTGATCCGGATCGCGTTGGCCCGGAGCGGCTGCGCGATCCGCCCGTCGCGAATGATATAGGAATCCGCGACGACCGTACAGGTGAAATCGCCCGCGCGGAGCCCGTTGATCGGGTACGTGTACCAGATGCGCCCGATGTAGAGCCCGTCCCGGACCGTCCGCAGCAATTCCTCCAGCGACACGGGGTCGGCGCCCTCGACGACCACGTTGGAGGCGGCGACGCCGGGGCGCTCGTCGAACCGGCGGCCGCCGCCCACGCCGAAGCGGAAGCCGTTGCGCGGGGCCAGGGCGGCCTCGGCCGGCGCGCCGGTGGCGCCGAGCTTGGCGCCGAGCGCGGGGTCGCGCAGCAGGCGGCGGGACTCGTACCAGTTGGCGAGGCAGCCGACGAGGACGCCGTTCCGGATGAGGTCGGTCCGGCCCGTGGGCAGGCCCTCGCAGGTGATGCCCTTGGAGCCCATGAGGCCCGGCCGGGCGCCGTGGTCGTAGACGCTGAGCCGCGGCGAGGCCACCGCGCGGCCGAGCTTGCCGAGGAACGGCGTGCGCGAGGCGTAGAAGGCCTCGGCCGTGCAGGCCGGCACGACGATGTTGTTCAGGAGATCGGCCACCGGCTGGCGGCCGAAGATCACCGCGTACTCGCCCGAGGGCACGCGCGCGCCGCCGACCGCGTCGATGGCGTGCCGCGCCGCCTCCACGCCCGCCTCGTCGGTGAAGTCGTCGAGGCGCGTGCCCGTCGAGGCGCCCGAGCCCTTGGCGCCCGCGGTCTCGACCATGGCGGTCACGAACGCGGTGATCAGCGACGACTCGTCGGTCTGCGCCTCGGGCATGTGCGTCGAGCAGATGGCGACGCGCTCCTGGAGGATCGTGACGTCGCCGCCCACGATGAGGCCGAGCCGGCGGAGCGCGGCATCGTCGCCGCCGGCCAGCTCGGCCAGCCGGCCCGAGGCCGTGAACGTCCGGAGCGCGCCGTCGACGATCTTCCAGCCCGCCTCGACGAGGCCCTCGTCGTCGAGCGCCATCAGCCGCGGGTCGTGATAGTCGGCGAGCGCCCGCCGCTCGGCGCCGGGCCGCGGGAGCGACACGAACCCGGGGTCGGCGACCGCCGCGCCGCGCGCCTTGGCGAACGCGCGCTCGGCCCCGGCCGGGGTGAGGTCGCTCGGCTCGCTGCCGAAGCCGACGCGCGGGCCGTCCGGGCCGTCGAGCACCACCTGGACGCCGAGGCCCGCCGATCCGGTGGACTTCGGCTCCTCGACGCCGTTGCAGGGGATGTGGGACGTGTAGTTGAGGCGCGCCAGGAGCGCCGTGTTGGCGGCGGCGAACACCTCGGCCTCTCTCACGCCGGGCTGGCGCGCGATCAGCGCGAGCGCCTCCCGGGCCGCGCGCGCGAGCTCGGCGG
>JACPCH010000192.1 GCA_016179875.1 Candidatus Rokuibacteriota bacterium | reverse complement strand
GGCGTCTTCACCCCGGTGGCGTTCCAGGCCTGGGACGGCTCGGCGGGGGAGACCGGGGCGAAGATGTCCCTGACCTCGTGGTACTATTTGCGGCTGGAGGAGCCGCAATCGAACCGGCGTTTCGTCATTCCTCCCGTCGTGGCAATCCTCACGTTGGCGGCGATGGTGCTGATCGTGCGCGTCGCGCATCGGCGCGCGTAACCTGATTCCAGGAGGAGCCAGAGCAATGCGTAAGGCGTTTGTCGCGTTCGTGGCGCTCGCGCTGGTCGCGGGCGCGGCCCTGCTGGCCTGGGGGCCCGGGTCGGCCGGGGCGCAGGGCGGCGGGACCATCGAGGCGTCGGTGACCTACGCCGGCGCGGCGGTGATCGAGAAGCTCAAGATCAACAAGGACACCGAGAAGTGCGGCAGCGAGGCCGTCATCGAGAAGGTCGTGGTCGGCGGCAACAAGGGGCTGGCCAATGCCGTCGTGTCCGTCCCCGGGGCGAAGGGCGCCAAGGCGGCCAAGGGGGCGGTGGACCAGAAGGGCTGCAAGTTCGTCCCGCACGTCGTCGTGATGACGCCGGGCGAGATCGAGATCAAGAACTCCGACGGCATCCTGCACAACATCCACACGTACTCGACGGCCAACGCGTCCATCAACAAGGCGCAGCCCAAATTCAAGAAGGTGATGACCGAGAAGTTCGAGAAGCCCGAGGTCATCAAGATCACCTGCGACGTCCACAGCTGGATGCTCGGCTGGATCGCGGTGGTGCCGGGCCCGGCGGGCGTGACCGACGCCGGCGGCGCCGTGAAGATCGAGAACGTGCCGGCCGGGAAGCACACGGTCGAGGTGTGGCACGAGACGCTCGGCAAGCAGACGAAAGAGGTCGAGGTGAAGGCCGGCCAGACGGTCAAGGTCGCCTTCGAGATGAAGAAGTAGGGGCCAGGAGGCTCTGACGAGCATGCTCAACTGGTGGCTGCCGGAGAACGTCTCGACGTACGGGAAGGACATCGACTGGCTCTTCCACCTGATCTACTACATCACCGGCGTGACGTTCATCCTGGTGGCCGTCACGATGGTGGCGTTCCTCTGGGTGTACCGTGACCGGCCCGGGCGCCGGGCGCGGTACACCCACGGCAGCACGCCGCTCGAGATCGCCTGGACGGTCGTGCCGGCGCTGATCCTGGTCGTCCTGACGCTGCTCAGCGTGCCGGCGTGGTCGAAGATCAAGATGACCCAGCCCGACACGGACTTCGAGGTCCTGGTCACCGCCAAGCAGTTCAACTGGCAGATGACGTATCCGGGCGCCGACGGGAAGTTCGGCACGGCCGACGACAAGACGCTCCTCGACGAGATGCACGTGCCGGTGAACAAGGTCGTGCGCGTCATCCTCAAGTCGCAGGACGTCATCCACAGCTTCTTCGTGCCCCAGTTCCGCATGAAGCAGGACGCGGTGCCCGGGCGCGAGATCCGCCAGTGGTTCGAGGCCACCAGGCCCGGCAAGTACGAGCTGCCGTGCGCCGAGCTGTGCGGCTTCGGCCACTCCGGGATGAAGGGCTGGATCTACGTGCACACGCCGGACGACTACGCGAAGTGGGCGGCCGAGAACCTGACGGCAGAGGAGAAAAAATGAGCGCCACCAGCGCCGCTGCGCACGCGCACGTCGAGCACGCCGGGCACCACGAGCTCGGCTTCGTCCGGACCTACATCTTCTCCACGGACCACAAGATGATCTCCCGGCAGTTCCTGTTCCTGGGGCTCTTCATGATGATCCTGGGGGGGCTGCTGGCCCTGGTGGTCCGCTGGCAGCTGGCCTGGCCCGAGACGCCCGTGCCGGGCCTCGGCGGCCTCCTCAAGGAGACCGGCGGCGTCCTCGAGCCCGGCCAGTACAACATGGCCTTCACCATGCACGCCACCATCATGGTCTTCTTCGTGATCATGCCGATCCTGGCCGGCTCCTTCGGCAACTTCTGCATCCCGTTGATGATCGGCGCGCGCGACATGGCCTTCCCGGTGCTCAACATGCTCTCGTTCTGGGTGACGGCCAGCGCGGGCCTCATCATGCTCGTCGGCTTCTTCGTGCCGGGCGGCCACGCGGCGGCGGGCTGGACCTCCTACGCGCCGCTGGCGTCGGTGGTCGAGTACAGCGGCGTCAACTGGGGCCAGAACATCTGGTGCATCAGCCTGTTCATCATGGGTATCGGCTCGATGATGGGCTCGATCAACTACATCACGACCATCATCAACATGCGGGCGCCCGGGATGAAGCTCTTCCGGATGCCGCTGGTGGTCTGGTCGCTCTTCATCACGGCGATCCTGCTGCTGCTGGCCCTCCCGGTGCTGACCTCCGGCGTGGCGATGCTCCTGTTCGACCGCTGGCTCGGCACGAGCTGGTTCCGGCCCTCGGGCGGCGGCGAGCCGCTGCTCTGGCAGCACCTGTTCTGGTACTTCGGGCACCCCGAGGTCTACATCTTGATCCTGCCGGCCATGGGCATCGCCTCCGAGATCCTGCCGGTGTTCGCGCGCAAGCCGATCTTCGGCTACCACGCGATGGCGTTCTCGATGATCGGCATCGCGTTCCTGTCGTGGATCGTGTACGGCCACCACATGTTCGTGAGCGGCATGAACCCGGCGCTCGGCATGGCCTTCACCGTGACGACCATGATCATCGCGGTGCCGTCGGCCATCAAGACCTTCAACTGGCTCGGCACGCTCTGGGGCGGGCGGATCCAGTTCACGGTGCCCATGCTGAACGCGCTGGCCTTCGTGTCCATGTTCGTCATCGGCGGGCTCAGCGGCATCTTCATGGCCTCGACCCCGGTGGACATCTTCATCCAGGACACGTACTTCATCGTGGCCCACATCCACTACGTCGTCTTCGGCGGCTCGATCTTCGGCGCCTTCGCGGCGATCTACTTCTGGTTCCCGAAGATGTTCGGCCGAATGACGAACGTCGCGCTCGGCCACCTGCACTTCTGGCCGACGTTCGTGTTCTTCAACCTCACCTTCTTCCCGATGCACATCATCGGCGTCGGCGGCCAGATGCGACGGATCTACAACCCGATGCAGTACGAGTTCCTGCAGCACCAGCAGCACTGGAACGTGGTCATCACGATCGGTGCCCTCGGCCTCGGGATCAGCCAGATCCCGTTCGTGATCAACTTCTTCTGGTCCCTGTTCGCCGGGAAGAAGGCGCCGCTGAACCCGTGGAACTCCACGACCCTCGAGTGGACGGCGCCCTCGCCGCCGCCCCACCTCAACTGGGGCCCGACGCTGCCGACGGTGTACCGCGGGCCGTACGAGTACAGCTCGCCCGAGTCGAAAGAGGACTTCCTGCCGCAGACGGCGCCGCCGGTCCATGCGGGAGCCCGGCGCCACTGAGCGGCTGAGGTGGGGGCGGTGGCGTACCGACTGGCGATCGTCACGGCGGCGGCGACCTTCGTGCTGATCCTCCTCGGAGGGCTCGTCACGAACACGGGGGCCGGCCTCGCCGTGCCCGACTGGCCGAGCACGTTCGGCCACAACCTCTTTCTGTTTCCGTGGTCCCGGATGGTGGGAGGGATCTTCTACGAGCACAGCCACCGGCTCGTCGGCGCCCTCGTCGGCCTGCTCACGCTCGCCCTGGCGGTCGCCCTCTGGCGCCGGGGGGGACACCTCCGCTGGCTCGGCCTCGCGGCCGTGCTCGCGGTCGTCGCCCAGGGCGTCCTCGGCGGGCTGCGCGTGGTGCTCCTCAAGGACGCGCTCGCGATCGTCCACGGCAGCCTCGCCCAGGCCTTCTTCGCGCTGCTGGTCGCGATCGCGCTCGCGACCTCGCCGGCGGCGCGGCGGCCGATGCCGGACGCGGAGCCGTCGTTGCGCGCGCTGACGGCGCTCGCCGCGGCGCTCGTCTACGTCCAGATCGTGTTCGGCGCGCTCCTGACCCACGCCGGGCGGCTCGACCTGCATCTCGCCGGCGCGGCGGCCGTCTTCGCGCTCCTGCCCGTCGTCACGGCCCGGCTCCGCCGGCGCGGCGACTCGGTGGCGGCGCCGGCGGCCCGGGCGCTGCTGGCGCTGCTCGGCGTGCAGCTCCTGCTGGGCGCCGGGAGCTTCCTCGCGCGGTTCTCGTCCGTCTGGATCCCCGGCGGGCAGCTCACGATGCTCGTCCTGCCGGTCGCGCACCGGCTCGCCGGCAGCCTGATCCTCGGCGCGAGCGTGCTCCTGGCGCTCCGCGTGCTGGGGGCGGACACGGATCGCGGGCGCGTCGCGGTCCCATCGCCGGCGGCGCGTGCCGCCGGGAGCCTGCCGTGACGCCGCCGACCCTCGAGAGCGGTCTGACCACCGGCGCGACGAAGGTCATCGCCGACGCGGCGGCGCGCGACCGTCGGCGCGTGCTGGCCGACCTGGTCGGGCTCGCCAAGCCGCGCGTGGTCCTGATGGTGCTGGTGACGACGGCCGTCGGCTACTACGTGGGGCTCGCGGGCGCGCCGGACTACGGCCGGCTGCTCCACCTGCTGCTCGGCACGCTGCTGGCGGCGGGGGGCACGCTCGCGCTCAACCAGTACTGGGAGCGCGACGTGGACGCGCGCATGGAGCGGACGCGCCTCAGGCCGCTGCCCGACGGCCGCCTCGCGCCGCTCGAGGCGCTCCTGTTCGGGACGGCGGTGACGCTGGCGGGTCTCGCGTACCTCGCGGCGTTCGTCGGTGGGCTCGCATTCGCCGTCACGGCGGCGACGTCGGTCCTCTACCTCTTCGCGTACACGCCGCTCAAGCTCCGCACGCCGTTCTGCACGCTGGTCGGCGCGGTGCCCGGCGCCCTGCCGCCGGTGACGGGCTGGGTCGTGGCGCGCGAGGACCTCGGGCTGGGCGCGTGGGTGCTCTTCGGCATCCTCTTCCTGTGGCAGCTCCCGCACACGCTGGCGATCGCGCGTCTCTACCGCGACGACTACGCCCGCGCGGGCGTGCGCCTGCTCCCGGTGGTGGACGCCGACGGCACGAGCACCGAGCGGCAGATCGTGAGCGGCTGCCTCGCGCTCCTGGTGGTGAGCCTGCTGCCGACGCTCATCGGGCTCGCGGGCCCGGTCTACTTCACGGGCGCGTTCGTCCTCGGCGGCGGCTTCGTCGCGCTCGGCGCGCGCCAGGCGCTCGCCCCGTCGAGCGCCGCGGCGCGGCGCGTCCTGCTGGCGTCGCTCTTCTACCTGCCGGCCCTCCTGGCCCTGCTGGCGTTCGACAAGGTATGACGGCCGACGCGAAGAACCGGCAGGTCCTGCGCGTCCTGCTGGCGATCGTCGGGGTGCTGGTCGTCGCCTCGCTCCTCGTGGGGATCCGCTGGTGAGCCCGGCCACGCTCGAGCTGCCCGCGGCGCGCCCCGCGAACGGGCGCGCCCGGCCGCCGCTGCCGCCGCCGGGCGGGGGCGACGGGCCCGACCGCGAGCCGGCGCCGCCCCGGCCGCTCCTGGACAACGTGTGCCTGGCGATGCTGTTCCTGATCGCGGGCGAGATCATGTTCTTCGGGGGCCTGGTGTCCGCGTTCCTCGTGCTGCGGACGGCCGCGCCCGTCTGGCCGCCCCCGCTCCAGCCCCGCCTCCCGCTCGGCGTGACCGGTGTCAACACGCTCGTGCTGCTCGCGTCGAGCGCGACCATGCTGGCCGCCGTCCGCGCCCTGCGGCGGGGCGACGGCGTGGCGCTGGTCCAGCGGCTCGTCGTCACGGCGGGGCTCGGGGCCCTGTTCCTGCTGGTGCAGGGCTACGAGTGGACGCGCCTGATCCACCACGGCCTCACGCTGGCGTCGGGCGCGTACGGAGCGACCTTCTATACGCTCATCGGCACCCACGCGGCGCACGTCCTCGGCGCGCTGGTCTGGCTGGCCGTGACGACCGTGCTGGCGGCCCGCGGCGGTGTCCTCGACGGCCGGACGGGGACGCTGCGCGCGTGCGCGATGTACTGGCACTTCGTGGTCGCCCTGTGGCCCGTGCTCTATCTGGCGGTGTACCTCATATGAACGTCGCGCGGCTCCTGGCGTGCGCGACGTGCGTGGCCTCCGCGTACGGCGACCGCACCTTCAACTGGGCGTACGTCGCGCTGCTCCTGCTGCCGTTCGCGCTGGTGGCCATCGTGGCCGGCGTCTTTGCCTGGCACGCCGGCTACCGGCCGCGCATGCTGCTCCGGCACCCGCCCGCCCGCCCGGACGCGGGCGACCATCCCGACATCATCAAGGAGACGACATGAGCGCAGCCGCTGTGCACTCGGCGATCGAACCGGCCGAGACTCCCCTCACGCCGGACAGCTGGGGAAAGCTCGGGATGTGGATCTTCCTGGCGGGCGACGCCGTCGGCTTCGGCACCCTCCTCGCCGGCTACGGCGCGATGCGGGCCACGAGCGCCGACTGGCCGATTCCCTTCGACGTGCTCGGCATCAACCTGACCGCCGCGATGACGTTCCTCCTGATCTGCTCGAGCGTCACGATGGTCAAGGCGCTGGAGTGGCTGGGCAAGGGCGACCGCGCCAAGTGCCGGATGTTCCTCTTCCTCACGGCCCTCGGCGGCGCGATCTTCGTGAGCCTGCAGGCCTGGGAGTGGTCGCACCTGATCCACGCCGGACTCCGCTTCAGCGGCAACCCGTGGGGCGCCTCGCTGTTCGGCACCTCCTTCTTCATCGTCACCGGCTTCCACGGCCTCCACGTCACGGGCGGCGTCATCTACCTGCTCGCGATCATCCGGTACGTCGCGAACCGCCCGCAGGCCGCCGCCAGCTACAACGCGGTCGAGATCACGGGGCTCTACTGGCACTTCGTGGACCTCGTCTGGATCATGGTGTTCACCTTCATGTATCTCCTGTAGGGGGCAGCGATGGCGAGCACGGAGCACAAGCACCCGAACTACATGGCCATCTTCTGGTACCTGGCCGTCCTGACCGTCGTCGAGATCGCGGTGATCTTCGCGCCGTTCGGCAAGATGACGATCGGCGTCCTGCTGTGCGCGATGGCGCTCGCCAAGGCGACGCTGGTGGCGATGTACTTCATGCACCTGCGCTTCGAGACGCGCACGCTCGGCATGATCGCCGTCACGCCACTGGCGATCGCGACGCTGCTCGTGTTCGTGCTCCTGCCCGACGGCTTCGCCGTCGCGAAGAAGACCCAGGGCGCGAAGGCCGCCGTGAGCGCGCCGGCGAAGCCCTGAGGGCCCCGGTCCGTGGATGCGGAGGGGACGCATGCCGTCCGAGGCGCCGGCCGGCCGGATCGCGCGGGCGCTCGGCCGGGCGGTGCGGCTCCGGTGTCCCCGCTGTGGCCAGACGCCGCTCTTTCCGCGGTGCGAGCTGGGCGACGCGGGGCGGAGCCGCGTCGCGACGCGAGCGGTGAGATGGTTCGGACACTGGTTCCGGATGCGGCCGGCCTGCGCCTTCTGCGGGCTGCGCTTCGAGCGGGCGCAGGGCTACTTCGTCGGCGCGATCTACGTGAACTACGCGGTGACGACGCCGATCGCGGTGGGCGGTGCCCTGGTGCTCTGGCGCGTCGCCGGGCTCGATCCGGTCTGGCAGCTCGCGCTGTGGGGGCCGTTCGTCGTCGTGTTCCCGCTCTGGTTCTTCCGCTGGAGCCGGAGCCTCTGGCTGGCCGTCGAGCTCCTGGCCAACCCGGAGCCGTGATCGCCGCGGCCCTGGCGCTCCTGGCGGCCGCGGCGCCGGCCGGCGCCTACGAGGTGTCGGCCGTGACCGACGGCGGCACGGTGACCGGGACGATCAGGTTCGCCGGGACGCCGCCGAAGCTCGACCCGATCCCGGTGAACAAGAACCGGGACGTGTGCGGCGGTCAGCAGGCGTCCGAGGCGCTCGTGCTCGGCCCGGACCGCGGGGTGCGGGGGGGCGTCGTGATGGTCGAGGGCGTCGCGCGCGGTAAGAGGGGCGCCGGCGACGTGATCCTCGACAACGCCAAGTGCCTCTTCGTCTCCCACGTCACGGCCGTCGCGCCCGGCGACCGGGTGCGCGTCCGGAACTCCGACGCGATCCTGCACAACACTCACGGGTTCCTGAACCGTACGACGGTCTTCAACCTGGCGCTGCCGACCAAGGACCAGATGATCGACATCACCCGGCGGCTCGCGAAGCCGGGCGTGGTCCGCGTGCTGTGCGACGCGCACCCGCACATGTTCGCGTGGCTGGTCGTCCACGACAGCCCGTACGTCACGGTGACCGACGCGCGCGGCGCCTTCCGGATCGCCGACGTGCCGGCCGGCACCTGGAAGGTCACGCTGTGGCACGCCGGGTTCCGCCCGAAGGGCGCCGACAAGGACGGGCGGCCGCTCTACGACGAGCCGCGGACGGTCACGCGCGAGGTCACGATCGCGACGAAGGCGACGGCGACGGTCGACTTCGAGCTGCGATAAACAGGGAGGAGCCATGTTCAAGCACATCTGCGTTCCGGTGGACAACTCGGACTTCTCGAACCGGGCGATCGACCTCGCCGTCGAGCTGGGCCGGACGTGCGGCGCCCGGCTGACCGGGATCCACGTGTACGCGGCGCGGCTGCACGACTACCGGTTCAAGCAGATGGAATACACGCTGCCCGACGAATACAAGGACGAGAACGAGCTCGAGCGCCAGCGGAAGATCCACGACTCCCTGATCGCGATGGGGCTCCAGCTCATCTCGGACTCGTACCTCGACGTGATGGACAAGCAGGCCGGGGCGGCCGGGCTCGCCTTCGAGCGCAAGATGATCGACGGCAAGCACTACAAGGTGCTGATCGACGACTGCGCGGCCTCCGACTACGACCTGGTGATCATGGGCGCGCTCGGCATGGGCGCGGTGAAGGACAGCCAGATCGGCTCGGTCACCGAGCGGTTCGTGCGCCGGGTGTCGCGCGACACGCTGATCGTGCGCAACACCGACCCGCTCCGCGACCAGCAGGGCGCGATCGTCGTCTGCCTCGACGGCTCGCCCCAGTCCTTCAACGGCTTGAAGCTCGGCATCGGGCTGTCCAAGGCCCTGGGCCGCCCGCTCCAGGCCATCGCGGTCTACGACCCGTACCTGCACTACGCGATGTTCAACGGCATCGTCGGCGTGCTCAGCGAAAAAGCCTCGAAAATCTTTCGATTCAAAGAGCAGGAGCAGCTGCACGAGGAGATCATCGACACCGGCCTGGCCAAGATCTACCAGTCGCATCTGGAAATCGGCCGCAAGCTCGCCGCCGAAGAGGGCGTGGATCTGGCGATCACGCTGCTCGACGGCAAGTGCTACGAGAAGATCCTGTCGTTCGCCCGGAAGGAGCAGCCCTGGCTGCTGATCCTCGGCCGGATCGGCGTCCATTCCGACGAGCACGACGTGGACCTCGGCTCGAATACCGAGAACCTTCTTCGTCTCGCTCCGTGCAACGTCCTGCTCACCGGCGGCAAGTTCTACCCGCCGCTCGACGTCAAGGCCGAGGAGATCATCGCCTGGACCGAGGAGGCCGAGGCGCGGATGGAAAAGGTGCCGCCCCAGGTGAAGGGCGTGGCGCGCACGGCGCTCCTGCGCTACGCGATCGAGCAGGGGCACACCGTGATCACCAATAAGGTGATCGACGAGGCGATGGCGATCTTCATGCCGACGCGTATGGCCGAGAAGATGCAGATCATGGCCGAGGACCTGGCCGTCGCGAAGCTTCGAACCGCGCAACAGGCCGCGACGGCGATCTGCTCGGTCTGCGGGTATACCGTCAAGGGGCCGAATCCGGTCGTGACCTGCCCCGTGTGTGGCGCGGCCCCCGAGAAGTTCCAGCTGATCTCGCGGGAGGTCGTGGAGGCGATCGCGACCCAGGAGGGGGGCATCGAGGAGGAGGAGTCGATGCCGGGCGTGGCGGTGAAGTGGTCGGCCGACGCCCGCGACGCCCTCCGCGAGGTGGAGGACGCCTACCTCCGCCGGCGCGCCAAGGCGCGCGTCGAGAAGTACGCGCGGAGCAAGCGGATTCCCGTGATCACCTGCCAGCTCGCGCTGCCGATGATCGAGGAGACGGTGGGGCGCGACAAGCTGGGCGCCGGCTGGGACACGCTGCTCGCGAGGACGAAGTTCGAGCCCGCCGAGGCTCCGGTGGCCGTCGCGGCGGCCGCCGGTGCCGGCTTCGCCTGGACCGGGGACGCCACGGCCCGGCTCAACCGGGTCCCGGCCGGGTTCATGCGGGACATGACCCGCGAGGAGGTCGAGAAGGTCGCGGCCGGCAAGGGCGCGACGACGATCGACCTCGCGCTGTGCGAGGAGGGCATCGGCCACGCGCGCGAGACGATGAACGAGGTCATCGCCGGGTACGTGTCGCAGAAGAAGCCGCGGTAGCGCTCATGCTGGGTTGGGGGTCCGGGCAGGGCCCCGTGACCACGCGCTCGGGGGCGACGTATCCCGTGGCCATGTCTCAGACGTCGCGTCGCGCAGAGTCACGGTCGGCGCGAACGGGTCACGGGGCCCTGCCCGGACCCCCAACCCGCACGCCGGCAAACGCGATTCTCGCGTCCAGCCCCTGAGCGAACAGATGGTGGCGGCGTACACGGCGTACTCGGTGTCCTGGAACCTGACGCAGCGGTGCAATCTGGAGTGCGCGCACTGCTACATGTCGGCGTTCGCGGGCGCCGACACCCGGAGCGAGCTCAGCACCGACGAGTGCCGGCGGGTGATCGACGAGATATCCGTCGTCAACCCGAACGTCTTCCTGATCCTGACGGGCGGCGAGCCGTTCCTCCGCAAGGATCTGTTCGACATCGCCGCCCACGCCGCCGAGAAGCGCTTCACGACGGTCTTCGGCACCAACGGCGTGCTGCTGCGCGAGCGCGAGGCGAAGCTGATGCGCCGGCACGGCGTGCTGGGCGCGTCCATCAGCCTCGACTCGACCGACCCGACGAAGCACGACGCCTTTCGGCGCCTGCCGAACGCCTGGGCGGGCGCCGTGCGCGCGACGAAGGTCCTGAACGACGAGGGGCTCGACTTCTCGCTCCACATGTCGGTCACCGACTGGAACGTGGACGAGGTCCCGGCGATGGTGGACCTCGCGAAGGAGCTGGGGGCCAAGGTCCTCAACTTCTTCTTTCTCGTCCGCACCGGGCGAGGGAGGGATCTCACCGACATCGACCCGGCCGCCTACGAGCGGATTCTGACCTGGCTGGCGAAGGTCCAGGGCGTGGGCGAGGGCAGGGCAAGGTTCGAGGACCCCTGGTCCACGCCGGTCGGCCGCGCCGACGGCCTCCTGATCCGCGCCAAGTGCGCGCCGCACTTCAGGCGGATTCTCTGGGAGCTGAACCCGTCGTCGCCGCTCCTCAAGAACTACGCCCACGGCTCGTGCCCGGCCGGCAAGTACTACTGCCGCATCACGCCCGAGGGCGACGTGACGCCGTGCCCGTACATGCCGGTGGCGGCCGGCAGCCTGCGCCGGAGCTCGTTCGCCGACCTCTGGCGCGGCGCGCCCGTCTTCGACGACCTGCGCG
>JACPCH010000191.1 GCA_016179875.1 Candidatus Rokuibacteriota bacterium | reverse complement strand
CACGTCGAGACGATGAAGCGGGACGGCCTCCGGCTCTCCGGGACCTGCGGCGAGCACCGGATCCCCGTCACGGCGCTCCACATCCACGAGGCCCAGCTCGTCCAGGAGCCCTTCGACGCCGTCTTCGTCGCGGTCAAGAGCTACGACACTGAGTGGGCGACGGCCCTCGGCTGCCAGTACCTCCGGACGCCGAACGGGGTCGTCGTGGACTTCCAGAACGGGATCAACGACGAGCGGGTGGCGGCCATCGCCGGGCGCGAGCGCACGCTCGGCTGCGTCATCACGATCGGCGCCGGGATGTACGAGCCGGGCCACGCGATGCGCACGGACTCGGGCGCGGTCGGCTTCAAGATCGGCGAGCTGGACGGCCGGGACACCCCCCGCGCGCGCGACCTGGTGGCGGTGCTGAACGACGTGGCCCCGGCGAAGCTCACGCTGAACCTCTGGGGCGAGCGCTGGTCCAAGCTCACCGTGAACTGCATGGCGAATCCGCTCGCCGGCCTCTCCGGGCTCGGCTCGGCCGAGGTCCGGAGCGAGCCCGCGCCGCGCCGGCTCGCGATCCGGATCGCCGCCGAGGTCATCCGCGTCGGGCGCGCGTGCGGCCACGAGGTCGAGCCGATCTTCGGGATCGCCGCGCCCCGCTTCGTGGACGCGGCCGAGGGCCGGGGGCTCGCCGCGGTGGAGGCCGAGATGGCGGCGAGCGTGAAGTTCCTCAGCGGCGGCCGCCCCTCGCTCCTCCAGGACGTGATGCGCCGCCGCCGCACCGAGGTCGAGTACCTGAACGGCTACGTGGCCGCGCGGGGCCGGACGGTCGGCGTCCCGACGCCCTTCAACGACGCGATCGTCGAGCTCTTCCGGCGCCACGGGGTCGGTACGCTCACACCGGACCCGAAGAACCTCGATCCCCTCACCGCGATGCTGCCGGCGTAGCACCGTATCCAACTCGGGGCATTGACGGCGGCGGGGCCGGCGGGTTGAGATGCCGGCATGGCTCTCGCCCGCTGGCCCACCGCCGAGCGCCCCCGCGAGCGGCTGTACTGGAACGGTCCCGAGGCGCTGGCCGACGCCGAGCTGCTCGCGCTGCAGCTCGGCTCGGGGGTGCCCGGCCGGAGCGCGGTGGACGTCGCGCGCGAGATGCTCGCCGCCTACGGCTCGCTGGCCGGGGTGGCGGCGCGCGAGGCCGCCGAGCTGGCGCGCGTGCCCGGGGTGGGGCCGGCGAAGGCGGCGCGCCTGGCCGCGGCCTTCGAGCTGACGCGCCGGCTCCGGGCGCGAATCCCGGGCGCGCGCCTGGTCCTCTCGGCGCCCGCGGAGGTCTACGCGGCGTTCGGGCCGCTCATGGAGGACCTGCCGCGCGAGGTGTTCCGGGTCGCCCTGCTCGACGCCCAGAACGGCCTCCTGCGCGACCGCGTGGTGTCCGAGGGCACGCTCTCGGCGAGCCTCGTCCACCCCCGCGAGGTCTTCAAGCCGGCCATCCTCGAGTCCGCCGCCTCCGTCATCCTGCTCCACAACCATCCGAGCGGGGATCCGACCCCGAGCCGCGAGGACGTCCGCCTGACCCGGCAGCTGGTCGAGTGCGCCCGGCTGCTCGACCTCCGCGTCCACGACCACGTGATCATCGGGCGGGGGAGCTTCGTCAGCCTGGCCGAACGGGGTATCATCTAGCCGCCATGGCGATCGACATCACGGGGGTCGGCCACGTCGTGCTCAAGGTGCGGGACCGGGAGCGCTCGGCGCGGTTCTACCGCGACGTCCTCGGGCTCCGGGAGGTCGCGCGGCTCGGCGACCGCATGGTGTTCTTCACCACCGGCCGGGGGAACCACCACGACCTCGCCATCCTGGAGGTCGGGGCGGGGGCGCCGGACCCGGCGCGCGACGCGGTGGGGCTCTACCACGTGGCCCTGAAGGTCGGCGACCGGCTCGAAGACCTGAGGGCGGTCAAGGAGCACCTGGACCGGCACGGCGTGACGCCGCTCCGGCTGACGAACCACCGGGTGAGCCAGTCGATCTACCTGAGCGATCCGGACGGCAACGGCCTCGAGCTCTACGTGGACGCCGACCCCGCGATCTGGCGGGAGAATCCCGCCGCCGTGGCGCACGTCGAGCCGCTCGAGCTTTAGCCCCCTCAGCCCTTCGCCAGCTTCTCGATCTCCGTCCGCGACAGCGTCTGCAGGCGTGACAGGAGCGTCTTGACCTTCCGTTCGGAGGAATGATCCGCCAGGATCGGCTTCTTCGACCGGGTCCCGTTCGCGATGTACGCGACCCAGTCGTCGAGGTTGGGCGTGCCGCGCCAGGCGACCGTGATGCCGCTGTGACGCAGCCGGCGCCGGCCCTCCACCTTCGCGAGCGGTCTTCGGCTGCCTTCCATTGCGTCGTTTACCTCTGTGGTGGCGAGAGCCGCGGGATCGGAGCCGCGAATCGGTGCGTGAGCAGCATCGCTCGCCCACCTTACGAGCGACGCGAATTCAGTGTCAAGGTCTCGTTTGTCCGCTAGAAATGCGCGCGCGGAGCGCGTCGGGGGGCGCGCGCCTCATGGAATCGCGGAATCTTTCGTCCTGTGCTCTCCGTGGACGAATGGATCGTCATATTTCGGCGATGCGCTCGTGAGACCGCATCAGGCCGTGTGATTTTAGCGTCTGTGGATAACTGTGGACATGTGGATAAGATGTGAGCATTTTCCGGCGTGATCGGCCGGGTCACGCGCGCGCGAGGAGCGCGTCGAGGATCAGGCGCGCCAGGATCGGGCCGCGCGTGATGAATCCGGTGAAGTAGCCGACCGCGTTCGCGCCCGCGTCGAGCAGCCGGAGGGCCTTGTCGGGCGCGTCCACGCCGCCGGTGGCGATGATCTCCAGCGCGGCGCCGAATTTCTCGCGCGTCCGCTCGAGATTCGCGAGCGTGGCCGCGAAGATCTCGGGTCCGGAGAGGCCGCCGGCGCGCTGGGAGAGCCGCGGCTCCTCGACGCGGCGCGTGTTGCCGTAGTTGACGATGCCGACCCCGGCGTCGAGCGCCGCCGGAAGGATCTCGCGCTCGTTGACGTCGGCGAAATCGGGCGAGAGCTTCACGATGAGCGGCTTCGTCGTCGCCTCGCGCACGCGCCGCAGCAGGTCGGCGAGCTCCCGCGGCTTCGTGCTCCAGGCGTAGACGAGCTTCGTGTTCGGGGACGAGATGTTGAACTCGACGAGATCGCCGAGCGGCCCGAGCTCGCGCACGAGCGTGACGTACTCCTCGACGGACTCGCCGGCCACCGAGACGATGAGCGGCACGCGGTGGGGCAGCCGCGCGACGGAGGCGCGGAAGCGCTCGAGGCCGGGGTTCTGGAAGCCGTTGCAGTTGACGAGGCCGGGGCCGGCGGCGGTGTGGACGCGCACGAGATTCGGCGGCGGGTGGCCGGGGCGCGGCCCGAGCGTGATGGACTTCGCGGTGACGGCGCCGAAGCCGAGGCCCATCGCGCGCGCGAGGATCTTCGGGTCGTAGTACATCGCGGCGAGGATCAACGGATTGGGCAGGCGCACGCCGCCGAGCGTCGTCGCGAGCCGCGGGTCGGCGCGGCGGAACACCGGGAGCCGGTCGAGCGGCAGGACGCGGAGCGCGCTCTGACCGAGCGCGATGGCCGCGGGCTCCGGCAGGCGGCGGAGCAGGCCGGCGTAGAGCAGGCGGTAGAGGGCCGCGATCGCTCGGCTCATGCGGAGGACCGATCGAGAATAGCACACGGTTCTTGACGATGGCGGCGGTGGCCTATAGGGTAAGACTCACAGCAGTGAACACCCTGAGTGCGCGTCCCGTTGTCCTCGTCGGCGTCCTGGTCCTGGCGGCTGCGTGCGCGACCGCGCCGCTGCCCCCGCGTGGCGCCGCCCCCGAGCCCGCGGCGGTCCCCGGGTTCGTGTTTGCGCGCGACACGTTCGACTTCGCCAACCTCATCCGCGCGCGGCAGCCCGACGTCGAGGACCTCTACGCCAACTACTGCTTCGTCCTCGCGCGGGGGCTCCGCCAGTTCGCGCAGTTCGCGCGCTTCGACCCGGCGCGGCCGAAGCTCGACCGCGCGGGCTACGTCGAGCGGGTGCGCGAGATCGCCGCGCGGCCGGTGTGGCGGCCCGCCGCGCCGGCCGGCGCGCGCGTGGTGATCCCGGGCTACGCGGGCCTGCGCGAGTTCTCGCGCGCCGAGGAGGCCGCGGTCAAGGAGGGGCTCGGCGCGCGGTTCTGGACGCTGGTGCACTGGACCAACTGGCGCGTGACCTTTCCGGTGAGCGGGCGCCACCAGGAGAACGTCGCGCGCGAGATCGTGGACGAGCTGCGCGCCGGCCGGCTCGTCCAGCTCCTCGTCACCAACTGGCCGAAGCCCGAGCTGAACCACACCGTCGTCGCCTTCGAGGCGCGCGAGGTCGCGGGCGGCGTCGAGTTCGTCGTGTGGGATCCGAACGATCCGGCCGCGCCCGGCCTCGTGCTCTTCGAGCGGGAGGCGCGCCGCTTCTGGGCGAGCCGGCTCTACGACACGGAGCCCGGACCGATCCGGGCCTTCCGGATGTACCACTCGCGGCTGCTCTGATGGCGCCCGCGCCGCTCGCCGAGCCCGCGGTCCCCCCGCTCCCGGAGCGGGCGCCGCGCTGGCACGCGCACGGGTGGAACCGCGCCGCGGTGTACCGCTGGGGCGCGCCCGCGCTCGGCGCGCTGCCCCGCCCCGCGCGGTTGGCGCTCGCCCGTGGGCTCGCGGCGCTGGCCCCGTTTCGCGCCGAGCGCGCGGCGGTGGCGGCGAACCTGGCGCGCATCCGGCCGGCCGCGAGCGCCGCGGAGCGCGCCGCGCTCGTCGGGCGCGTGTTCGCCCACTTCGCGATGTGCTTCGCCGACCTGATCAGCACGAACCGCTCCGAGGCGCGCCCCGAGCGGCTGCTGGCCGGGGTCGAGGGCCGCGGGCACCTCGACGCCGCGCTCGCCGGCGGCCGGGGCGCGATCTTCCTGACCGCGCACCTCGGCAACTGGGAGCTGGCGGGGCGCCTGCTGGCGCTCGGGCTGGCGCGGCCGACGTGGGTGCTCGTCGCCGAGGAGGCCGATCCCGCGGTGGAGCGCTTCCTGCGCGGGGGCGCCGGGCCGGTGAGCTTCGTCACGCGCCGCCAGCCGGCCGCCGTGGTGACCCTGCTCGCGGCCCTGCGCCGCGGGGAGCTGGTCGCGCTCCAGGGCGACCGGGCGCTCGGCACGCGCGGCGACGCCGCGGCCCCGTTCTTCGGCGCGCCGGCGGCGTTCCCGCTCGGGCCGTTCGTGCTCGCGCGGGCGGCCGGCGCCCCGCTGGTGCCGGCCTTCTGCGTGCTCGGCCCCGACCGGCGCTACACGATCCGGATGTTGCCGGCGCTCCGCGTCGGCGCGGAGGGTGAGGCGGCGGCGCTCGGCGCGTGGGTCGAGATCCTCGAGGCCGCGGTCCGGGAGAACCCGGAGCAGTGGTTCAATTTCTTCGACGTCTGGAATGGCGCGCTCGGGAACTGAGCCGGTCGCCGTCGTCACCGCCGGGGTCGTCACGCCGATCGGCGCCGACCTCGACGCCTTCTGGTCCGGTCTGCTGACCGGCGGCGACGGGATCACGCCGATCGAGCGCTTCCGCGTGGACGATCTGCGCGTGGGCCGTGGCGGCGAGATCAAGAAGCTGCGCGGCGACGGGGGCGGCTGCCGCGCCTCGCAGCTCCTGGCCGCGGCCGCCGACGACCTGCTGGCGCGGACGGCGCTGGCCGCCGATCCCGCGCGGCTCGCCGTCGTCGTCGGCACGGCGCTCGGCGGCGTCGAGGAGCTCGAGCGCGCGCTCGCGCCGGGCGGCGGGCTTCGCGAGGCGGCCGGCGGCCTCTACGACGCGCCCGCCCACGCGCTGGCGCGGCGGCTGGGCGCTCGCGGGCCGATCCTCACGGTGTCGACCGCGTGCGCGTCCGGCGCGACGGCGCTCGGCGTCGCCGCCGACCTCCTGCGCGCGGGCGCGGCCGACGCGGTGGTGGCCGGCGGCTACGACGTCCTCTGCCGGTTCGTCATGCGCGGCTTCGACGCGCTCCGCTCGCTCACCCGCGAGCGCGTCCGGCCGTTCGACCGGCGGCGCAGCGGGCTCCTCCTCGGCGAGGCGGCGGCGCTGGTGTTGCTCAGGCGCGAGCGCGAAACGAGCGGCGCGGTCCTCGGACGGCTCCTCGGCCACGCGGGCGGCAGCGACGGCGTCCACGTCGCCGCGCCCGACCCGGAGGGGCGCGGGCTCGAGCTCGCGATCCGCCAGGCGCTCGCCGAGGCGGGCGCGGCGCCGGGCGACGTGGACTTCGTGAGCGCGCACGGCACCGGCACGCCGCTCAACGACCGGATCGAGGCGGAGGTGCTCACGCGCGTGCTGGGCCGGCGCGCGCAGGCCGTTCCGGTGAACTCCATCAAGGCGGGGCTCGGCCACACGATGGGCGCCGCCGCGACGCTCGAGGCGATCATGTGCCTGCTCGCCGCGCGCGAGGGCGTCGTGCCCGCGACGCTCGGCCTCGAGGAGCGGGACCCGGCGTGCGACCTCGACGTCGTCGCGGGGACGCCGCGCCCGGCGCGGCCGCGCCTCTGCCTCTCCACCTCGCTCGGCTTCGGCGGCTGCAACGCCGCGCTCGTGCTCGAGGGGGCCGCGGCGTGAGCGGCACGCGCGTCGCCACGGTGGGCGTCCTCACGGGCTGGGGCGCGGGGACCGCGGCGCTGCCGGCCGACGCCGGCGCCGCCGCGTCCGGGCGCGCCGTGATCCCGATGCCGCGCCCCGCGCTCGACGGCGAGCGCTTCCGGCGGGCGACGCGCGAGTGCCTGGCGGGGATCGCCGCCGTCGAGACCATGCTGCGCGACGGCGGGATCGGGCGCGACGTCCTGCGCGGCCCCGGCACGGCGCTCGTCTACGTCACGGCGGCCGCCTACGGGGCGTCGAACCGGGCGTTTGTCGAGGCGCCGGGCGCCGGGACGCTGCACTTTCCGTACACGGCGCCGAGCGCCGTGCCCGCGGAGGTCGCGATCGAGTTCGGGCTCGCCGGGCCCTACGCCATCCTGATCGGCGGCGCGGCGGCGGCCGTGGACGCGCTCTGGCAGGCGACGCTCCTGCTCGAGCGCGGGCGCTGCGAGCGCGCGCTCGTGCTGGCGGTCGAGACCTTCGCGGAGTGCGCCGACCTCTACGCGCGGGGGCGCTGGCTCGCGGGCCGGCCGCTCGTGGAGGCGGCGGCCTGCGCCCTCCTCACGCCGGGCGCGCTGCGCACCCGCTACGGCGCGGCGGCGTCGGCGGCGCGGCTCGAGAGCCTGGCCCGCCGGCGGGCGGGCGAGACCTTCGCCTGCGCGCCACTCCTCGCCCTCGCCCTCGCCGAGGACGACTGGGCGCGCGGCCCGGTGGCCCTGACCGGCGAGTGGCGCGGCCGGCGGGCCGCCCTCACGTGGGCGGCGAGCTAGGGTGGCCATGGAGCCCAAGGAAATCCTCGACGAGCTCAGGGGCATCCTGGTGGCGCGGCTCAAGTTCGAGCCGCGCCGCGCCGCCGACGTCCGGCTGGAGACGCCGCTGCCGAAGGGCGTCGAGGGCTCGATCGGGCTCGACTCGCTCGACTTCATCGAGCTGTCCATCGCCATCGAGGACCGCTTCGGGATCACGCTCGACGAGGCGGAGGACCTGGTGCCCCACTTCGCCTCGTTCGAGACGCTCTGCCGCTACATCGCGGCGCGGACGGCGTCGGGATGAGGCCCGTCGCCGTCACCGGTCTCGGCGCCGTGAGTCCGTTCGGCGCGGGCGTGAAGGCCTACTGGAACGGGCTCGCGGCCGGCGCGTGCGCGATCCGCCCGGTCACGCTGATCGCGACCGACGGCTTCCGCTGCCGGATCGCGGCCGAGGTGCCCGAGGGCCTCGGCGGCTCGGCCCGCCGCTCGCGCGGGGACCGGCTCGCGCTCGCCGCGGCGCGCGAGGCGCTGGAGGACGCGGGCCTCGGGCGGGGCGAGCGCGACCGGGCGGGGCTCGTGGTAGGCGCCGTCGGCGGCGGCATGCTCGAGGCCGAGGCCTGGTACTGGGCGCGCCACCACGGGCGCGCGCCCGCGCCGCGCCGGCTCCGCTCGATCTTCCCGTCGGCGCACGCGGGCGTCCTCGGCCACGCCCTCGGGCTCCGCGGGCCGCGCGAAACCCTCGTGACCGCGTGCAGCTCCGGCGCCGCGGCCCTCGCGCTCGGCGCCGACCTCATCGACGACGGCGTGACGCCGCTGGTGCTCGCGGGCGGCGTGGACGCGCTCACGCGCATCTGCTTCATGGGCTTCAACGCGTTGAAGCTCCTCGACGCCGAGCCCTGCCGCCCGTTCGACCGCGACCGCCGGGGCATGTCCGTCGGCGAGGGCGCCGCCTTCGTCGTGCTCGAGGACCCCGACCACGCGCGGGCGCGCGGCGCCCGCGTCTACGCCGAGCTGGCCGGCTACGGCATGACGACCGACGCGTACCACGTCACGTCGCCGCACCCGGACGGCGAGGGGATGGCGCGGGCGATGCGCGCGGCGCTGGCGGCCGCCGGCGTCGGGCCCGGCGCGGTCGGCTACGTCAATGCCCACGGCACGGCGACGCCGCAGAACGACCGGATCGAGGCGCACGCGATCCGCGCGGTGTTCGGCGAGGGGCGGCTCCTGGTCAGCTCGACCAAGTCCATGATCGGCCACACGATGGCCGCCGCCGGCGCCCTGGAGGCGGTGGCGACGGTGCAGGCGCTCGCGCACGAGCTGATCCCGCCGACGGCCAACCTGCGGACGCCCGACGCCGACGTGGCGTTCGACTGCGTGCCCCGGGTGGCGCGCGAGGCCGGCGTGGACGTCGCCATCTCCAACTCGTTCGGCTTCGGCGGCCAGAACGTGACGCTCCTGTTCCGGCGCCCGTGACCCGGGTCGCGATCACGGGCGTCGGGCTCGTCAACGCCGCGGTCGTCGGCAGGACGGACACGCTCGCCCGCTGGCTCGACGCGCCGGCCCCCGGCGGGGCGATCGCGCTCGGCGCCCTGATCGACGAGACCGAGTCCCGGCGCCTGTCGCGGGTGTGCCAGCTCACCGTCGCCGCGGCCCGGCTCGCCCTCGCCGACGCCGGGCTCGCGGCGGGCGCCCCGCTCGGCCTCGTCGTGGGCACCGAGTGGGGTGATCTCCGCTCGACGATCGAGTTCGTGGACGGCTATCTCGCGCGCGGGCCCGCGGGGCTGTCGGCGCTGCTCTTCCCCCACACCGTGATGAACACGATGGCCGCCGCGACCGCGATCGCGGTGACCGCGCGCGAGCTGTCGCTGACGCTCAACGCCCCGACCGTGGCGGGCGAGCTCGCGATCGCGCGCGCGGCGGCCGCGGTGCGCGCCGGCCGCGTCGAGGCGGCGCTGGCGGGCGGCGTGGACCAGCTCGATCCGCTCCTGCTGGAGACGCTCGGCGCGCTCGGCGCCGGCGCCGACGTCCGCGGCGAGGGCGCGGGGTTCGTGGTGCTCGAGTCGCTTCCGGCCGCGCGGCGGCGCGGCGCGCGCGTCCTCGGCGAGCTGGCCGGCGCCGCCTGGCGCGCGCTGCCGGCGCGGCCCGACGGCGTCGGCCGGCGCGCGGCGTCGCGGGCGATCGCCGGCGCGCTCGAGGAGGCCGGCGTGCCGGCCGGCGCGGTGGGCGCGGTCTACCCCTCGGCGAGCGGAGACGGGCCGCGCGACCGGTGGGAGCGCGACGTGATCGCGGCGGCGCTCGCGCCGCACCGCCCGCCGCTCGTGTCGTTCCACCCGCCGATCGGCCGCCACTCGGGCCTCGGCGCCCTCGCGGTGGCGGCCGCCGCGCGGCGCGCGGCCGCGAGCGGGGCGCCCGGCCTGGTCCACGCGCTGGCCCGCGGCGGCACCCACGTGGCGCTGGTCGTGCGATGAGAGCCTTTTCGCCGCTCGTCGTCATCCCCGCGTACGACGAGGCGCCGACGCTCGGGGCCGTCGTGGCCGCCGCGCGCGCGCACGCCCCCGTGCTCGTGGTGGACGACGGCTCCAATGACGCCACCGCGGCCGTCGCGGCGCGGGCCGGCGCGGAGGTGATCCGCCACCCGAAGCGGCTCGGCAAGGGCCAGGCGATCCGCACGGGCGTGGCGGCGGCGCGGCGCCGCGGCGCCACGCTCGTCGTGACCCTCGACGGCGACGGCCAGCACGACCCGGCCGACCTCGCGGCGCTCCTGGACGCGGCGCGGGCGGCGCCGCGCGCGATCATCGTGGGCAGCCGGCTCGGCGCCGGCGCGGCGCTGCCCGCGGACCGGCTCAACGCGATCCGCGTCGCCGGATTCTTCGTGAGCTGGACGAGCGGGCTCGCGGTGCGCGACACGCAGTCGGGCTTCCGCGCGTACCCGATCGAGCTGTTCGACGACGTCGAGCCGCGCGGCGGCGGCTTCGTCTTCGAGACCGAGGTGCTGGTCGCGGCGGCCGCGTGCGGCTGGCGCGTGCGCGAGGTGCCGGTGGCGGCGATCCCGCGGGCCGCGCGGCGGAGCCGCTTCCGCCCGCTAGGGGACGGCGTGGCGATCGGCGCCTACCTGGCCGGCCGGGCGCTCGCCCGCTGGAAGGTGGAGGCGCGCGCCGCGCTCGGGGCGCTCGGCGCGCCGTTCACCCGCGAGCGGCGCCGGCGCCGGCACGCCGCGATGCTCGAGGACGCCGCGCCCTACGCGGGGGCGCCGGGGCTCTGGGCGCCCGCGATCGGCGGCTCGGTGTTCCATCGCGTGACGTCGGAGCTGGCCGAGCTGTGGCGCCATCCCCGGCGGCGGCGCGCGGCGGTCGCCGCGCGGGCGACCCTGGCGACGCCGGTCCTGCTCCCGCTGCTCGCGCTCCAGGCCGTCGCCGGGCGCCGGCTGCCCGACGTGGTCTCGCCGCTCGTCGCGCGGGTGTGCGCCCAGGACCGGCTCGAGGCCGCCCCCGCGCCGGGGGCGCCGCTCGTCGCGCCGGCGCAGCCCTCGCGATGACGGCCGCCGAGCGCTGGGACGTCGTCGTCGTCGGCGGCGGCCCGGGCGGGGCGTCGGCGGCGACGTTCCTGGCGCGCGCCGGGCGGCGCGTGCTCCTCTTCGAGCGCGAGCCGTTTCCGCGCTTCCACGTGGGCGAGTCGCTCCTGCCCGCGACGCTGCCGATCCTCGAGCGCCTCGGCGTCCGCGCGACCCTGGCCGAGCGCGGCTTCCAGGTGAAGTACGGGGCGACCTTCCACGACCAGGAGTCGGGGCTCGAGCGCACCTTCTACTTCCTCGCCGGCAAGCCGTGGCCGAGCTACTCGTACCAGGTGCCGCGCGCGGAGTTCGACGCGCTGCTGCTCGAGCACGCGAAGAAGCAGGGGGTGGACGTGCGCCAGCCGGCGGCGGTCGAGGCGTTCGCCGTGGACGCCGACGGCGTCACGCCCGGCGCGTCGGCGCGAGCGAGCGCGTGCCGAACCTGGGCAAGGTCGCGCTGGTCGCGCACTTCAAGGGCGCCTGGCGCGCCCCGGGCCGGGACGAGGGCAACATCCGCATCTACGTCTTCGAGGACGGCTGGTTCTGGTGGATCCCGTTCGCCGGTGACCTCACGAGCGTCGGCGGCGTCCTGCACGCGAGGACCGTCCGGGCGTTTCCCGGCCCGCCCGAGGCGCTCTACGCCGAGATGATCGGCCGCTGCCGCCGCGTGGCGGCGCAGCTGGCCGGCGCCGAGCGCGTGACCGGGATCCACACGCAGGCGAACTTCGCCTATCGGAACCGCCCGGTCGTCGGCGACCGGTTCGTCGCGGTCGGCGACGCGATCGCGTTCGTGGACCCGATCTTCTCGGGCGGCGTGCACATCGCGCTCCAGACGGGGGAGCTGGCGGCGCGCGCGATCCTGCCGGCGCTCGCCGACGGCCGGTTCGCCGCCGCGCGCTTCTCGGCCTACGAGGCGCAGGTGTGGCGCGGGCTCCGGCCGTTCTTCGCGTTCATCCACAAGTACTACGAGCCGGCGTTCCTCGAGCTGTTCCTGCAGCCGCGGGAGCGCCTGGGCATGGTGGACGCGGTGCTGAGCGTGCTGTCGGGCGGCTCGTTCCTCGGCATGCGCTGGCGCACGCGCCTGTCGCTCGCGCTCCTGTTCGGCCTCGCCCGCGTGAATCTCTGGGCGCGCCGCCGCGCCGGCCGCCCGGTCGAGTCGAGGCTCGAATGGTAGTGCGAGCCGCAGGCCGTCGCGGGGCTGGGGCCCCGCCGGCCGAGGCGAGCGGACGATGAGGGGCGTGCGAGCCGCAGGCCGTCGCGGGGCTGGGGCCCCGCCGGCCGAGGCGAGCGGTGAAATGGCTCGGAGATGACGCGGGTGCTGCGCGGCTACGCGTTCACGATCGCGGGCATCGCGATCGGCGTCGGCGGGCTCGTGGCGCTCGGCGCGATGAGCGAGCGCATCGTGCGCTTCATCGAGGGCGGCGACCGCTTCGTGCTCGGCCAGATCTCGGTGGCCGGCCGGGGCATGGGCATGGGCGCCGGCTTCACGGCGGGCGGCCTCCTGCCGGGCGCGGCGGTGCGGGCGCTCGCCGGGGTGCCGGGCGTCGCGGGCGTCCAATCACAAGTGCTGCTGCCGCTCAACCCGTCGGTCTCCCAGTTCATGACGCTCACGCAGGAGCTGGTGCTGGGGCTCGACCTCACGGTGCCGATGCCGAACCGTCACTACCGCGAGCTGCCGGTGCGTGCCGGCCGCTTCCTCCGGGCCGGCGACCGGAAGGTGGCGGTGCTCGGCGCCTCGTTCGCCGCCGCGCGCGGCCTCGGCGTCGGGAGCCGCCTCACGCTCGAGGGCGACGCCTACGAGGTGGTCGGCGTCCTCGAGCGCACGCTGACCGCGCCCGACCGCTTCGTCATCGTCCCGATCGCCGACGCGCGCGAGCAGTGGGTGGCCAAGGACCGCCTCCTCCAGACGCTCCTGGCCTCGGGCGCCGCGGCCCTCACCGCCGGCGACCTGAACACCGGCGCCGCCGTCGGCTGGCGGGACGGCGAGGACCCCGACGTGGTCGCGCGGCGCATCCGGGAGACGGTCCCGGGGGTCAACGTCCAGCTCCCGAGCGAGCTGTCCGGCCTCCTGCGGGCGTCCACCGCGTTCTTCTCGGCCCTGCTGGTCGGAATCGGCGCGCTCGCGCTCGCGATCGGCGGCCTGTCGCTCGCCAACACGATGGCGGCCGCCGTCTTCGAGCGCATCCGCGACTTCGGCGTCAAGCGCGCGCTCGGCGCGACCGACCTGCAGCTGGGCCGCGAGGTGCTCGGCGAGGCGCTCGCGGTGACGCTCGCCGGCGGGCTCGGCGGCGTCGCGCTCGCGCTCGGGCTCGGCTGGGCCATCGACGGCTGGGCCGCGCGCTCGGGCCAGCAGCTCTTCCACTTCTCGCCGCGGCTCCTGGCCGGCGCGCTCGGCTTCTCCGTGCTGCTGGGCGGGGCCGCGGCGATCTACGCCACGGCGCGGGTCGTGAGCCTCTCGCCGGCCGAGGCGATCCGGCGGGGCGCCTGAATGCTGCGCGCCGCCGGCCTGGTCAAGTCGTACCGCGCGCCCTCGGGCGCCGCGCTGCCGGTGCTGGCCGGGGTGGACCTCGCGGTCAAGGCCGGGGACCTGGCCGTCGTCAGCGGGCCCTCGGGCTCGGGCAAGAGCACGCTGCTGAACCTGCTCGGCCTCCTCGAGGACGCCGACGCCGGCGAGACCTGGTTCGACGACGTCCGGGTGAGCGGGCTCGGGCGCGCCGGGAAGAGTCGCGCCCGCGGGCGATGCGTGGGCTTCGTGTTCCAGGCGTTCCACCTGCTGCCCGGGCTCACGGCGCTCGAGAACGTGCTGCTGGCCGCCCGCTACGTCGGCCGGCCGGCGGGCGAGGCGCGGCGGCGGGCCGAGGCGCTGATGGAGGCGCTCGGCGTGCTCGAGCGCCGCGACCACTACCCGGCGCAGCTCTCGGGCGGCGAGCAGCAGCGCGTGGCCGTCTGCCGCGCGGTGCTCAACGATCCGCCGCTCTTGCTCGCGGACGAGCCGACGGGCAATCTGGATGACGCGAGCGGCGCCGTGATCCTCGGGGCGCTCCGGCGCCGGGCGGAGGCGGGCGGGGCCGTGGTGGTGGTGACCCACCGGCCGGCCGCCGTCGGCGGCGCCACCGCGGTGTACCGGCTCGCCGGCGGCGTGCTGGAGGCGGCGTGAACCAGGAGCGAGGGAGGATTGAATGAGGCGACTCGGGTGGGCGATGGCATTCTGGCTCGGCGTCGCGGCGCCGGCGCTCGCGGCCGAGCCGGTCGCGCAGACGTTCCCGGTGCCGGTGGAGCGCGCGTGGAGCACGACCGAGGCGGTGCTGAAGCACCTCGGCTGGGACATCGACAAGGCCGACCGCGCGATCGGCTGGATCACGACGGACTCGCGCCGCGTCGAGGGCGAGGACTACGGCGTGTACGCCAGGGGGACCCGCCACCGGCTCCGGATCCACCTCAAGGCGGCGGGCGACAACCGCACGACGATCACCGTCGAGCGGAGCGTCTTCAAGCGGGAGCGGATCCTCTGGATGGACAAGGACGAGCCGGTGACCACCCAGGACCAGACCGTCGAGAAGAGCGTGCTCTCGGCGATCGGAAAGTCACTCTAATGCTCAAGACCATGGTGTTGGTGCTGATCGCGGCGATCATCGGGGGCACCGGCCACGTGCTGCTCTCGAAGGGGATGAAGACCGTCGGCGACCTGACGGAGGCGCCGGCCGCGCACCTCGGCGGCATGGTCGGCCGCGCCGTCTCGAACCCGTGGCTGCTCCTGGGCGTGGCGCTCCAGGCCACGTTCTTCTTCATGTACCTGACCCTGCTCTCGCGCGCCAACGTGAGCCAGGTGCTGCCGATGACCGCGATCGACTACATCGTCGTGGCGCTCCTGGCGCAGCTCCTGCTCGCCGAGGTGGTGACGCCGGCGCGCTGGGCCGGCATCGGCTTCATCGTGGTCGGCGTCGCGCTGGTCTCGCGGAGTTGAGTATCATCGGGGGGAGCGACCGCCGCTCCCCTCGATACCCCCCAACGGGATCCCGCGTGCCGAGTCCTTCAGGCTTTCGGAACCCGCGGCGCCGGGCGCTCGCGGCGGCCCTGGTCGCCGTCCTGGCCTCGGCGCCGCTGCTCTTCGCCGGCCTCGGCCGGGCGCCGTTCGACGACCCGGGCGAGGGGATGCACGCCGAGATCGCGCGCGAGCTCATGATCTCGGGCGATCCGTTCGCGCTCACCCTGAACGGCGTGAGCTACCTCGACAAGCCGCCGCTCCTCTACGTGCTGCTCGCCCGCGCGTTCCGGGTGGCCGGCGCCCGCGAGGGGACGGCCCGCGCGGTGCCGGCGCTCGCGGCGCTCCTCGCCGTCGGCGCGACCGCCTGGCTCGGCGCGCGCCTGCTCGGGCCGCGGGGCGGCCTCCTGGCCGGCCTGGCGCTCCTCACGAGCGCCGGCTTCTTCGCCTACGGCCGCTACGTCCGGCCCGAGTCGCTGTTCGTGGCGTTCCTCGCGCTCGGGTTCGCCCTGTGCCTGACCGGCGTGACCGACGGCCGCCGCGCGCGCGTCGTCGCCGGGCTGGCCTGCTTCGGGCTGGCCGGGCTCGCCAAGGATCCCCTCGGCGCGCTCGTCTCGCCCCTGGCCCTCGGCGCCGCGCTCGTCCTCGGCGGCCGGGCGCGGCCGGTGGCGCGCTGGCTGCCGTGGCCGGGCGTGCTCGCGTGCCTGGTCCTCGGCGTCGGCTGGTGGGCCCTCGTCGAGCTGCGGACGCCGGGGTTCGTCTGGTACACGGTCGTGGACAACCACGTCCTGAACGTCCTGCAGGCGCGCTGGTTCCCCGACGAGGACGTCCCGCTCTCCGCGCCGCAGTTTGTCGCCGTCGCGCTCCTGGGGGCGACGCCCTGGGTGATTCCGGCGGCGCGCACGGTGTGGGGGCTCGGGCGCCGCCGCGCCTGGCGCGAGCCCGCGGAGCTGCCGTGGGTGACGCTCGCCCTCTGGGCCGTCGGCGTGCTCGCGCTGACGGCCCTGTCGCGCTTCCGCCTGCCGCACTACGGCCTGCCGGCCTACTTCGCGCTCGCGCTGCTGGCCGCGCGGGGCTGGGAGCGGCCGGGCCGGGGGCTCGTCGCGCTCCACGCGGCGCTCTTCGCCGCCCTGGCCCTGGCCTGCGCGCTCTTCTGGGCGAGCGACGGCGCGCGCTTCGTCGCCGACGTGCTGGGCGCGGCGGACGTGGCGACGCGCAAGAGCGCGGCCGCCGGCGCCGCGGCGCCCGTCCCGGCCTGGGAGGCGTTCCGGCCGCTCGTCGGCGCGACCGCGCTGGTCTTCGCGGCGGGGGCGCTGGCGGCGACGGTGTGCGCGCTGGCGTGGCGGCGGCTCGGGCGGCCCGGGATCGCCGCGTTCGTCGTGCTCGCGACGATGGTCGGCGTGCTCCCGTCGGTGGCCGCGGCGCTGTCGCTGGTATCGGCGCACCGGGCGGTGCGCGATACGGGGCGCCTCGTCGCCGCGCGGGCCGCGCCCGGGGACGTCGTCGCGCACGAGGGCCCGCTCGAGAGCTCGGGCGCGCTCGAATGGTACGCGGGTTGGCGCCCGGTGATCGTGGACGGCCGCCGCAGCGTGCTGGGCTTCGGCGCCGGGCGCCCCGAGGCGCGCGCGCTGTTCTGGGACGAGCCGCGGCTCCGCGAGGCGTGGGCGCGGGGCCGCGTGTGGCTGGTGAGCGTCCGGCCGCCGGCGCGGAGCGTGGCGCAACGGCTGCCCGGCGCGCGCCTCGTCGCGCAGGGC
>JACPCH010000190.1 GCA_016179875.1 Candidatus Rokuibacteriota bacterium | reverse complement strand
CAAGGACGTGATGACGCGGATCGCCTGGAAGAACCACAAGAACGGCGCGCTCAACCCGCGCGCCCAGTTCAAGAAGGAAGTGCCGAAGGAGACGATCGCGTGCTCGCCGCTGGTGGCGGGCCCGCTCGGGATCTTCGACTGCTCGGGCGTCAGCGACGGCTCGGCGGCGGCCGTCATCGTGCGCGCCGAGGACGCGCATCGCTACACCGACAAGCCCCTGTTCGTGAAGGCGCTCTCCTTCATCGCCGGGCCGGCGGCCGGCCCGATCGACCCGGACTACGACTACACCACGTTCCCCGAGGTCGTCGCCTCGGCGGTGGACGCCTACGCCCAGGCCGGCATCAAAGATCCGCGGGCGGAGCTGGCGATGGCCGAGGTCCACGACTGCTTCACGCCGACCGAGTTGGTGCTGATGGAGGACCTCGGCTTCGCCGCGCGCGGCACCGCGTGGAAGGAGGTGCTGGCGGGCACCTTCGACCTCGACGGCGAGCTGGCCGTGAACCCCGACGGCGGGCTCAAGTCCTTCGGCCACCCGATCGGCGCCTCGGGCCTCCGCATGCTGCTCCAGCTCCGCGGCGAGGCGGGCCCGCGCCAGATCGCGTCCATCGCGCGCGGCCGGACGCTCGCCCTCACCCACAACCTCGGCGGCGCGCCGGGCGAGTGCGTGTCGTTCGTGAGCGTCGTGGGCTCGTCCCCGAGCGTCTAGCCGCCATGCGCAGCGTCGCCGACCGGCTGCGCGTCGAGGACCGCGCCGCGCTCCTGGCGCTGACGCCCGCCGAGCGCGTCGCCCTGGCGCTCGAGCTGGGGGCGCGGGATCTCGAGATCTTCCGGTCGGCGCACCATCCGCCGCTCACGCGCGAGGAAGCCGCGCGGCGCCTCGAGCGCCAGCGCCAGGCCGGCCGGCGGCCGTCCCGCTGTCTGCAGGAGCTGATCGGCTGAGCCTGCTCTCCCGCGTGGCCGAGATTCTCCGGCGCCGCGGGATCCGTTCGCCGTCATCGGTGCCGCCGCGCTGGCCGCGCAGACTCGGTCGTCGAGGACGTCCGCATCCCGGTCGCCGATCGCGCCGGGCTCGTTCTCCTCAAGCTCTACGCCGGAGGCCCCCAGGACGCGTGGGACATCGAGCAGCTCCTGGCCCTCGCCCTCCGCGGAGACGGAACGCCGCGGCGACGAGCAGCACCCCGAAGGTCAGCGCGTAGACGCCGACGATCCGGACCACCCAGACGGAGCCTGCGCCGGGCAGCGCCAGCAGCAGCATGCCCAGCACCAGCGACGACACGCCGCTGAGCGCCAGCAGCCACTGGCTGGTCAGGTCGGGGCGCAACCCGACGGCCGCGACGATCTCGAGGACGCCGGTGATGATGCCCCAGCTGGCGATCAGGAACAGCACCGCCCAGGAGATATGGGGCGACACCCAGGCCAGCACGCCCAGGACGACGCTCACCGCGCCCTCCAGAAGGAGCGGCCATGCCTGGCTGAAGCGCTCTGCCGACCGGAGGGCGGACGCAACGGCCAGGAGACCATCGAGCAGCAGATAGGAGCCGAAGAGCAGCACGAACTCGCCGAGCGTGACCCGGGCCCAGACCAGGGCCGCGAGGGCGAACAGGACCGCCAGGACACCCCGCACCGCCAGCATCCACCAGTTGGAAACGAGCGCAGATTTCATGGGCTCCCCCTCACAGCCGAAGCTCGTTGCAGGGGACGTGCCGGCCGCGAGCGCAGGGAAAACGGACGCTTGGGACGCGGGGATCTCGCGCGGCGTGGCAACAGCGCCCCACTGGGGCGCGTCGTCCTACTCCTGCGTGGGCGCGAGCGCGCGCAGCGCGGCGCGCAGCGCCTCGCGGCGCTTCGCGGGGTCGGGCTCGGCCGAGCCGAGCGCGAGGACCGCGGTGTCCACGCCGGCGGCGAGGTAGCGCCGGAGCCCGGCGCGGATCGCGTCGGGCGAGCCGCGCAGGATCAGGGCGTCCAGCACCCGCGCCGGCACGGCGGCCACCGCCGCCTTGCGGTCGCCCGCGCGCCAGGCCTGCCACATCGGTTGGAGCTCGCCGCCGCGCCCGAGCCACTCGTGGAACGCGGCGTACACCGGCACGTTCAGGTACGCGGTGACGTGCCGCCGCACGGCGGTGTCGGCCTCGGGTGAGGGCGGATCGAGGTTGACGAAGAGCCGCGCCACGATCTCGACGCTCGCCGGGTCGCGCCCGGCCTTCGCCGCCGCCTCGCGCACGATCGCGACGGACTTCGGCACGTCCTCCGCCGTGAGCCAGTTGAGGACCGCGCCGTCACCGAGCTCGCCCGCCACCCGCAGCATCCCCGGCCGGAGCGCCGCGACGTGGATCGGCACCGGGGCGGCCGGCGGCCGCGAAAGCCGGAAGCCGTCCACGCTGAACGTCTCGCCCTTGAAGACCACGCGCTCGCCGGCCAGCGCGGCCCTCAAGAATTGCACCGTCTCGCGCACGCGCGTGAGCGGCTTCGTGAAGCGCAGGCCGTTCCAGGCCTCGACGATCACCTGGGAGCCGGCGCCCACGCCGAGGCAGAAGCGCCCCGGGGCGAGGTCGGCGAGGCCGGCCGCGCAGGAGGCGAGCGTGGCCGGCCCCCGCGTGAACACGTTGGCGATCGCGATCCCGACGCGCATCCGCGTGGCGCCGCCGACGACAGCGAGCGGCGTGAAACCGTCCACGCCGTCCGCCTCGAACGACCACGCGTCGCTGTAGCCGAGCGCTTCCGCCTCGCGCGCCAGCTCGGCGTGCTCGGTGAGCGCGAAGCCCTCTACCGGCACCGTCAGCCCCCACCGCGTCTCGCGCATGCCACGAGCCTCCCGGTCCGCTAGCTTGCCAGCATTCCCCGCCCTGCCACAAGCAGACCGCGTGATGGTGTTATCATCGCGCCCCGAGGAGGCTGAGGAGCCGTGCCCGACGATCCGCTGGCCACCGTCCGCGAGCGCACGCAGGCCAACCTGTTCTGGCGCACCCTCGGCGTCGAGGTCGAGGACGCGAAGCCGGGGTGGGTCAGGCTGCGCGTCACGGTACGCGACGGGCTCCGGAACGCGGCCGGCGCCCCGGTCCACGGCGGCGTGCTGAGCGCGCTCGTGGACATGGCCGTCGGCGGCGCGCTGGCCACGCTCCACGCGGCCGCCGAGGGCGGCGTGGGCCAGACGACGCTCGACCTGAACGTGAGCTTCCTCGGCGCCGGGAGCGGCGACGCGCTCGTCGCCGAGGGCCGGATCCTCCGCGCCGGCCGGACGATCGCCTTCGGCGAGACCGCGATCACCGACGGCGAGGGCAAGCTCGTCGCCGTCGGCCGGGCCACCTACATGATCCTCGGGGGGCGCGCATGACCATCGCGACGGCGCGGCTCGAGCTGCAGCGGCTGCACCCGCATTTCGCCGCGGAGGTGCGCGGCGTCGATCTGGCGCGGCCCCTCGACGACGCGGTGTTCGGGCGGATCCTGGACGCGTTCAACGAGCACGCGGTGCTCGTGTTCCCCGGCCAGGACCTCGACGAGGAGCGGCAGATCGCGTTCTCGCTTCGCTTCGGCCCGCTGGAGAGGAGCATCCGGAGCCACCTCCCGCGCAGCGTGAGCCGCCCGGAGATCTCGGACATCTCCAACCTCGACGAGCACGGCCGGATGCTCGACCCGGCGGACGAGCGGGCCCGCTACAACGCCGGCAACCAGCTCTGGCACAGCGACAGCTCGTTCAAGCGCGTGCCCGCCATGGCCTCGCTCCTGCACGCGCGCGAGGTGCCGCCCGAGGGCGGCGAGACGGAGTACGCGGACCTGCGCGCGGCGTGGGACGCGCTGCCGGAGGCTCGGCGGCGCGGCCTCGAGGGCCTCGTGGCCGAGCACAGCATCGTGTACTCGCGCGGCCTGATCGGCTACGCGTATCCGCCGGACGACGCGGTGACGGTGCCGCCGGTGCGGCAGGCGCTCGTGCGCACGCATCCGGCCACGGGGCGCCGGTCGCTCTATCTCGGCTCGCACGCCTCGCACATCGTCGGCCGGCCCGTCGCGGAGGGCCGCGCGCTGCTCCGCGAGCTGCTCGAGTTCGCCACCCGGCCCGCCCTCGTCTACCGGCACCGGTGGCGCGCCGGCGACCTGGTGATGTGGGACAACCGCTGCGTGCTCCACCGGGGCCGGCCGTGGGACGAGACGAAGCACCGCCGCGTCATGCGCCGCACGACCGTCGCCGGCGACGGCCCGACCGTCCCCGAACCCCAGGAACCAGAGGAGGAGCGCCGATGACCGAACGCCCGAGGCTCACCCGCCGCCAGCTGCTCGCGACCGCCGGGGGCGCCGTCGCGGCCGGCGTCTTCTCGGACCTCGTGTCCGGTCAGGACGCCGGCGCCGCCGTGAAGCCGATCACGGCGGGCTTCATCTACGTCGGACCCCGCAACGATTACGGCTGGAACCAGGCGCACGCCGTCGCCGCGAAGAAGATCGCCCGGCTCGAGGGGGTGAAGATCGTCGAGCAGGAGAACGTGCCCGAGACCGTCGAGGTCGAGAAGGTGATGGAGGGAATGATCCAGCAGGACGGCGCCCGGGCGGTCTTCGCGACGTCGTTCGGATACTGGCCGCACGTGTTGAAGATCGCCCGGAAGTACCCCGACGTCCTGTTCCCGCACATCGGCGCCCTGTGGAAGGAGGGCGACCCGAAGAACACGATCGGGTATCGCGGCTACATGGAGGAGCCCCACTACCTCTGCGGCGTCGCCGCCGGACACATGACGAAGACGGGGAAGATCGGCTTCCTCGGCAGCAAGCCCCTCTATTTCATCTTCAACAACTGCAACGGGTTCATCCTGGGCGCGCGGTCCGTCAATCCGAAGGTCACCTGCCAGGTGGTGATCACGGGTGACTGGAACAATCCGGTCAGGGAGGCGGAGGTCACCGGCAGCCTGATCGACCAGGGCGTGGACGTGATCGTGGCCAACGTGGACAGCGCGAAGGTCGTCGTCGAGAACTCGGAGCGCCGCGGCATCTACACCTGCGGCTACCACACGGACCTGAGCGAGCTGGCGCCGCGGGGCTTCCTGACCGGCGCCGAGTGGAACTGGGCGGCCGGCGGGCGGTTCGTGCAGGCATGGCAGACGGGCGGGCAATACCCGAACCTCCTGCGCGGCGGCTTCCGCCAGGACATGGTGGCGATCAGCCCGTTCGGCCGGGCGGTGCCGGAGGACGTGCGGGCGAAGATCCTCAAGATCCGCCAGGGCTTCGCCGACGACAGCGTCAAGCTCTACCGGGGCCCGCTCAAGGACAACGAGGGCAACGTCGTTCTGAAGGACGGCCAGGTGATCGCCAACGACGACAACAAGTTCAAGCTCGCGGTGAACTTCCTCGTCGAGGGCGCGATCGGGAAGACGGGCCTCAAGAAGTAGCCCGGTCCCGCACCCGGTGACCATCCGGTCCAGCGTGGAGACGGCGGCGATTTCCACCGCCGCCGTCCTCGTCGCCCTGTTGCTGTTCGGCGGCTTCGCCGCCGCGCGCGGCCTCGATCCCCTGGAGGTGTACCGCGTCCTCTACGTCGGCGCCTTCGGCACATGGTTCGCGGTCCAGAACACGCTCACCCAGGCCGCGCCGCTGATGCTCACGGCTCTGTGCACGGCCGTGCCGGCACGCGCCGGGCTCCTGGTGATCGGGGGTGAGGGGGCCCTCGTGATCGGCGGCCTCGCCACCGTGCTCGCGGGCGTGCCGCTGGCGGGCGCGCCCGCGCCGCTCGGCATCGCGCTCCTGTGCGCGGCGGGCGCGGTGGCCGGAGGCCTCTGGGTCGGAGCCGCCGGCGCCCTGCGTCACTGGCGCGGGGTGAACGAGACCATCTCGACGCTTCTCCTCAACTACATCGCCATCGCGGTCTTGAACCATCTGATCACCGGGCCGATCCGTGACTTCGCCCAGGTGCTGAAGCCGGCGAGCTGGAGCCTCGGCGAGCACCTCCGGATCGGCGACGTGCCCGGCACGAGCGTTCACTGGGGGCTCGCCTTCGGCGTGGCCGCGTGCGCGCTGCTGTGGGTCCTGATGCGACGCACGACGTTCGGCTTCGCGGTGGACATCCTCGGCGGCAACGTCCGCGCCGCCCGCATGGCGGGCCTGCCCGTCGGCGCCATGGTGCTCGTCGCGTGCTTCCTCGGGGGCGCCGCCGCCGGGCTCGCGGGCGCCGTGGAGGTCGTCGCCGTCCACGGCTTCGCCAGCTCCTCGCTGGTCGTCGGCTACGGCTACGCCGGCATCCTCGTCGCGTTCCTCGCGCGGCAGAACCCGCTGGCGATCGTGTTCGTCTCCGTCCTCCTCGGCGGGATCTCGGCGAGCGGCGGCCTCCTGCAGCGGCGCTTCGGTCTGCCGGATGCCGCCACGCTGGTGCTGCGCGGCCTCCTCTTCGTCGCCGTCCTGGCCAGCACCACGCTCTACGGGCGGCTGCGGGTCTTCCGGCGGCCATGACGGAGCTGGGGTGGGCGGGCGTCCTCGTCGCGGTGGCCGGTGGCGCCGTCCGCGTCTCCACGCCGTACCTCTTCGTCAGCCTCGGCGAGACGCTCACCGAGAAGAGCGGGCGTGTCAATCTGGGCCTCGAGGGCACGCTCGTGCTGGGCGCCATGAGCGCCTACGGCGTGGCCCACCTCAGCGGCTCGCCCTGGCTCGGGGTGCTGGTCGCCGGCGTGGCCGGCGCGGGATTCGGCCTCGGGCACGGCGCGGTCTGCGGCCTGGCGCGGGTGAACGACGTCGCGATGGGCATCGCGCTGTTCCTGCTCGGCACCGGGCTGGCGTTCTATCTGGGCAAGCCCTTCATCGAGCCCGTCGCGCCGCGGCTGCCGCACCTGGCCTTCGGCGCCTGGAGCGCCTCCCCGCAGGTGCGCGCCGCGCTCGACGTCAGCCCGCTCTTCGTCGCCGGGGCGGTGCTGGCGCCCGTCCTCCGGTGGGCGCTCGGGAACACGAAGTGGGGGCTCGTCGTCCGGACCGTGGGCGACAACTCCGACGCCGCGAAGGCCCTCGGCTGGCCGGTGAGCCTCGTGCGAACGCTGGCGACCGTGGCCGGAGGCTTCCTCGCCGGTGTCGGCGGCTCGTTCCTGTCCCTCCAGTACCCGGGAACGTGGAACGAGGCGCTGTCGAGCGGCCAGGGCCTGATGGCCATCGCCCTCGTGATCTTCGCCCGGTGGGATCCGATGGCCTGCTTCTACGCGTCGCTGCTGTTCGGAGGCGCCACCGCGCTCGGCCCCGCGCTCCAGTCGGTCGGGGTGACGACCAACTACTACCTGTACGGCGCCGCACCGTACGTCCTGACGCTCGGCCTGCTCGTCTACAGCTCGTCCACCAGGCACACGCTGGTGGGCGCGCCGAGCGAGCTGACGATCAGCCGGTGACGTCCCTGACGCCGCCCGCGACGCCGCCCGCCGTCGAGGTCATCGGGATGACCAAGCGCTTCGGCGACCTGCGCGCGCTCGACGACGTGTCGCTGACGCTCGCTCCGGGGAGCTTTCACGCGATCCTCGGCCAGAACGGCGCCGGCAAGAGCACCCTCGTGAAGTGCATCATGGGCTATCACCGGCCGGACGCCGGCCGGCTCCTGGTGGACGGCCACGAGCACGTCGTCGTCAATCCCCGTCAGGCCCACGCGCTCGGCTTCGGGATGGTGTACCAGCACTTCACGCTGGTGCCGAGCATGTCGGCCGCCGAGAACCTGATCCTGGGGCGCGCGGATCTTCCCGCGGTCATCCGCTGGGCCGAGGAGCGGGCGCGACTCGAGGCGTTCCAGCGGCGCATGCCGTTCACGCTCGACCTCGACCGGCCGGTCGCCGGCCTGGCGGCCGGCCAGAAGCAGAAGCTCGAGATCCTCAAGCAGCTCTTCCTCGGGCGGCGCGTCCTCATCCTCGACGAGCCGACGAGCGTGCTCACGCCGGACGAGGCCGACCAGGTCCTCGGCATCCTGCGCGAGCTGACCGCCGAGAACCGGCTCAGTGTCCTCATCATCACCCACAAGTTCCGCGAGGCCCTGGCGTTCGCGCGCGAGGTGACCGTTCTCCGCGCCGGGCGGCGGGTGGGCGGCGGGCCGGTCGCCGGCCTCAGCCGGCCGGACCTCGTGCGGATGATGATCGGCTCCGCCGCGCTCGCCGAGCCCGCGACCCGGGCGGCCCGGCCGGGCGGGGCCGTCGCCCTCGAGCTCGAGACGCTCACGGTGCGCAACGACAAGGGGCTCCTCGCGGTCCGCGACGCGTCGGGGGTCGTGCGCGCCGGCGAGATCGTGGGGGTCGCCGGCGTGTCGGGCAACGGCCAGCGCGAGCTGGTCGAGGTCCTGGCCGGGCAGCGCGAGCCGGAATCGGGGGCGATCCGCGTGCGCGGCGAGGCGTACCGGAGGACGCGGACCGACATGCGCCGGCACGGCGTGTTCGTGTTGACGGAGGAGCCGCTCCACAACTCGTGCGTGCGCGGCATGTCGGTCGCCGAGAACCTCGCGTTCCGCACCTTCGACGAGCCGGCGAACACGCGGGGGGGCTGGCTGGTCAGCCGGCGCGCGCTCCGGCGCCAGGCGCGCTCGCTGATCGACGCGTACGGGATCAGGACGCAGGGGCCGGACACGCGCCTCGAAGCGCTGTCGGGCGGCAACGTGCAGCGGACCGTCCTGGCCCGCGAGCTGTCCGGTGACGTGGCCGTGCTCATCGCGCAGAACCCGTGCGCCGGGCTCGACGTCGCCGCCACCGCCGAGATCCGCAACCGGATCATGGCGGCACGCAACGCCGGGGCCGCCGTCCTGCTGCTCAGCGAGGACCTCGACGAGCTGCTCGAGCTGGCCGACCGCATCGTCGTGATGTTCGAGGGCCGGTTCGTCTACGAGACGCCGCGGGACGGCGCCGACCTCCACACCATCGGCCACCACATGGCGAGCCACCCATGACACCGTCAACCGCCTCGCGGCGTCCCCTTGAGCCGGCCGCGCAGCGTCCCGATCTGCTCGTGGAAGGGCCGGCCGCTGCGGTCCTGCATCGGCGTCTTGTCGGCCAGGCCGGTGGAGAGCTCGACGAACAGCGGCCCCTCCTCGGTGAGGAGCGCCGGCAGCCGCCGCTTCAGCTCCTCCAGCTCGTGGATCGCGTAGGTCCGGCGGTACCCGGCGCCCTTCGCCATCAGCCCGAAGTCCACGTCGAGCCCGGGGACGGCCTGGGCGCCCGAGGTGTGGTAGACGCCGTTCTTGAACAGGAAATGCACGAAGTTGCGGGCGCGCGCGCCCGCGTTGGTGGCGAGGGCGCCGAGCTGCATCAGGAGCGAGCCGTCGCCGTCGAACACGAGCACGCGCCGCTCGGGGCGCGCCAGCGCCAGGCCGAGGCCGAGGGAGCTGGCGCCGCCCATGAAGCCGACGCAGGTCGCCGAGAGGTCGTCGGGCGCGATCGTCCGCCACGCCGGCGCCGTCGTCATCGTGGGCACGCAGATCGCGTCGCCCCGGACGGCGGCGATCGCGCGGAGCGCGTCTTCGGGCTTGATCGGCATGTCAGCTGGTCTCCAGGCCGACGAGCACGGCCGCCGGCCCGCGGCGCTGCTGCGCCAGCCGGTAGTACTCGCCGATGCGGTGGACGTCGTCGGGCCCCTCGAGGCGCGCGTGCGGCACGCCGAAGGTGTCGAGGAGCGGCTCGCAGTAGCGGACCATCGAGTGGCGGGACTCGCGCGGATCCTTGTCGCGCTCCCGCGAGAGCAGGCCGATCATGGCGAAGACCGGCACGCGCCCGTCCATCGCGACGCCACGCAGCGTGTTGACCGAGGCGTAGAGGCCGGCGTGCTGGATCATCAGCACGCAGGGCTCGCCGCCGGCCCACAGCCCGGCCGCGACCGCGTTGGCCTCGTCCTCCGTCGCGCAGGTCAGCACGCGGATCGCCTCCTCCTTGTCGAGCGCGGCCAGCACCGTCTTCTGGTGGGTGTCGGGCACGCTCAGGATCCAGCCGAGCCACGGGTGCGGCGGGGCCGGCCAGCCCTCGGCGGCGAGCGCCGCGCGCGCCTCGCGGAACACGTCCTTGAGGGTGTCGATGATCAGCGGAGCCGGAATCGAGTCGGGCATTCGGGCGCCTCCCGTGAGAAGATCGTCCTATCCTACTTCAACTCGCCCGTCAGAAAGGACGCTCCATGCGCCACGTCATCGTGTCGGCAGTCCTGCTCGCCCTCGCCGGCGCCTCGGCCGCGACGGCCCAGGAGCTCAAGAGCGATGAGCAGAAAACCCTCTACGCGCTCGGGCTCATCGTGGGCCAGAACCTCGCAGGGTTCAGCCTGAGCGCCGCCGACCTCGAGACCGTGAAGGCCGGCATCACCGACTCGGTCCTCAAGAAGGAGCCAAAGGTGGACCTCACGGCCTTCGGGCCGAAGATCCAGGGGCTCCAGCACAGCCGCGCCGCCGTCGTCGCCGCGGTGGAGAAGAAGGCGGGCCAGGCGTTCGCCGACAAAGCGGCGGCCGACAAGAACACCACCAAGACCGCGTCGGGCCTCGTCATCACCACGCTCAAGGCCGGTGCCGGCGCCGCGCCGAAGGCCACCGACCGGGTGAAGGTCCACTACCACGGCACGTTCATCGACGGGAGCGTGTTCGACAGCTCCGTGCAGCGCGGCGAGCCCATCACGTTCGCGCTGAACGGCGTGATCAAGTGCTGGGGCGAGGGCGTGCCGCTCATGAAGGTCGGCGGCAAGAGCCGGCTGGTCTGCCCGTCCGACATCGCGTATGGTGACCAGGGCCGGCCGCCGCGGATCAAGCCCGGCACGACGCTCGTGTTCGAGGTGGAGCTGCTGGACATCGTGAAATAGGGAGAGGGCGATGGCCCAAGCGTTCGACCGCAAGGCGGAGGACATCGGCAACATCCTGGCGCTGGAGCACGTGAACGTGCGGATCCCCGACCAGCGGATCGCCACCGCGTTCTACGTGCAGGGGCTCGGGCTCACGCGCGACCCCTACATCATGGTCGGCACCGAGAACATGTGGATCAACATCGGGCAGCAGCAGTTCCACATGCCCACCAACACGCCGCAGGTGCTGCGCGGCGTCGTCGGCCTGGTCCTGCCGGATCTCGACACCCTGGTCCAGCGGCTCGAATCGGTGCGCGAGCAGCTCGCCGGCACGGGGTTCGCCTGGACCGTCGAGGACAAGCACGTCGCCGTCACCTCGCCCTGGGGCAACCGGCTGCGCTGCTACGCGCCGGGCGCGTGGGGCGAGCTCACGCTCGGCATGGTGTACGTGGAGTTTCCGGTGGCGGGCGGCGCCGCCGACGGCATCGCGCGCTTCTACCGCACCGTGATGGGCGCGCCGGCGAGCGTGGCCCGGGAGGCGTCGGGCGCCGTGGCGCGCGTCATGGTGGGCCACCGCCAGGAGCTGATCTTCCGGGAGACCGCGGCGCCGATCGAGCCCTACGACGGCCACCACATCGCGATCTACATCGCGAACTTCTCCGGGCCGCACGACTGGCTCGCCGAGCGGGGCCTCGTCGCCGAGGAGAGCGACCCGTACCAGTACCGGTTCACCTGGATCGTGGACCCGGACACGAAGGCGCGTCTGTTCGAGGTCGAGCACGAGGTGCGGAGCTTCACCCACCCGATGGCCTTCCGGCCCCTCGTGAACCGGAACGCCGCCCAGCGCCAGCGGACCTTCCAGCGCGGGCGCGACGCGTTCTACCCGGGCGCGGCGTAGCGCCGGGGAGGATGACCCATGCCGGTGAAGCCGTCGGAGCAGGAAGACGAGTACTTCGCGAGGCAGGAGTTCGAGCGCCGCAAGAGGGCGCTCGAGGATCAGGCGGGCCGGGCAACCGAAGAGGAGCGGCAGCGCATCCTCGCCGTCGCCCGCGGGCGGTGCCCGAAGTGCGGCGCCGAGCTGGTGCCCGTCCAGTTTCGGGGCATCGAGCTGGACAAGTGCTCGCGCTGCCAGGGAGTGTGGCTGGACTTCGGCGAGCTCGATCAGGTGGTGGCCGACGACAAGGGTTTCCTCGGCAGCGTCCGCAAGATCTTCAGTTGATGTAGCGACGGCTCCTCACGGCGGCTCCTGCTCGAACCGGTGGATGCTCGGCCCCGCTAAGGCCGTCGCGCGGCGCGCACGTAGAGGACCAGGAGCGTGACGGCGGTGAGGGGCAGGACGTACGCGATCATCGTCGCGCTAAACAGCGGCAGGGCGTCGTGCTCGAGGGACGCCAGAACGAGGTACAGCGCGTAGGCCGCGTAGTAGCCGACGAACAGAAATCCCTCCCACCGCGCGATGAGGTGGCCCGTGGTGAAGATCGGCAGACACGCCAGCGTGACCGCGATCATCACCGGGATGTCGAAGCTCACGGCCGCCGGCGCCACGGTGATCCCGCCCGGGGTGAGGATGGCCGAGAGGCCAAGGATGGCGAGGATGTTGTAGATGTTGCTCCCGACGACGTTGCCGACCGCGATGTCACGCTCGCCCCGCAGGGCGGCGAGGATCGAGGTGGCGACCTCAGGCAGCGACGTCCCCGCGGCGACGATCGTCAGCCCGATGACCAGCTCGCTGACGCCCAGCGCCTTCGCCAGCGCAACGGCGCCGTCCACCAGCCAGCGGGCCCCGATGACCAGGAGCCCGAGCCCGATCAGGATGCAGGCGACCTGAGCGAGAATCCCTCGGGCCCCGCGCGCAGCGGTCCCACCGTACTCTTTGGCGTATTCGGCGATGACCTCCGCGCCCTCTCTTCTGCTCTCGCGGACGGCGAAGAGCGTGTAGGCGACGATGCCGCTGAACAGCAGGATCCCGTCCAGCCGCGCCAGCCTGCCGTCGAGCCCGAGGATCAGGAGCAGCACCGACACGCCGATCATGATCGGGACGTCCAGGCGCACGAGTTGCAGGGAGACCACGAGCGGAGTGATCAGCGCCGAGAGGCCCAGGACGAAGAGCACGTTGAAGATGTTGCTGCCGACGACGTTCCCCAGGGCGATGTCCGCCTGACCGCTGACGGCGGCCCGGACACTGACCACGAGTTCCGGCGTGCTCGTCCCGAAGGCGACGACCGTCAGCCCGATCACGAGGGGCGAGATGCCGACCGCGGCCGAGAGCCTCGATGCGCCCCGGACGAGGAGCTCCGCGCCGAG
>JACPCH010000189.1 GCA_016179875.1 Candidatus Rokuibacteriota bacterium | reverse complement strand
GACAGGGGCGAGACGATCGTCAGCCCGCCGTCGATCACGATCGTCTGGCCGGTGACGAAGCTCGCCGCGTCGGACGCGAGGTAGGCGACCAGCCCGGCGACGTCCTCGCCCGTCCCGGCGCGCCGGACCGGGGTCTGCGCGACCACTCGCGCCACGGCCTCGCGGTACGCCTGGCTGATCCCGCGCTCGACGTACATCTGCGCGGAGTCGGTCTCGACCAGACCGGGATTCACCCCGTTCACCGTGATCCCGAGCGGCCCCAGCTCCATCGCGAGCGCGCGCACCAGGCTCTCGAGGGCGGCCTTGGCGGCCCCCAGCACGCCGTGCCCCGCCATCGCCTGGAAGCTGTCGACGCCGGAGACGGCGACGATCCGGCCGGGCCGGCCCCGCATGAGCGGGACGGCGGCCTGGACCGCGGCCACGAACGACTCGACCGAGATGGCGAACGTGCGCTGGACGTTGTGGGCCTTCTGCTCGAGCATCGGCTTGAAGGCGGTGGCGGCGGCGTTGGCGACGACGATGTCGACCCGCCCGAACGCCTCGCCGACGCGCGCGAAGGCCGGCGCGACCTGGGCCGGCTCGCCGAGCTCGACCGGGAGCGCGAGCGCCCGCCGGCCCAGACGCTCGACCTCCCCGACCACCTCCCCGGCGCGCTCGTGGTTCCGCCGGTACATCACGACGCAGTCGGCGCCGTCGCGGGCGAGCCGGAGCGCGATCGCGCGCCCCATGCCGCGCGACGCGCCGGTGACGACGGCGACCCGGCCGTCGAGCGGGAGCCCGTCGCCCACCACCTCAGCCCCGTCGCCCCGGGTCGCCCGCCAGCTTTTCGGCCACGAGCTGGCGGAGCCGGAACTTCTGCACCTTCCCGCTGGGCGTCATCGGGAACTCGGCCACGATCTCCAGCCGCTCGGGGAACTTCTGCCGCGCGAGCTGCCGGCCCTCGAGGTACTGGACGAGCTCGGCCAGCGTCACCGACTCGCCGGGCTTCGGGATGACGAAGGCGCAGGCGCGCTCGCCCAGCCGGGGATCGGGCATCCCGACGATCGCCACCGACGCGATCTTCGGGTGGGCGAAGAGCTCGTTCTCCACCTCCACCACGGGGATGTTCTCGCCGCCCCGGATGATGAGGTCCTTCGAGCGCCCGGTGATCGAGAGGTAGCCGTCGCGGTCGAGGGCGCCGCGGTCGCCGGTCCGGAACCAGCCGTCCGGGGTGTAGGACTCGTGCGTGAACTCCGGGCGCTTGAAGTAGCCGACGAACTGCGACGGGCCCCGGACCAGCAATTCCCCTTCCGGCCCGGGCGGCAGGCCCCGCCCGTCGTCGTCCACGATCCGCAGCTCCATGCCCGGGTGGGGACACCCATCGGTCGTGAAGACCTTCTCCTCGGCGTCGTCGAGGCCGTTGCACGTCACCAGCCCGTTCTCGGTCATGCCCCAGCCCGGCGAGATCGCGCAGCCGAGGCGCGCGCGGGCGTCGCGGACCAGCGGCCGGGGGATCGGCGCGCCCGCCGAGATGAAGAGACGCAGCGACGCGAGGTCGTGGCGCCCGGGCACGTAGGTCAGGTCTTGCAGGAACGGCGTGGCGCCCATGGTGAAGGTCACGCGCTCGGCCTCGATGAGCCGCGCCGCCTCCGCCGCGTTCCAGACGTCGAGCCACACGCCGGTGGCGCCGAGCACGAGCGTGAGGCAGTACCCGTAGAGGTAGCCCGTCTGGTGGGCGAACGTGGAGGACATGAGGAGGATGTCCCGCTCGGAGAACCGGAGCCGCTCGATCACCGGGTTGATGTTCGCGAGCACCGTGTTCGGCGTGTGCATGACGCCCTTCGGCTCGCCGGTGGTGCCCGAGGTGAAGATCACCTCGTTCACCGCGTTCGGGTCGCTCCCGGGCAGGCCGCGGCGCCCCTCGCGCGCCTCCCACGCGGTCTCGGTGAGCGCCGTGAACGGCGTCGCCCCGTCGCCGGCCGCGCCGCGGGCGACGAAGACGTGCTCGACCGCCGGCACCTCGGGCCGCAGCGCCCGGAGCATCGCGGCGTGGTCGAAGCCGCGAAAGGTCCCCGGGATCACGACGACGCGGGACTCGAGGCGGTTCAGCATGAAGCGGAGCTCGCTCGCGCGGAAGATGGGCGGGATCGGGTGCACGACGGCGCCGAGCCGCGCCGCGGCCAGCAGCAGGACGATGAACTCGTTCCAGTTGGGGAGCTGGCACGAGATCACCGCCCCCGGTTCGACGCCGTGGGCCGCCAGGCCGTGGGCGACCCGCTCGACCGTCCGCGCCAGCTCGGCCCAGGTGCAGCGGCTCGCCCCGTCCACCATCGCGGTCTTGGCCGGCCGCTCGGTCGCCCAGCGGTCGAGGTAGGTCTCGAGGCGCTCGTTCGGCCAGTGGCCGGCCGCGACGGAGCGGCGGATGCGCTCCGGGCTCAGGTCCGAGTCGAAGACCGCCACGCCGCCGCGCCCCTACTTCCGGAACTTCCCGAAGTTGACCGGGCGCTTCTCGACGAAGGCGTTCCGCCCTTCCATGGCCTCCTCGGTCTGGTAGTACATGTTGAGCGCCGTCGAGGCGAACTCGGCCACGCCGGCCCGCTGCTCGGAGTCGATGGTGAACGACTGCTTGGCCAGCGTCAGCGCCGTCGGGCTCTTCTCGAGCAGCTCCTTGCACCACTGCTCGACCTCCCCCCGGAGATCTTTGAGGGGGACGACCTTGTTGACGAGTCCCATCTGGAGCGCCTCCTGCGCCGTGTACTGCCGGCACATGTACCAGATCTCGCGCGCCTTCTTCTCGCCGACGACGCGCGCGAGGTAGCCGGTGCCGTGGCCCGCGTCCACGCTCCCGACGCGCGGCCCGGTCTGGCCGAAGAGCGCGTTCTCCGAGGCGATCGAGAGGTCGCACAGGAGGTGGAGGACGTGGCCGCCGCCGATGGCGAAGCCGTTCACCATCGCGATGACGGGCTTCGGGCAGTGGCGGATCGCGGTGTGGAGCGCGTCCACGTACATCGGCCGCTCGCCGTCCTTGGAATAGCCGCCCGAGCCGCGCTCCTTCTGGTCGCCGCCCGAGCAGAACGCCTTGTCGCCGGCGCCGGTGAGCACGACGACGCCGACCGCGGGGTCGAACCGCGCGTCCAGGAACGCGTCGGTCAGCTCGTGGACGGTGCGCGTGCGGAAGGCGTTCCGCACCTCCGGCCGGTTGATGGTGATCCAGGCGACGCCGCCCTTCTTCTCGTGGAGGATGTCCGTGTAGTTCATGGGGTCTCCGTTCGCTTCCGTGCGGTTAGAGGGGCTTCTTGAGGAGGTTGGCGAGCTCGCCGACGACGAAGATCGCGCCCTGCACCACCGTCACCGGCGGACGCGGAGGCTCACGTCCTTGACGGCGACGAACCCGCGAAACTCCTTGGTGAGGCCTTCGGTCTCGAGGATGACGTCGCTAACCATGCCGCTTCGGCGGGTAGAACAGCGCCTCGCGCTTCTCCGTCCACGCGCTGTTGGCCTCGTCGATCTCCCAGGAGGCCATACAGGCGTTCTGCGCCTTGACCACGTCCTCGATCATCGCGCGCGGGTCGCGGTGGAACGACTCGTGGAGCAGCCGCTTGGTGTGGGCCGCCGCCGTGGGCGAGGCGCCGCGCACCTTGTCGATCAGGCCGGCGAGCGCCGCGTCCACGCCGTCCGGCGCGCACACCCAGCTCACGAGCCCGATGGCGTGCGCCTCCGCCGCCGTCACGTGGTCGTTGAGGAGCGCCAGCTCCTTGGCGCGGCCGAGGCCGACCACGCGCGCCAGGCGCAGCACCGCGCCGTCGGGGATGAGCCCGTGGCGCGTGGCGCCGAGGCCGATGACCGCGTCGGCGGTGGCCAGGCGCAGGTCGCAGGCCAGCGCCAGCTGGAGTCCGCCGCCGATCGAGTAGCCGTGCAGCACGGCCACGGAGATCTTCGGCATGTCCTCGAGGCAGTTGAGCCCGCGGATCCAGTGGCGGTAGAACGGCTCGTCGACCGAGCCGGCGGCGAGCGCCGTGCGGTCCATGCCCGAGCAGAACGCCCGGCCCGCGCCGCGCACGATGACGAGCATCACGCCGGGATCGGCGGCCGCCGCCTCGGCGTGGTCGGCGAGCAGCGCGGCGAGCTCGGCGTTGAGCGCGTTGAGCACCGCCGGGCGATTGAGCGTGATCCGGGCGACGCCCTCCCGGACCTCGTAGGCGACGGCCGAGGCGGTCATCGCGGAGGGCGCCGGCGGCGATTGTGGACGGGGCACGCGTGGATGTAGGATCGCGTGGGGTCGTAGTCCGTTCGTCGCAGGCGGTCAGCCATGGGGAGCACGCCGTAACGTATGGACAACCAGCGCAAAAGTCAAGGAGACCAGCCCATGCCCGCGTCCCCGATCACCCGCCGCGGCTTCCTCGCCGGCGCCTCCGCGCTCGCCGCGCCGGCCCTGCTCCGTTCGGCCCCCGCGCACGCCCAGACGGCGGTGAAGATCGGCACGGCGGTGCTCGGCGACTACTCCATGGCCGGGCCCGTCATCGTCGCGCTCGAGCGCGGCCTCTTCAAGGCCGAGGGCCTCGCCGCCGAGTTCATCCCCTTCCGGGGCGGCCCCGATCTCCTCAAGGCGGTGATGGCCGGCGAGATCCTCGTCGGCGTCACCGGCAGCACCGACATCCTCGTGTTCCGCGAGGCCGGCTCGCCGATCAAGATGATCGCCACGCACACCGAGGGCAACCACTTCACGCTGAACGTCGCGGCCGACGTCCAGAAGGTGGCCGACCTCAAGGGCAAGACCATCGGCGTCACGCGGGTCGGCGCCACCACCTGGATCTTCGCCCGGATGCTCGCCCGGAAGGAGGGGTGGGATCCCGACAAGGACGTCACGGTCGTCGGGCTCGGCGGCCTCGACGCCCAGCTCGCCGCGATGGCGCGCAAGGAGATCGCCGCCTACGTGTGGGGCGACGGCGGCGCGGTGACGGAGCTCCTGGGCAAGTCGAAGGTGCTGCTGCGCCTGGACTCCGTGACGCCGAAGTGGATCAGCCAGGTGCAGTACGCCTCGGAGGACGGCATCAGGAGGCACGGCGACGCGATCCGCCGGAGCATGCGCGCGATGTTCCGGGCGCTCAAGCTCATGCGCGAGAACCCGAAGGAGGCCGCCGAGGTCGTGTCGAAGAAGCTCGGCTGGTCGCCGGAGGCGGTGCTGGGCGCCCACAAGATCTCGGGCCCGCTCCTGCCGGTGGACGGCCGGATCAGCATGGAGGCGCTCGCCGCCATGCAGGAGACGCTCCTCGAGTACGGGGTCATCAAGAAGAAGCTGCCGCTCGACGAGCACGTCGCCCGCGAGTTCACGCCTGTCCGGGTCTAGCCGCGCCCGGCGGGCCGGAGTCCTCGCCGGGCTCGTGCTCGCCCTGATCCCGGCCGCGGCGCCCGGACAGGTCTTCCTGGCGTCGCGGCCCAACCCCGGGTTCACCGTCGGGCCGCTCTTCGTTCGCGCCACCGTCGGCCCCACGCGCGGTCCGGTGGAGGTCGCCGTCGTCTGGAGCCTCGCGGTACCGCCGGGCCGGAGCGGCGCCGCCGTCGAGCAGGACCTCTATCTCTTGTGGCCGGGCGCCGTGGACGGCGCCCTGGTCGCGGGCGCGCCGGACCCGGCCCTGCGCCGCTACGTCGCCGAGCGCGGCTTCAGCCCGGTGCGCGAGGGGCGCCTGCCGCTCGCCGCGCGCCAGCTCTACGGCAGCCGGCGGCGCGAGGCCCAGCCGCTCGAGGGCGGCGCGCCCTTCGTGACCTACGTGCGCGAGGCCGGCGCGCTGGTGCGCAGCGCGCCGGCCACGTGGATCCGCATCCCGTGGACGCCCCGGCTCGTCAACCGCACGTGGCTGATCGAGCTCCGGATGCGCCTGCCGGACCTCGTCCAGACGCGGCAGGCCTCGTGGCTCGAGACCGTCCTGTGGGGCGAGCGCCACACGCTGGCCCTGGCCTTCCACGACGTGCGGACGCGCGCGGCGTTCCCCATGTACTTCGAGCACCGTGACCGGGTCGTGCATCTCGGCGAAGAGCCCTCGCAGCTCGTCATCAACTTCGCGGACGCGGGCCACCTCAAGATCCGGGAGATCCTCCCGGCCGCGCACCGGCGCCAGCCGAGCGAGACGCGGAAGGGCACCGAGGTCGTCTCGCTCTTCCTCGATCCGGCCGAGGGCCTGCGGCCACAGCTCCTCACCGTGCAGTTCGGCTACTTCACCGGCTGGAAGTCGTGGGCGCCGATCCTCTTCGCCACCGCCTTCTTCATGCTCGGCAACATCGCGGGGCCGCTGGTGACGATGCTGGCGCGGAGCGTGGGCGCGCGGCTCGCCGGGCGCATCCACTTCGGCCGGGGCGACCGGCCGCGCGAGAGCCAGACCGGCGTCATCGTCGCCCGCGAGACGCTCGAGCAGCTCGCGCCGGGGCGGACCACGTACGACGAGGTGCTCGCGCTCTGCGGGCCCCATCCCGAGGAGCACGAGCAGCTCCGCGCGCCCGAGCGGCGCGTCCTGATCTACCGCGGGCGCAAGATCGCGCCCGAGCGCCGGCGCCGGCTCGGCTGGCTCGCCACCGTGAACCGCTGGCACGTCGAGCACCACGAGGTCGAGATCGCGCTCGAGCACGGCGTCGTCACCGACGTCCAGGCGCGCGTGCGCCGCACGCATCTCGCGCACCCGGAGCGCGCGTAGCGGCTCAGCCGCGCCAGTGCGAGAGCTTGTCGCTCAGGTGGTCGAGGGCCAGCACGATGGCGATCGAGGCGGCGGAGACGAGCGCCGTCGCCGCGAACAGCTCCGGCGCCTGGAAGCCGTTGGCGAGCGCGCTCAGGACGTAGCCCATGCCGCGCACGCCGGCGAACATCTCCACGACGAGGACGCCGAGCAGGCAGAACACGATGCCGAGCCTCATGCCGGCGACGACCGACGGCACGATCGCGGGCAGCAGCACCTTCCAGTAGAGCTGCCACGTGGTGGCGCCGTAGGCGCGCGCCACCGTCACGAGCGTGCGGTCCACGTCGCGCACCGCGCCCATCACGAGCACCATGACCGGGAAGAGCCCGTGGAGCGTGCCGTAGAAGACGGCCGGGGCCGTGCCGAAGCCGAGCACCAGCACGATCCACGGCAGCACCAGGATCTTGGGAATGCCGTAGGCCGCGATGACGAACGGGTTCAGCACCTCGCGCAGCAGCCGCACCGAGCCGATGGCGAGGCCGGCCGTCACGCCGAGCACCACCGACAGCACGTAGGCGGCTGCGGTCTTGGCGAGGGTGTCGCCGAGGCCGGCGAGCGCGGCGCCCCCGATCCTCCCGAGCGCGCGGGCGACGGCGCTCGGCGCCGGGACGAAGAGCGGGTCCATCCAGGCGAGGCGCGCCGCCGTCTCCCACGCCGCGAGCACGGCCAGCACGCTCACCGCCTGGATCGCGGGTACGCGCGGGTCGCGCACTATTCGGTCCACCGCCGCGCGCGGCGCTCGGCGAGGCTCGCCACCACGTCGGAGCCGACGACGAGGACCAGCGTCACCAGCACGAGCGCCACGTAGTCCGCCGTGCGCAGGAGGCCGTAGGCGTGGTTGATGAGCGCGCCCATGCCGGCCTTCGAGCCGAGGATCTCGCCCACGATCACGCCGATGACGCTCAGCGCGAGGCCGGTGCGCAGCCCCCCGACCAGGGTGAAGAGCATCGCCGGCACCATGACGCGCGCGAACACCGTGAGCGGGCCCGCCCCGTACGAGCGCGCGACGATCACGAGCTGGGGGTTCACCTGGCGGATGCCGGCGAGGACCGCCAGCGTGACCGGGAAGAAGCCGAGCAGGAAGCCGAAGGCGATCTTCGAGGCGGCGTCGAGCCCGAAGAAGAGCATGAGCGACGGGTACCAGACCACCGCCGGGACGGCGTAGAGCGCCGCGAGGATCGGGCCGTACGCGCGGCCGACCAGCCGGTTGAACGCGAGCGTGAACCCGCAGCCCAGGCCCGCCAGCACCGCCAGGCCGTAGGCGGCGGCGATCTCGCGGAGCGTGAGCAGCAGGCTCGCCGCGAGATCGGGATAGGAGCGCAGCCGCACGAGGTCCCACAGCGCCGGCAGCACCGCCGACGGCGGCACCGTGAGCAGCGGGTTCGCCGCGCGCCCGCCCGCCTCCCACGCCGCGAGCAGGCCCAGCAGGAGCGCCGCCCGCGCCAGCATCACCGTCGCGCCGCGCCGCACTATTGCATGGCCCGCAGCGACTCCTCGCGGATCTCGCCCCAGAGCCTGGCGCGCAGGGCGACCATCTCCGCCGACTCCATGGCGCGCGGATACCGGTGGCCGAGCTCGAGCAGGGTCTTGATCCGCCCGGGGCGCGCGGTCATCACGGCGATGCGCGTGGAGAGGAACAGCGCCTCGTGCAGGCTGTGGGTCACGAAGATCACGGTCTTGCGCGTCCGCCGCCAGATGTCGAGCAGCCACTCGCCCATCAGCACGCGGGTCTGCTCGTCCAGCGCGCCGAACGGCTCGTCCATCAGGAGGATCTTCGTATCGATGGCGAGGGCGCGGCCGATCGCCACGCGCTGCTTCATCCCGCCCGACAGCTCGCGCGGGTACTTGTCGGCGAATCCGCGCAGGCCGAGCGGGCCGAGGAGCTCCGTGGCCGCCTGCCGGCGCCGCGCCTTCGGCACGCGCTGGAGCTCGAGGCCGAACTCGACGTTCTCGAGCGTCGTGCGCCAGGGAAAGAGGCCCGGGTCCTGGAAGACCGTCGCCACGCGCCGGGGGTCGGGCCCGGTGACGGCCGCGCCCTCCACCAGGACGCGGCCGCCGTCGGGCGCGGTGAGGCCGCCGAGCATGCCGAGGAGCGTGGACTTGCCGCAGCCCGATGGGCCGATGAGGGTGCAGAACTCGCCGGCGCCGACCGCCAGCGACACGTCGTGCAGCGCCTCGATCGGGCCGGAGCTGGTCGCGTAGCGCTTGGTGACGCCCTCGATCGCGATCAGCTGCGAGGGCGCGGTCACGAGAGCTGGAGGATCTCGCGGGCGATGACGATCCGCTGGATCTCGGAGGTCCCCTCGCCGATCTCGGTGAGCTTGGCGTCGCGGAAGATGCGCTCGACGGAGAACTCGGTGATATAGCCGGCGCCGCCGTGGATCTGCACGGCCCTGGTCGCCGCCTTCATCGCGGTCTCCGAGGCGAAGAGCTTGGCCATCGCCGCCGCGTTCATCGCGGCGCGCCCGGCGTCCTTCAGCCACGCGGCGCGCAGCGTGAGCAGGCGCGCCACCTCGATCTCCGTCGCGAGGTCCGCGATCATGCCCTGGAGGCCGTTGAACTCGGCGAGCGTCCGGCCGAAGGCGCTGCGCTGCTTCATGTACTTCACCGCCTGGTCGAGCGCGGCCTGGGCGATGCCGACGGCCATCGCCGCCATCGCGATCCGCCCGCCCTCGAGCACCTGCATGGCCTGGCCGAAGCCCGCGCCGCGCTCGCCGAGCAGATGGCCGGCCGGCACGCGCGCGTCCTCGAAGATCAGCTCGGCGGTGTCCGAGGCGTGCAGGCCGAGCTTCCGGTAGGGCCGGCCGGCGCTGAAGCCGGGCATCCCCTTCTCGAGCACGAACGCCGAGATGCCGTGGCTCCTCTGCCCGGGGTCGGTCCGCGCCATGACGACGGCGACGCCGCCGACCGAGGCGTTGGTGATGAAGGCCTTGCTCCCGTTCAGCACCCAGGCGCCGTCCCGCGGCTCGGCCCGGGTGCGGAGCGCGGCGGCGTCCGAGCCCGACCCCGGCTCGGTGAGCCCCCAGGCGCCGAGCGTCTCGCCGGTCGCCAGGCGCGGCAGCCACCGCGCCTTCTGCTCGGGCGAGCCGAACAGCGCGATGTGGTTGGTGCAGAGCGAGTTGTGGGCCCACATGGTGATGCCGACCGACGCGTCGCCGCGGTTCAGCTCCTCGACGATCAGCGCGTACGACACGTAGTCGAGCCCGGCCCCCCCGTACTCCTCGGGCACCAGCACCCCGAGGAAGCCGAGCGGGCCGAGCTTGGCCACGATCGCGTGGGGAAACTCCTGGCGCTCGTCGTAGGGCGCGATCCGGTCGCCGAGCTCGGCGTCCGCGAACTCCCGCGCGACCGCGCGGATGCGCTGCTGGTCGTCGGTCAGCTCGAAGTCCATGGCCGTCCTAGCCGCGGCGCCGCGGGCGCGCGCCGCTCCGGCGCAGGTGCTTGAACATCTCGATCTGCCGCAGCCCGCCTTCGTCGCGTACGCGCCGAAGCGCCGGCCGGTCGTCTCCGACAGCACCACGTACTTGCCGCCGATCTTCTTGATCATCGGCGCACGGGCTAGACGGCGGCGCGGATGTGCTCGCGGACGAAGCGGACGATATCCTGGGTCGAGGCGCCCGGTGTGAAGATCTCCTTGACGCCCATCGCCTTGAGGGCGGTGACGTCCTCGGGCGGGATGATCCCGCCGCCGAAGACCGCGACGTCCTCGGCGCCCTTCTCCGCCAGGAGCTCCAGGACGCGCGTGAAGAGGTAGGTGTGGGCGCCGGAGAGCACGCTGAGCCCGATCGCGTCGGCGTCCTCCTGCACGGCGGTGGCGACGATCTGCTCGGGCGTCTGGTGGAGCCCGGTATAGATGACCTCGAACCCGGCGTCGCGCAGCGCCCGGGCGACGATCTTGGCCCCGCGGTCGTGGCCGTCGAGGCCCGGCTTGGCGACGACGACGCGCACCGTGCGCTCCGTCATCACCGGTCTCCCCCCAGCGCCGCCCGCAGCTGGTCCCCGACCTTGACGATCTCGTCTTTCTGGCCGGGCACGAGCTTCCAGTCGAAGCCCTTGCCGTCGCGCATCCAGCGCGGGATCAGGTGCAGGTGGAAGTGGGGCACCGACTGGAACGCCGCCCCGCCGTTGGCCTGGAGCAGGTTCAGGCCCTCGGGCCGGATCGTGTCGCGGAGGGCCAGCGCGACCCGCTGGGCCGTCGCGATCGCCGCCTCGAGGTCGGCCGGCTCCGCCTCGTAGATCGTCGGCGCGTGCGCCTTGCTGATGACGAGGCAGTGGCCGGGGCTGAGCGGGTTGATGTCCATGATGCAGAACGTCCGCTCGTCCTCGTAGACCCTCATCGACGGGATCTGGCCGTCGCGGATCTTGCAGAACACGCAGGTGTCCATCGTCCGCTCCTACTCGACCAGCACGGTCCAGTGGTGGGGGTCGGGCGCGGCGCCATACTGGATCCCCACGATCGTATCGTAGAGCCTCTGGGACAGCTCGCCGATCTTGCCGCCGTGCACGACGATGCGCTCGCCCTTGTAGGCCAGCTCGCCGACGGGCGAGATCACGGCGGCGGTGCCGGTCGCCCACGCCTCCTGCAGCGTCCCCCGGTGCGCGGCCTCGATCACCTCGTCGATCGTGATCTGGCGCTCCGACACGCGCAGGCCCCATTCGCGCATGAGCACCAGCGCGGAGTCGCGGGTGACGCCGGCCAGGATCGTGCCGTGGAGCGGCGGCGTGATCACCTCGTCGCCGATCTTCAGCATGAAGTTCGAGGTGCCGACCTCCTCGACGTACTTGTGGTGCACGCCGTCCAGCCACAGCACCTGGGTGAAGCCCTCGTGCTTGGCCTCCTCGGCCGCGTAGAGGCTTGCCGCATAGTTGGCGGAGGTCTTGGCCTCGCCGAGCCCGCCCGCCACCGCCCGCACGTACTGGTCGATGACCTTGATCCTGGTCGGGGCGAGGCCCTCCGGATAGTACGGCCCCACCGGCGACAGGATCACGTAGTAGAGGTACTCCTTCGCCGGCCGCACGCCGAGGAAGGGCTCGCTGGCGATGACCGTCGGCCGGATGTAGAGCGACGTGCCCACCGCCGACGGCACCCAGTCGCGGTCCACGTCCACCAGCGTCGTCCACGAGCGGAGGATCAGGTCGGGATCGATGGCCGGAATGCACATGCGCCGCGCCGTCCGGTTCAGCCGCTCGACGTGCTTCTGGGGCCGGAACAGGCGGATCCGGCCGTCCTTGCCGCGAAACGCCTTGAGCCCTTCGAACAGCGACTGGCCGTAGTGCAGCACGGCGGTGGCGGGGTCGAGCGCGAGCGGCGCGTAGGGCTCGACGCGCGGATCGTACCAGCCCTTTTCCTCCTGGAAGTCCGCGACGAACATGTGGTCGGTGAAGACGGTGCCGAAGGCGAGGTCCTGGTCCCTCGGCCTCTCCTTGCGCCGGCTCGTCCGCGTGATCCTGATCGCATCGGTCATGTCTTCACCTCGTCCTAGAAGATGATGGGTTCGCGGTACAGGCCGAACACCTGGCGGTACACGTCGGAGATCTCGCCGAGGCTCGCGTAGTCCTTCACCGCGTCGATGAGCACGGGCATCACGTTCTGCCCGTTCCGGCAGGCGTCGCCGAGCTGCGTCAGGCGCCTCTCGACCTTCGCGGTGTCGCGCGCGGCCTTGAAGCGGCCCACCTTCTCGATCTGCTCGAGCTCCACCGCCTCGTCGATCCGCAGATAGTTGATCGGCCGCCCCTCCGGCATGACGTACTTGTTGACGCCGACCACGACCTTCTCGCGGCGGTCGTCCATCAGCTGGTAGCGGTAGGCGGCGTCCGCGATCTCCTTCTGCGGGTAGCCCGCGTCGATCGCGCGGATCATGCCCCCCATGCCGTCGATCTTCCGGATGTACTCGAGCGCCGCCGCCTCCATCCGGTCGGTCAGCGTCTCGAGGAAGTACGAGCCGCCGAGCGGGTCGATGGTGAGGGCGACGTTCGTCTCCTCGGCGAGGATCTGCTGGGTCCGCAGCGCCACCGTCACCGCGTCCTCGGTCGGCAGGGCCCAGGTCTCGTCGTAGGAGTTCGTGTGGAGCGACTGGGCGCCGCCGAGCACCGCCGCCAGCGCCTGGATCGCGACCCGCGCGATGTTGTTGAGGGGCTGCTGGGCCGTGGCCGAGGCGCCCGCGGTCTGCGTGTGGGTCCGGAGCCGCATGGACTCGGGCTTCGTCGCCCCGAAGCGCTCCTTCATGAAGCGCGCCCACAGGCGGCGCGCGGCGCGGAGCTTGGCGATCTCCTCGAAGAAATCGTTGTGGATGTCGAAAAAGAACGACAGCCGCGGGGCGAAGCCGTCGACGTCGAGTCCCCGGGCGAGCGCCGCTTCGACGTAGGCGAGCCCGTCGGCCAGGGTGAACGCGAGCTCCTGCACCGCCGTCGAGCCCGCCTCGCGGATGTGGTAGCCCGAGATCGAGACCGGGTTGAAGCGGGGCACGTGCCGCGCCGTGAACTCGATCATGTCGGTGACGATCCGGACCGCGGGCTCCGGCGGACAGATCCATTCCTTCTGGGCGATGAACTCCTTGAGCATGTCGTTCTGCATGGTCCCGCCGACCCGGTCCCACGCCACGCCCTGCTTCTCGGCCACCGCCAGGTACATGGCCAGCGCCACCGACGCCGTGCAGTTGATGGTCATGGACGTCGTCACCTCGCCGAGGGGGATATCGGCGAAGAGCCGCTCGAAGTCGGCGAGCGTCGAGACGGACACGCCCTCCTTGCCCACCTCGCCGCGCGCGCGCGGATGATCCGCGTCGTAGCCCATCAGCGCGGGCATGTCGAAGGCCGTGGAGAGGCCGGTCTGGCCCTGCGCGAGGAGGTACTTGAAGCGCGCGTTGGTGTCCTCGGGCCGCCCGAACCCGGCGAACATCCGCATCGTCCAGAGCCGTCCGCGGTACATCGTCGGGTAGACGCCGCGGGTGAACGGGTACTCGCCCGGATGGCCGAGCCGGTCCGCGTAGGTCGTGCCCTCGAGGTCCTCGGGCGTGTAGAGCGGCTCCACCGGGATGCCCGAGAGCGACTCGAAGCGCACGGGCCGCTCCGGCGTCTTCGCCACGAACGGCTTGTAGGTCCGGTCCTCCCACTCGCGCTTGCCGCTCATGCGCTCCTCCCCGCCGTTCGGCCCAGCACCTCCCGCGCGATCACGAGCTTCTGGATCTGCGACGTCCCCTCGTAGATCTGGGTGATCTTCGCGTCGCGGAAGTAGCGCTCGACCTCGTACTCCCGGATGTAGCCGTAGCCGCCGTGCACCTGGATCGCGTCGGTCGTCGCCTTCATCGCCGTCTCGGCCGCGAAGAGCTTGGCCATCGCGGCGGCGACGCCGAACGGCTTGCCGGCGTCCTTGAGCGTGGCGGCCCGCAGCGTGAGCAGGCGGGCGCCGTCGATCGCCGTCGCCATGTCGGCCAGCATCCACTGGACCATCTGGTGCTGGCCGATCGGCACGCCGAACGACTTCCTCTCGCGCGCATAGGCGACGGCTCGTTCGTACGCGCCCGCCGCCAGGCCGACGGCCTGGGCCGCGATGCCGATGCGCCCGCCGTCGATCGTCCCCATCGCGATCGTGAACCCCATCCCCTCCTCGCCCAGGCGGCTTGCGGCGGGGACGCGGCAGTCCTCGAAGACCAGCTCGGCGGTGTCCGAGGCCCGGATGCCCAGCTTGTCCTCGGTCTTCGACACGCCGAAACCCGGCGCGCCCTTCTCGACGACGAACGCCGAGATGCCGTGGTGCGCCTTCGCGCGGTCGGTCTGGCCGAACACGAGCGCGAAGCTGGCCTCGCGGCCCGTGCTGATGAACTGCTTCTTGCCGTTCAGCACGTAGGAGTCGCCGTCGCGCGTGGCGAGCGTGGCCTGGTTCCGCGCGTCCGAGCCCGCCTGGGACTCGGTGAGCGCGAAGCAGCCGTTGGCCTGGCCCGCGGCCACCGGCACGAGGAAGCGCTCGCGCTGGGCGTCGGTGCCGTACGTGAGCAGCGGATCGCAGTAGAGCGAGTTGTTGACCGACATGATCACGGCGTGGCTGCCGCACGCCTTCGCGATCTCCTCGACGGCGACGACGTACGCCACCGTGTCCGCGCCGCTCCCGCCCCAGCGCTCGGGCACCATGATGCCCATGAGGCCGAGCGCGCCCATCCGCTTCACCGTCTCGTGGGGAAAGCGCGCCTCGCGGTCGATCTCGACGGCGATCGGACGGATCGCCGTCTCGGCGAACTCCCGCGCCATCGCCTGGATCATCCGCTGCTCGTCGGTGAGGTCCAGCTCCACCTATTTCTCCAGGAGCCTCTTGAACTCCCTCGTCAGCTCGGGCACGACCTCGAAGAGGTCGGCCACGATGCCGTAGTCCGCGATCTTGAAGATCGGCGCCTCCGGGTCCTTGTTCACGGCGACGATGATCTTCGACGTCCGCATGCCGGCCAGGTGCTGGATCGCGCCCGAGACGCCGAAGCCCATGTAGAGCTTGGGCGAGATCGTGCGCCCGGTCTGGCCGATCTGGAAGCGGTGCGGCCGCCAGCCGGCGTCCACCGCCGCCCGCGAGGCGCCGACGGCGGCGCCGATCACGCGGGCCATGTCCTCGAGGATCACGTAGTTCTCGGGCGCTTTCATGCCGCGGCCGCCGGACAGCACGATCTCGGCCTCGGCCAGCTCGGGCAGCCCGGTCGCCGCCTCCTCGCGGCGCTCGACGAACGTCATCGTGGCGCCCGGGATGGACACGGCCGGGCGCTCGACCGCGGCGGTCCGCCCGGGCTGGGCGTCGGCCGGGCGGAACACGTTGGGCCGCAGCGTCGCCACGCACGGGCCCTTCGCCCACGCGACCTTCGCCAGGAGCTTGCCCGCGTAGATCGGGCGCGTGGCGACCAGCCGGTCGCCCTCCAGCGCGAACCCGACGCAGTCGGCGGCGAGCCCGACGCCGAGGCGCGCGGCGAGCCGCGCGACGAACTCGCGCTGGCGGCTCGTCACCGGCCCGAAGATCGCCCGCGGCGACTCCTTCGCCGCCAGCTCGGCCGCGGCGCCCACCCACACCTCGCTCCGGTAGGGCGCGAACGCGGCGTTCTCGAGGACCCAGACCTTTCCGGCTCCCCACTCGCCGAGCTGCGTGAGCCCGGCGTCGCTCGCCTTGTCGGTGATCCACACCGCCTCGGGCTGGCCGCCGGCCAGGCGCGCGGCCTCGCCCAGCACCTCCGCCATCACCTTCTTCGGCATCCCCTGCCGGTCGTCTTCGACGAAGCACCAGAACGCGTTCGGCATATGTCCCCCGGCTCCCTATATCGCTTTCGCGTCTTCGCGCAGCGCGCGGACCAGCTCTTTCACGGCGGCGGGCACGTCGCCCTGGATCACGCGCCCCGGCGGGCGCGGCGGCAGCGCCTCGAGCCCGATGACCGCGAGCTGCGGCGGCTCGGCGCCGAGGCCCAGGTCGCCGGCCTTCACGTCCTTGATCTCCTTCTTCTTGGCGCCCATGATCCCCTTGAGCGTCGGGTACCGGGGCTCGTTCAGCCCTTTCTGAGCGGCCAGGATGGCCGGCAGCGGGAGATCGAAGACCTCCAGGCCGCCTTCGGCCTGGCGCGCGGCGCGCACGGATTTCCCGTCCGCGTCCACCGTCTCCTCCATGATCCAGTAGGCGCAGGGCCAGCCGAGCAGTTCGGCGAGCTGCGCGGTCACCGCGCCCATGTCGTCGTCGATCGCCTGGCGGCCGCACAGCACGAGCTGCGGCGCCTCCTGCTTGATGACCGCCGCGAGCGCCTTGGCCGTCGTGAGCGTATCGGCATCGTTCCACGCCGGATCGTTCAGGTGGATCGCGCGATCGCAGCCCATCGCGAGGCAGGAGCGGATCGCCTCCTTCACGCGGTCGGGGCCGAGCGAGACGGCCACCACCTCGCCCTGGCCGCGCTTTTCCTTGATGCGCAGCGCCTCCTCGACGGCGTACTCGTCGTACGGCGAGACGATCCAGGTGATGCCGGCGGTGTCGATCGCCTTGCCGTCGGCGCCGACCTTCACCTGGGTCGCCGTGTCCGGCACCTGCTTGATGGCCACGAGGATCTTCATGCAATGGCTCCTTCGTACTGGAGTTCGCGGGTGATCCGGAACCGGTCGCCCGGGATGAACACGCGATCGAAGACGACGGGCGCGCCGCCGCCGCTGAACGACACGCGCTCGGACTCGAAGGCCGGCGCGCCCTGGCGGCAGCCGAGCTCGCGGGCCTCGCGGCGTCCGAGGCGCACCGCCGAGACCGTCTCGCGCGCCCGCTGGATCACCAGGCCGAGCTTGAACTCGAGCACGTGGTGCAGCGGCGTCGCGGCCAGGTCGGCGCGCACCACCTCGTCGCCGATCTTCGCCGGCAGGAACGAGCGCTGCAGGCTCACCGGGAGGCCGTCCACGAGCCGCAGCCGCTCGACCACCAGCACGCGCGCGCGGGGTCCGAGGCCGAGCGCGGCGGCCGCGCGCCGGTCGGCGAGCGTGAACCGGCACGCCAGGAAGCGCGTTTCCACGCGCTCGCCCTGGGCCTGGAGGTCACCCGCGAAGCGCTGAAGGTGGAGGATGTCGTAGTCGATGGAGGGCCCGGCCACGAACGTGCCGAGCCCGTGGCGCCGGACGATGAGCCGCTCGCGCTCGAGCACCTCGAGCGCCTGGCGCAGCGTCATCAGGGTCACGCCGAAGCTCCGGGCCAGCTGACGCTGGTTGTCGAGCCGCGCGCCCGGCGCGAGCTCGCCCGCCCGGATTCTCTCGCGGAGCGCGTCGGCGATCTGCTGGTAACGGGGCACCCGGCCGTTCACGCTCACCCGAGCCTCCAGTGTTCTAGAACTCTAGATCGCGAAGCCCGTCGCGGGAGCGCGAACACGGGAACGATTCGGAACGGCCACGCCAAAAAGACGCGCGCCGCGACGGCCCATTGTAGGGCGGAACGCGCGCCGGGCGCAAGGGCCGGCGGGGCGGGTCGGCCGGGACGGCTACTTCTCCTGGGCGAGCTCCCGGCTGAAGGCGACGAGGCGCTCGAGCTTGCCCCGGGCGGTGCCCGAGTCGATCGAGCGCGCGGCCAGCTCGACGCCTTCCTTCAGGTCGCGCGCCCGGGCGCCAGCCACCAAGGCGGCCGAGGCGTTCATGAGGACGATGTCACGCTTCGGGCCGGGCTCACCGCGCAGGATGGTCCGGATGATCTCGGCGTTCTGCTCGCGGTCGCCGCCGAGCAGGTCCCCGATCGAGGCGCGCGGGAGGCCGAAGTCCTCGGGGCGCACCGTGAACGTCCGGACCACGCCCTCGCGCACCTCGGAGAGGCGGCTCTCGCCGGTGTTGGAGATCTCGTCTAGGCTGTCGGCGCCGTGGACGACGAAGGCGCGGTGGGTGCCCAGCTCGGCCAGCACGCGCGCGAGCGGCTCGGTGAGCGCCGGCGAGTACACGCCGATCACCTGGGCGTTGGCGCCGGCCGGGTTCGTGAGCGGCCCGAGCATGTTGAACACGGTGCGCACGCCCATCTCGCGCCGGGCCGCCATCACGTGCTTCATCGCGGTGTGGAGCAGCGGCGCGTACAGGAAGCCGATCCCCACTTCCTCCACGCAGCGCGCGACCTTCGCGGGGGCGAGGTCGAGGCTCACCCCGAGGGTCTCGACGACGTCGGCCGAGCCGCACAGCGACGACACCGAGCGGTTGCCGTGCTTGGCGACGCGCAGGCCGGAGCCGGCGACGACGAACGCGGTGGCGGTCGAGACGTTGAAGGTGCCGGTGGCGTCGCCGCCGGTGCCGCAGGTGTCGATGAGCATCTCGCGGTCGGTGCCGGTGAGCCCCGCCACCTCGTCCGGGCCCGTCCGGATCCGCACGGCCTTCTGGCGCATCACCTGGGCGAAGCCGATCAGCTCCTCGACGGTCTCGCCCTTCATGCGGAGCGCGGTCAGGAACGCGGCGATCTGGGCGTTGGTGGCCGCGCCCGACATGATCGCCTCCATGGCGGCGGCGGCCTCGATGCGCGTCAGGTTCTTGCGCTCGATCAGCGTCCGGACGGCCTCGGTGATGATCGGGCTCGTCATCGCTGCGCCTCCTCTCGCGGATCCCTCATCCTACCTCATTCCCTCAGGGGTGCGAGGGCGAGGAGCCTATCCCACGGGCACGTCGAGCGCGACCGCGAGAGCCCGATTCAGTTCCGTGATCTTCTCGGGGGACAGCGTCCCGACGAATTGCGTGAGCCTGCTCTTGAACATCAGCGTCAAGAAGTCGCAGCGGATCGCGGAGGTCCGCGGGAGGCCGTCGTTGGACCCGAGGACGACCTCCGTCGTGAGGCCCAGGACCTGCGAATAGACGGGCGCGCAGATGACCGGGGAGACGTCGTCGTTTTCCGCGATGAATACCCGGGACACGACGACGTAGAAGCCGGGCTTCCCGCCGCGCTCAGGAACGCGCTCACGGGTCCGGTAGATCTCGCCGCGCGTCACGACCCCGCTTGCCCTTCGATGAGCAGACGCCCTTCCCGCGCCAGTTGCTTGCGGTGCCTCCGGAAGATCTCCCGCTCGCGCTCCTCGCTGACACGCCGGCGTTCCCGCGCGACGAATTCCCGGAGGGCGGCCCGCACGAGGGCCGACCGCGCCCGGCGTCGGCCGGCTCCCGTGGTCAGCTCGTCAAGGACCTTCAGCGTGGCGTCATCAACAGTCACAGCAATAGTTTTCATATTGGAATTATACCCCTATCGTCAGCGGCCGAGTCAGCGGCCGAGGTAGGCGCGCTTGATCCGCTCGTCGGCGAGCAGCGCCGCGCTCGGGCCGGCCAGCGCGATGGCGCCGTTCTCGATCACGTAGGCGCGGTGCGAGAGCCGGAGCGCGCGGAGCACGTTCTGCTCGACCAGCAGGATCGTCACCCCGTCGCGGTTGATCGCGGCGAGGTTCTGGAAGATGGCGGCCAGCACGACCGGCGCGAGGCCGAGGGAGGGCTCGTCGAGCATCAGCAGGCGCGGGCGCGCCATCAGCGCGCGCCCGATGGCGGCCATCTGCTGCTCGCCGCCCGAGAGGGTGCCGGCGAGCTGCCGGCGGCGCTCGGCCAGACGCGGGAAGAGCGCGTAGACGCGCTCCAGGGTCTCGGCCCGGCGGGCCCGGCTCTCGGGCGTGCGCGCGCCCAGCTCCAGGTTCTCGAGCACGGTCATGGTCGGGAACAGCTGCCGGCCCTCCGGGACGTGGGCGACCCCGCCGGCCACGATGGCGGCCGGCGTGAGCCCGGCGAGCCGGCGGCCGTCGAGCTCGATCGCGCCCCGCCGCAGCGGGATGAGCCCCGAGACCGCGCGGAGCGTGGTCGTCTTGCCCGCCCCGTTCGAGCCGATCAGCGCGACGATCTCGCCCGCGTGCACCTCGAGCGAGACGCCGCGGATGGCGGTCAGGTCGCCGTACCCGGCCTCGAGGCCGTCAAGCCGGAGCAGCGACACCCTCGTCCCCCAGGTACGCCTCGATGACGAGCGGATCGTTCGCCACGTCCGCGGGCCGGCCCTCGGCGATCCGCTCGCCGTAGTTGAGGACGACCACGCGCTGGGCCAGGGACATGACGGCGCGCATCACGTGCTCGATCAGGAGGATCGCCACGCCGCGGGCGTTGATGGCGCGCACCTCCTCGACCAGCCGCTCGGTCTCGTGGTCGGTGAGCCCGGACATCACCTCGTCGAGGAGCAGGAGCGCGGGCTCGGTCGCGAGCGCCCGCGCCAGCTCGAGCCGCTTGCGCTCGGCGAGGGTGAGGCTCCCGGCGGGGTGCTCGGCCTTCGCGGCGAGCCCCAGCTCGTCGAGGACGGCGCGCGCCTTCGCCTCGGCGGCGCGGCGGCCGGCGTGGCGCCCGAGCGCGCCGATCATGACGTTGCGCACGACGCTCAGGCGTGGGAACGGGCGCATGACCTGGAAGGTCCGCACGAGGCCGAGCGCGCACACCTGGTGCGGCGCGAGCCCCACGAGCGACCGGCCGCGGAAGCGGATCTCGCCCGCATCCGGCGCCAGCGCCCCCGCGATCAGGCTGAACGCGGTCGTCTTGCCGGCCCCGTTCGGCCCGATCAGCGCGACGATCTCGCGCTCGCCGACGCGGAACGAGAGGTCCCGGACGGCCTGCAGGCCGCCGAACCGCCGCGAGAGCGCCGCGACCTCGAGCAGCGGCGCCGTCATGCGGCCGGCCGGGTGAAGAGCCGCCGGAGCCAGGGATACGCGCCCTGGGGCAGGAACAGCACGACCCCGATCAGCAGCAGGCCGTACACGATCAGGTGGGCGCCGTGCAGGCCGCTCTGCCCGAAGTAGTGGCGCGAGAGCTCGCCGAGCGGGGTGAGGATGAACGAGCCGAGGATGGGCCCGAGCAGCGTGCCCGAGCCGCCGATGATCGGCCGGATGATGATCTCGACGGAGAGCGGGATGCCGAAGACGGTGTTGGGCTGGAGCGAGAACAGGTAGAAGGCGTAGAACGTGCCGCCGAGCCCGGTGAGGAACGACGACACGAGCATCGCCAGCATCTTGTACTTGAAGGTGTCCACCCCGAGCGCCTCGCACGCCTCCTCGTCTTCGCGGATCGCGGCCAGGTAGATCCCGAACCGCCGCCGCTCGATGAGGGCGGCGACGCCGGTGGCCAGGAGCATGAGGGCGAGGGCAACGTAGTAGTAGGCGCGCTGGTCCTGGAACTGGAACTGGCGCGGGTTGCCGGTGAACGTGACGTAGAGGCCCAGCGCCCCGCCGAGCGCGTCGATGTTGGACACGAGGATGCGGCACAGCTCGGCGAACGCGACGGTCAGGAGCACGAAGTAGAAGCCGCGGAGCCCGAACCGGAACCCGAGGTACCCGATCACCGCGCCGAGGCCGGCCGCCAGCGCGGCGCCGACGAACATGCCGAGCCACGGCGTGAGCCCGCGCTCGATCGACAGCATCGCCGCCGTGTAGCCGCCGACCCCGACGAAGGCGGCGTGGCCCGCCGACAGCTGGCCCGCGTACCCGCCGACGATGTTCCACGCCTGGCCGAGGAAGCCGTAGAAGAAGATGAAGATGAGGATCGTCACCGCGTAGGCGTTCAGCACCGCCGGCAGCGCCAAGCTCCTTGAGCGACGGCTTCAGGAACACCGCGCCGAGGGACTCGGCCACCGAGACGAGCAGGCCCCCGACGAACGCGCCGAGCAGGCTCCCCATGCCCCCGATGATGACGATGTTGAAGGAGGTGATCGAGAGCGACAGGCCGGTCGGCGGCTGGAACGGCAGGATCGGCGAGACGAGCGCGCCGGCGGCGCCGACGCACGCCGCGCCGACGCCGAAGGCCACCGCGTAGACCCGGCGGACGTCGGCGCCGATCACGAGCGCGCCGTAGGTGTTGTCGGCGGAGGCGCGGATGAGCCGGCCGGTCTCCGTGCGGTGGAGGAACAGCCAGAGGAGCCCGGTGAGGGCGAGCGCCACCGCGAAGGTCACCAGGCGGGCCACGTCCACGAACAGCGGCCCGAGCCACACCGTCGCGGCCGCGAGCGGCGAGCGCACGCGCGTGGGCTCGGGGCCGAACGCGACGAGCGCCAGGTTCTCGAGCACGAG
>JACPCH010000249.1 GCA_016179875.1 Candidatus Rokuibacteriota bacterium | reverse complement strand
CGCAGGTCGTCCGCGTACGACTCGACTAGGTCCACCGGCTCCCCTCGCCCACGGCGTCGGCGCGCACTGCCATGTCCCCGCTAGTCCCCGTAGAGGCTCGTGATCAGATCCGCGTAGCGCGCCTCGAGGGCCCGGCGCTTCACCTTCATGGTCGGCGTGACGTCGCCCTCCTCGGCGTAGAACCGGCGCGGCAGCAGCGCGAACTTCTTGATCGTCTCGACCTGCGACAGGGTCTTGTTGACCGCGTCGATCTCGCCGTCGATCAGCCGGATCACCTCGGGGTTCTGGGTGAGATCCTGGAACGTCGTGAACGGCACGCGGTGGTCCTGGGCGAACTTCGTCACGTTGTCCTCGTCGATGAGGATCAGGGCGACCAGGTACTTGCGCTTGTCGCCGATGACGACGGCGTCCTGGATGTACGGGCTGAACTTCAGCTTGTTCTCGATGTAGGCCGGCGTGATGTTCTTGCCGCCCGCCGTGATGATGATGTCCTTCTTCCGGTCCATGATCTTGAGGCAGCCGTCCTCCCACGCGCCGACGTCGCCCGTGTGGAGCCAGCCCTCCCGGTCCACGGTCTGGGCCGTGAGCTCCGGGTCCTTGAAGTAGCCCTTGAAGACGTGGGGACCCCGCGTGAGGATCTCGCCGTCGTCGTCGAGCGCCACCTCGATCCCGGGGATCGGCTCCCCGACGGTGCCGACGCGCGGCCGCTCGATGCGGTTCACCGAGATCACGCCCGTGGACTCGGTCTGGCCGTAGCCCTCGATCAGCGGGATGCCGAGCGCGTGGTAGTACTCGAACAGCTCGGGCGACGCCGGGGCGGCGCCGCACACCGCGATGCGCGTGCGGTCGAAGCCGAGCCGGCGCTTGAGCGGCGCGAGCACCGCCCAGTACGCGGCGAGGTAGGCGGCCCGGAGGGCGGGCGAGACGGCGCCGCCCGCGAGCGTGGCCCGCGCGTAGCGCCGGCCGATCGCGACGGCGGTCCGGTAGGCGCGGCGCTTCAGCCAGGTCGAGTCGGCCATGCGCAGCTCGACGGTGGACGCGAGCTTCTCCCAGATGCGCGGCACGCTCGCGAAATACGTCGGCGAGACCTCGCGCAGGTTCTGGAAGAGCGTGTCCAGGCTCTCGACGAAGTTGACGACGTAGCCGACGCGGATCGGCCCGAACACCGAGATCAGGTTCTCGTAGATGTGGGCGAACGGCAGGTACGACACGACCTCGTCGTCGGGCCGCGTGGGGTTCACGGTCAGGAACGCCCCGGTCACCCACAGGATCGCGCCGTGGGCCAGCATCGCGCCCTTCGGGGGCCCGGTCGTGCCCGAGGTGTAGATGATCATCGCGGTGTCGGTGGGGGCGATCGCGGCACGGCGCGCCTCGACCGCGCCGGGGTGGGACTCGGCGAAGGTCTTCCCCTGCTTCACGAAGTCCCCGAGGAACGTGACCCGCTCGTCGGTGAAGCCCCAGAGGCCCTTGGCGTCCCACACGACGATGCGCTCGACCCTGGTCGCGCCGACGATCGCGAGGATCTTGTCGAGCTGTTCCTCGTTCTCGACGAAGACGAGCCGCGCCTCGGAGTGGTTGAGGAGGTACGTGATCTGCTCCGGCGCCGAGGTCGGGTAGACCCCGACCGTGATGCCGCCGGCCGACATGATGCCGAGGTGGCAGTAGAGCCACTCGGGCCGGTTCTCGGCGAGGACGGCGACGTTCTCCTGGGGGCCGAGGCCGAACGCGAGGAGCGCGGCGGCCACCCGCTCCACCTCGGCGCCGTACTCGCGCCAGGTGACGCGGTGCCAGACGCCGTACTCCTTGAAGCGGAGCGCGATCCGGTCGCCCTGCCGCTCGACCTGCCGGACGAAGAACTCCGGGAGGCTCCGCGCCTCGAGGTCCGCCATCACCATCTCCTCCGCTTGCGGTAGAGCCGGAAGCCCTTGGCCGCGGTCTCGGTGATCCCGACGCCCAGGTACACCTCGCGCACGTCCTCGTTCGCGGTGAGCTCTTCCGACGTCCCCTCGAGCACGACGCGCCCGGCCTCGAGGATCGCCCCCCGCCGCGCGACGCCGAGGGCCAGGCGCGCGTTCTGCTCGACCAGCAGGATCGTCGTGCCCATCCGGCTGATCGTCCCGAGGGCCTCGTACACCGTCTTGGCGACGCGCGGCGCCAGGCCCAGCGACGGCTCGTCGAGCATCAGGAGCCGGGGGCGCCGCAGCATCGCGCGCCCGAGCGCCAGCATCTGCTGCTCGCCGCCCGAGAGCGTCTCGGCCTCCTGCCGCGCCCGCTCCTTCAGGATGGGAAACATCCCGTGGACGAAGTCGAGGTCCTTGGCCACGCCGTCGTCGTGCCGGCCCCAGAGGCCGAGCTCGAGGTTCTCGTGGACCGTCAGCTCCTTGAACAGGCCCCGGTCTTCCGGGACGTACACGATCCCGAGCCGCGCGATCGCCTCGGGCTGCCAGCCGTCGATGCGCCGGCCGCGGAAGAGGATCTCGCCCTTCTTGGGCTGGTCCTTCAGGAGCCCCGCGATCGTACGCAGCAGGGTCGTCTTTCCGGCCCCGTTCGGCCCGAGGACCGTGAAGATCTCGCCCTCCGCGATCTCGATCGACACACCGAAGAGCGCGTAGATCCGGTCGAAGTAGAGCGTCTCGACGCTCGAGATCTTCAGGAGCGGCGTGCTACTCACCGAGGTACGCCTTGATGACCTCGGGATGGTGCTGGACCTCGGCCGGCGTACCCTCGGCGATCTTCACGCCGTGGTCGAGCGCCACCATGCGGCTGGCCAGGCGCGAGGCGACGCGCAGGTCGTGCTCGACCAGCAGGATCGTGATCCCGAACCGTCCCTGGATCTCGTGGATCCAGTACGAGAACTCGTCCTTCTCCTCCTGGGTGAGGCCCGACACCGGCTCGTCGAGGAGGAGCAGCTTCGGCTCCGTCGCCAGCGCGCGCCCGAGCTCGACCCGCTTCTGGACGCCGTACGGGCAGTCGGCCACCCGGCTCCTGCGGACCGGCTCCAGATTGAGGAACTCGATGATCTGCTCGCAGTGCCGCCGGTGGCGGATCTCCTCGCCGCGCCGCCGGAGGACGGCGTCGAACACGTTCGTCCGGAAGTGGACGTGACGACCGACCATCAGGTTGTCGAGCACGCTCATGTTGTGGAAGAGGCGCAGGTTCTGGAAGGTCCGCGCGACCCCGAGCCGCGTGATCGCGTCCGGCGTCCGCCCGAGCAGCGACGCCCCGCGGAAGGCGATGGCGCCGACCGTCGGGCGGTAGATCCCCGTGACGCAGTTGAAGAACGAGGTCTTGCCGGATCCGTTCGGACCGATGACGGCGAGCGTCTCACCCTCCCCGACGGCGATCGAGACCTCCTGCAGCGCCGTGATTCCGCCGAAGCTGAGGGTGAGCGCCGTGACCTCGAGCAGAGTCGCCATCAGGCCGCAGGCATCATGCTGGCCGGCGGATGGACACACCGCGGGGAAGGCGGCTGCGCCTTCCCCGCGGTACGACCCGACTGGCCGATCCCCGCACCTAGAAGTGCGGCGGGAAAGGCTGGTATCCGGTGATGACGGTGAACGAAGAATCCGCGGCCTTCTTCGCCTGCATCATCCGGATCGGATTCAGGCCGTGGTGGCGATTCGGCCCCCAGGTGATGGGCGCCGTGAGCTTCTCGGGCGTCCAGTCCTTGATCGTCTCCATCGCCTCGATGAAGCTGTCGCGGCTCAGGTTGCGCCCCGCGCGCGTGAGCCCTTCCGCGGCGGCCATCATTCCCAACACGCCGGCGAGGGCGAAGCTCTCGCGCCCCTTCAGCTTGGGATCCTGCTTCAGGAGGATCTCGATGATCCGGTCGGCTTCCGGCTCGCCGGGGACGGCGCCGGTCACGTTGTAGTACGCGCCCTCCCACAGCTCGCCCAGCAGGCGGAACATCACGTGGCGGTCGCCCAGCGGGAACGACGCGAAGATCTTGGGCCGGTAGCCGACCTTCGCCATCTCCTTGATGAGGCCCGCGCCGTGCGTCACCGTGCTGTAGAAGATCACCGCGTCGGCGCCGGAGTCCTTCATCTTCAGCGCGTGCGTCCCGAGCTCGCGCTCGGCGACCTCGTACGACATCTCCGCCGCGAGCGTGACCGCCCCCTTGAGCTTGCCGACCCCCCGCTTGACGCCTTCGAGCCCGCCCTTGCCGTAGTCGTCGTTCTGGAAGAAGAGGCTGATCTTCTTGGCGCCGCCGAGCTTCGCGGCCTGCTGGACGAGGAAGTCGCCCTCGTCGCCGTAGTCCGGGTAGACCATGAAGACCGTCTTGACCTTCTCCCGGGGCTGCCGGGCGAAGATCTGGGGGTTGCCGTAGGGCCAGATCGTCGGCAGCTTGGCCTCGGCGACGTTGTCCTTGTTGGCGTTGAGGACCGCGGTGCCGAGCAGGCCCACCAGCGCGAAGACGGAGTCCTTCATCTCGTTGACGTTGGCCACCGCCCGGCCCGGGTTGTAGCCGTCGTCCTTCAGGACGGTCTTGATCTTGCGGCCGTGGACGCCGCCCTGCTCGTTGACATACTTGGCCCACGCCTCGGCGCCGAGCGCCGTCGTCCCCCAGGCCGCCGCCGGGCCCGACAGCGGCGTGGTGAGGCCGATGACGACCTCCGTGTCCGTCACGCCGGGCGCCTTGGTCTGGGCGAGCGCAGGCGAGGCGACCGCCACCAGCATCGCGATCAGCAGTATGGCCACTCGACTCTTCATTCGCGTGTCCTCCCTGGCTCCGGATTCATCGAGGTTTCAGAGGTGCGAGCGCCCCTCGGTCCGCGCATTATACGCGAACGGCGGCGGCGGCGCAGCCCTGGCCGGCGCGGCCTTCAGTCCGGGCGCCGTCGCCGGGATAACAGGGCGGCGGGGATGACGGTTCCGTCGCCGAACCGCGCGGCCAGGCGGTCCACGACCGCGGCGAGCCGCTCGCGCCGGACGGCCTGGGGGTCGAAGAGGCCGAGCTGGCCGACCCCGGCCGGCCCGAGCTCGGAGGCCGAGAGCCCGATGAGCCTCACGGGGCGGACCAGGTCCAGGCGCTCGAGGAGCCCGCACGCGCGCCGGTAGAGCTCCAACCCGTCCTGGGTGGGCTCCCCCGTCACGCTCCGGGTCAGGGTCTCGAAGGGCGCGTAGCGGAGCTTGAGCGTCACCCGCGCGGCGGCGCACCCCTCCCCGCGCAGCTCCGCGGCGACCCGCTCGGCCTGGCCGCGCAGCGTGGCGCGGAGGCGCTCGGCGTCCCGGCAGTCCCGCTCGAACGTCTCCTCGGCGCCCATCGACTTCGGCACGCCGTAGGGCTCCACCGGGCGGTCGTCGCGCCCCCACGCGAGGTCGGCGAGGTCGGCGCCGTGCTTGCCGAACCGCCGGGCCAGCACGGGGCGCGGGACGGCCTGCTGCTCGCGGATGCGCCGCTTGATCAGCGCGACGGCGGCGGCGGGGGGGCCGAACAGCGACGCGGTGCCCGTGAGGTCCAGGAACGCCTCGTCCACCGAGACCGGCTCGAGGAGCGGCGAGAACGCGGCGAGGATCGCCATGACCTCGCCCGACACGCTCCGGTACTTCGCCATGTCCACCGGCAGGAACGCGCCGTGCGGGCACAGACGCGCCGCGCGGCCGATGGGCATCGCCGAGCGGACACCGAAGACGCGCGCCTCGTACGACGCGGTGGACACGACGCCCCGCCCGGCGGGATCGGCGCCGACGATCACGGGGCGCCCGCGGAGCTCCGGCCGGTCGCGCTGCTCGATCGCCGCGTAAAACGCGTCCATGTCCACGTGGGCGATCGCGCGCGCGCGCTCACGGCGGGGGCGGGGGGCGCCCTCCTCGACCACGCTATCCACTCGGCCCGAGCGCCATTCGCACGCGCGAGCCTCCCTCAACCCCCTGAACCACGGGTCTCGGAGGGCGCCCCCCGCCCCCGCCATCCAGCCGGCACGACCGCGAGCGCCCCCGTGGCGCCGATGCCAGCGGGGAAGTGCCGGCGCGCGGCATCGTCAGGCCCGGGCGAGGCCGAGCTCGGGGGCAACGTCGGTGAGGGCCGAGACGACGAAGGCGATGTGCGCGTGAGGGCCGAGACGACGAAGGCGATGTGCGCGTCGAGGTCCACGCCCAGCTCCTCGGCGCCGCGGTACACGTCGTCGCGGTTGACCGTGCGGGCGAACCCCTTGTCCTTGAGCTTCTTCCGGACCGACGCGGGCTCGAGGCCCGCGATCATGCGCCCGGGCCGGACGAGCGCGCAGGCGTGGACGAAGCCGGACAGCTCGTCGCAGGCGTAGAGCGCCCGGTCGAGCCGCGAGCGCCGGGGCACGCCGGCGTAGTCCGCGTGGGCCAGGATCGCGTGGACAATCGGTCCCGGCACGCCGCGGGCCAGCAGGATCTCGGCCCCCTTCACCGGATGGTGCGGCGCACGGGGGTGCACCTCGTAGTCGAAGTCGTGGAGCATGCCGGCCACGCCCCAGACCTCCGGGTCCTCGCCGTAGCGGGCGGCGTAGGCGCGCATCGCGGCCTCGACGGCGCGGGCGTGCTTGCGGAGGCTGTCGCTCCTGGTGAACTCGGTGAGGACGGACCAAGCGGCGGCGCGCGTGATCACTGCCGGCGCGCTTGCTGGCTCCGCCACTTGTCAATGGACTTCTTGGAGAACACCCAGGCGCCGTCGACCTGGAGCGAGGGGATCAGCCGATCCATCGCCAGCGTCTTCAGGGTGATCTCGTCCATCGCGAGGTAGGTCGAGGCTTCCTTCAGGCTCAGCACGTCCTTCGGCGTCACGCGCGTTCCTCCTCCTCCATCCTCTTGTGCAACGTCTCGAGGTCGGCCTCCAGCGAGCGGATCCGGTCCACGAGCTGCTCGATCGCCTTGCTGACCGGGTCGGGCAGGTCCGTCTGGTTCAGGTCGATCTCGCCGCCCACGCGCTGCCCGTCGCGATATGTTATCCGCCCGGGCACGCCGACGACAACGCAGTTCGGCGGCACCTCGCGGACCACGACCGAGCCGGCCCCGATCCGGCTGCCGTCGCCGATCGTGAAGCCGCCGATGATCTTGGCGCCGGCCCCGACCACGACGTCGTTGCCGAGCGTCGGGTGCCGCTTCTCCCGCCTGAGGCTCGTGCCGCCGAGCGTCACGCCCTGGAGGAGCGTCACGTTCTCCCCGATCTCGGCCGTCTCGCCGATGACCACGCCCATGCCGTGGTCGATGAAGAGCCCCGGCCCGAGCTTCGCCGCCGGATGGATCTCGATGCCGGTGAGGAAGCGCGCGACGTGCGAGATGAAGCGCGCGAGCGTCGTGAAGCCGCGCCCCCAGATCGCGTGGGCCAGGCGGTGGAACGCGAGGGCGTGGACGCCGGGGTAACAGCACAGCACCTCGAGCCGCGAGCGCGCCGCGGGGTCGCGCTCCAGCACCGCCCGGATGTCCCGGCGAACCGCGTCAAACACGGGTCGCCCCCCGGTCGAGGCAGTCGGCGGCCGCCGCCCGCAGGGCGCCCGCGGCGACCTCGGCGGCGTGACGCCGGTCCTCCGGCAGCCCGTCGAGGGCGCGCTCGACCTCCTCCGCCTTCAGGTGGCGGAGGTCGGCGACGGGGCGGCCCTGCGCCAGCTCGCTCGCCACGCTCGCCGCGGCGATGGTCGGGCCGCAGCCGTAGGTCTGGAAGCGCACCTCGGCCGCCCGCCCGTCGCGGACGCGCAGGAAGAACCGGGTGAGGTCGCCGCAGCCCGCGTACTCGTCCTCGCCGACGCCGTCGGGCGCGCGCATCAGCCCGGCGTTGCGCGGGTTCAGGAAGTGATCCACCACAGTCGGGCTGTACCTCATGCGGCGCCGACCGGCAGCGCCGCCCGCAGCTTCCGGACGAGCGGCTCGGCGCACTCGACGACGTAGTCGATGTCCCCGGCGGTCGTCGACCGGCCGAGCGAGCAGCGCACGGCGCCCATCGCCCAGTCCAGCGGCACGCCCATCGCGACGAGCACGTGCGAGGGCTCGACGTTGCCCGACGTGCAGGCCGAGCCCGCCGACACCGCGATGCCCTTGAGATCCAGGCCGAGCACGAGCGACTCGGACTCGACGTGTCGGAACAGCAGGCTCGCCGTCCCCGGCAGGCGCTGCACGGGGTGGCCGGAGAGCCGCACCTCCGGCACACCCTTGCGGAGCCCGTCCACGAGCCGGTCGCGGAGCGCCGCGAGGCGCCCGGCCTCCGCCGCCATGTCGCGCGCGCGGACCTCCACCGCCTTGCCGAGCCCGACGATGCCCGCGACGTTCTCGGTGCCCGCGCGCCGGCGCCGCTCGTGCTCGCCGCCGTGCTGGACGGCGACCATCTTCGTGCCCTTGCGGACGTAGAGGCCGGCCACGCCCTTCGGCCCGTAGATCTTGTGGGCCGAGAAGGACAGCACGTCGATGCCGAGCGCGCCGACGTCGAACGGGATCTTGCCGAGCGTCTGCACCGCGTCGACGTGGAACGGAATGCCGCGCTCCCGGGTGAGCCGTCCGATCTCGCCGATCGGCTGGATCGTGCCGATCTCGCTGTTGGCGTGCATGACGCTCACGGCGATCGTGTCGGGCCGGATCGCGCGCCGCACCTCGTCGGGGTCCACCATGCCGTGCTCGTCCACGCCCACGTAGGTGACGTCGAAGCCGTGGCCCTCCAGCGCCTGGCAGGCGCGCAGCACCGCGTGGTGCTCGATGCGCGAGGTGATCAGGTGGCCCCGGCCGCGGGCCCAGGCGAGCCCCTTCACCGCGAGGTTGTCCGACTCGGTGCCGCCGGAGGTGAAGACGATCTCCGGGGCCGACACGCGGAGGTAGCCCGCCACGCGCTCCCGGGCGCCGTCGAGCCCCTCGCGGGCCTCGCGGCCGAACGCGTGGATGCTCGAGGGGTTGCCGAAGCGCTCCGAGAAGTACGGCAGCATCTCGGCGAGGACCTCGGGATGGACGGGGGTCGACGCGTTGTGGTCGAGGTAGACCCGGCGGCTCATGCGGTTGCCCTCCCTGTCCTCACGATGCTACGCTGCCTCCGCGATGGAGATCACGAAGAAAAAGCTCGGCCTGCTCCTGTCGACGGGGCGCGAGGACGCGAACCTCGACGCCGCCGTCGGGCTCTCGGAGGCCGCGCTGGCGCGTGGCGCCGACGTGTACCTCTACCTCATCGACGACGGCGTGCGGGCGCTCGACGACCCGCGCGTCCGGGCGCTGCCGGAGCGCGGCGCCAAGCTCTTCGTCTGCGCCTACGGCTGCCAGAAGCGCCGCATCCCCCTCACGGACGCCGACACGGTCACCTACTGCGGCCTCGTGGTCCTGACCGACCTGATCAACGCCACCGACCGCTTCATCGCGCTCAATTGACGCGGCCCGGAGAGCGGGCCCAGTGGCCGACCAGCCGCCGATCGTCGTCCTGATCTCCGCCGACCCACGCGTCTCGCACCGGGCCAACGAGGCGATGCGGATCGGCCTCGGGGTCACCGCGGGCGACAACGAGGTCGTGTTCGTGCTGCGGGGCGCCGCCGCCCACCTGCTCGACGCCGACACCGACGATCTCGTGGACGGCGACGACATCGCGAAGTTCCGCGCCGTGCTCCGCGACCTGGACGTCCCCTTCCACGTCGAGGCGGCCGCCGTCTCCCCGACACCCGACTGGAACGCCGACGGCCACCGCGTGGTCCCGGTGACCGCGGCGCACGTCGCCGAGCTCGTCCGGCGGGCGCGCCGGGTCCTGGTCTTCTGATGGCCGCGGCGCTCCACCTGCTCAAGGGCGCGGACGCCGCCCTGGCCGCGGACGTGATCGCCCGGCAGCTCGCCGCCGGCGACCGGGTCACCGTCGTGCTCCTGGCGGGGGCGGCGCCGCCCGCGCTGCCGGCCGGCGTCACGCTCCGCCGCGCGGGCGCGGACCTCTCGTGGGACCAGCTGCTCGATCTGGTCTTCGAAGCCGATCACGTCGTCACCTGGTAGCGCCGTCTCAGCGGTCGCGGTGCTCGTCGAGCCACGCCATCTGGATCGCCTCGAGGATCTTCTCGTTCGAGGCCTTCGGGTCGTCCGTGAATCCCGGGAGCTCGGTCACGAAGCGATGCAGGTCGGTGAACCGCACCGCGAGCGGATCCAGGTCCGGATGGCGTTCGCTCAGCGCGATCGCGATATCCTCGGTGTCGCGCCACCCGATCATTTCGGGATCTCCACGACCACGTCGCCGCGCACGACCGCCTGGCAGCCCAGCCGCGAGTGGATGGTCAGCCCTTCCGCCATGTCGAGCCGGTCCTCCTCGTCGGGCTGCATCTCGGAGAGATTGTCCTCGCCCTCCCGCACGACGACGTGGCAGGTGGTGCACGCGCAGCTCCCGCCGCAGTTGTGTTCGAGCGGGACGTCGTGCGCCAGCGCGATGTCGAGCAGCGAGCCCGGCCGGCCGTGGTCGGCCAGCGGGTACTTCGCGTCGTCGACCTCGACCGTGACGTTCATCGGGAGGAACGTGACCTTGTGGACCGCCATCACTGCGACTCGATGATCTCCGCCGCCCGCTTGCTGCCGAGGGCGCCCTTGAGGGCCGCGTCCATCATGACCTCGGCCAGGTGCTCGGTCGCGCGGTTCAGCGCGGTCGTCTTCTCGTGGATCAGGTCGCGGACGTCCGTCGCGCGGGCGCGGCGGAGCTCGGCGAGCGCGGCGTCGATCCGCTCCCGCTCCTCGGCGGTCACGAGCCCGCCCCCCTGCCGCAGCGCACGCGCGACGTGCGTCAGCACCGTGTCGGCCTCGTTGCGTGCCTCGATCAGGAGGCGCGCCTCCACGTCGGCCTCGGCGTACGCGAACGACTCCTCCACCATCCGCGCCACGTCGGCGTCGGAGAGCCCGTAGGTCGGCTTGACCTCGATCGCGGCCGTCTTGCCGGTCCGGAGCTCCCGGGCCGCCACCTGCAATATTCCGTTGGCGTCGATCAGGAACGTGACCTCGATCTTCGGCAGGCCCGCCGGCATCGGATCGACGCCGCTCAGCTCGAAGCGCGCGAGCGAGCGGCAGTCCCGGGCCAGCTCGCGCTCGCCCTGGACCACGTGCAGGTCCACGACGGTCTGGCCGTCCACCGAAGTGGTGAACATCTCGCGCGCGCTGGTGGGGATCGTGGTGTTGCGCGGGATCAGCACGCTCACGATGCCGCCGAGCGTCTCGATGCCGAGCGAGAGCGGCGTCACGTCCAGCAACAACAGATTCGTGATCCCGCCCGCCAGGATGTGCGCCTGGACGGCGGCGCCGAGCGCCACGACCTCGTCGGGGTTCAGCTGGCTGTGGGGCGTCCGGCCGAAGACCTCCTGGACGCGCCGCCGGACGAGCGGCACGCGGGTCGAGCCGCCCACCAGCACGACCTCGCCCACGTCCGACGGCGCCAGGCCCGCGTCGGCGAGCGCCACGCGGCAGGGCGCCAGCGTGGATTCCACGAGCCGGTCGATCAGCCGTTCGACGTCGGCCCGCGCGATGTCCCGGTGGTACGTGAACGCGTCGAACGGGATCGTGAGGGTGGTGCGCTCCTCGCCCGACAGGCGGATCTTCGCGGCCTCGGCCGCGAGGCGCAGCTCCTGCATCGCCTCGTTGTCGCGCCCCAGGTACACCCCGTGCGTCTCCCGGATATCGTCGAGCAGCCACAGCACGATCGCGCGATCGAAGTCGTCGCCGCCCAGGTGCGTGTTGCCGTTGGTGGCGAGCACCTCGAAGACCCCGTCCTTCACGCGCAGGATCGAGACGTCGAAGGTGCCCCCGCCGAGATCGTAGACGGCGACGACTCCGTCCTTCAAGCGGTGGAGCCCGTAGGCCAGCGACGCCGCCGTCGGCTCGTTGACGATGCGCACGACGTCGAGCCCCGCGATGCGGCCCGCGTCCTTGGTGGCCTGGCGCTGGCTGTCGTTGAAGTACGCGGGCACCGTCACCACGGCCTTCTCGACGGGCTCGTCGAACCAGGCCTCGGCCCGCTCCTTGAGAGAGCGCAGCACGATCGCCGACACCTCGGGCGGCGTGACCTCGCGGTCGCCGATCTCGATCTTCACGATGCCCTCGCACGGGTGGACCTTGAAGGGGAGGTAGCAGAGCTCGTCCTTCACGTCCTCGTAGCCCCGGCCCATCAGGCGCTTGACCGAGTACACCGTGGTCTCGGGCCGGCGGACGAGCTGGCGCTTGGCCGGCTCGCCCACCAGCACGCCGTCGGGCGTGAAGGCCACCACCGACGGCAGCAGCGCCCGCCCGTCGCGGTCCGGGATCACCCGCGGCAGCCCGGTCTTCTCGTCGACGTACGCGACGAGGCTGTTGGTGGTGCCGAGGTCAATGCCGACGATGCGTGACATGGCCGTCCGCTTGCTCCCCGAGCGCCTCGTTCAGGTCGTCGATGACGGTGCGGAGGTAGGCGCGCGTCGCGAGTGCCTGTTTGAGCGCCGCGAGCGCCTGCGGCCGCGCGGCGGCGGCGCTCGCGTCCCAGGCCGCGCTGAGCGGCCCCGTCAGACGCGCCTCCTCGGCGTGCAACCGCGCGAGCAGCCGGTCGCGGTCGGCGCCGAGCCCCCGGCGCCCCGCGTCGTCCAGCCCCCCCGCCTTCGCCTCCTCGAGCGCCTCCTGGATCTCGAACATCTCCGCCAGCAGCTCGGGCGGCGCCTTCGGCTTCTGGTCCGCGCCCTCCCGGGTCTCGCGCCCTTCCTCGAGCCGCACCAGGTAGTCGACGCGCGCGATCGGGTCGCGGAGCGCGCGGTACGCCGCGTTCAGCCGGGCCGACTCCTCGAGGGCGCGCGCCTGCGCGCCGGCGGGCGCGGCCTGGTGGAAGTCCGGGTGCCAGCGCCGCGACAGCGCGTAGAACTTCCGCCGCAGCTCGGCCGTGTCGACGGCGAGCCGCCGCGGCAGCCCGAACACCTCGAAGTGGCTCACACCGCTCCCCTCACGGGCCCGCGCGCGACGCGGGCGCGCAAAATAAGAGCGGGCCCGGCGCCGGGCCCGCTCCTCGTGCTCCGGCCGGCCCGGCTACGCCGAGAAGGACGTGCCGCAGCCACAGCTCGACTTGGCCTGGGGGTTGACGAACGTGAAGCCCCCCGTCAGCCCCTGCTGCACGTAGTCGAGCGTCGTGCCGGCCAGGTACAGGTAGCTCTTCTTGTCCACGACGACCTTGATGCCGTCGATCTCGAACTCCTTGTCGTGCGGCCCCATCTCGCTGTCGAACTCGAGCGAGTACGACAGCCCCGAGCAGCCCCCGCCCTTCACGCCCATCCGGAGGAACACCGTGTCGGGCAAGTTCTGGGCCCGCTTGAGCTCCTTGACCTGCTTGACCGCCGCTTCCGACAGTACGACCGCCATAGCCTCTCGCCTCCCGGCCCTTACTTCGTGGTCGCCCCGGCGCCCACCGGGGCCTGCTTCGTCTTGTAGTCGGCCAGCGCCGCCTTGATCGCGTCCTCGGCCAGCACCGAGCAGTGGATCTTGACCGGCGGCAGCTTCAGCTCGTTCACGATGTCCGTGTTCTTGATCTTCGCCGCCTCGTCGACCGACTTGCCCTTGAGCCATTCGGTGGCGAGGCTCGACGACGCGATCGCGCTGCCACAGCCGAACGTCTTGAACTTCGCATCCTCGATCACGCCGGTCTCGAGGTTGACCTTGATCTGCAGCTTCATGACGTCGCCGCACTCCGGCGCGCCCACCAGCCCGGTGCCCACACCCGGCGTGTCCTTGCCGAACGAGCCGACGTTGCGCGGGTTGTTGTAGTGGTCAACGACCTTGTCGCTGTACGCCATCGCCTGATCCCCCTTACTCGGCCTTCCAGTGGATCGACTTCAAATCGACGCCTTCCTTGGCCAGCTCGTACAGCGGCGACATGTCGCGCAGCCGCTTCACCACCTCGATCGTCCGCCGGCCGACGTGGTCGACCTCCTCCTCGGTGCTGAACCGGTGGAGGCTGAACCGGATGGACGAGTGCGCCAGCTCCGCGCTCGCCCCGAGCGCGCCGATGACGTACGACGGCTCGAGCGTCGCCGAGGTGCAGGCCGAACCCGACGAGAGCGCGGATTCCTTGTTGAGCCCCATCAGCACCGACTCGCCCTCGACGTACGCGAACGAGATGTTCAGGTTGTGCGGCAGCCGCCGCTCCGGGTGACCGTTCAGGTACGCCTCGTCGACGTTCGACAGGATCAGGTCCTGGAGCCGGTCGCGCAGCGCGCGGAGCCGCGCGCTCTCCTCCGGCATCGCCTGGCCGCAGAGCTCCGCCGCCGTCCCGAAGCCGACGATGAGCGGCACCGGCAGCGTGCCCGACCGCATCCCGCGCTCGTGGCCGCCGCCGTCGATCATCGGGGCGATGCGCACCCGCGGCCCCTTGCGCCGGACGTAGAGCGCGCCGACGCCCTTGGGGCCGTACAGCAGGTGCGCGGTGCACGACAGGAGGTCGATGCCCATCGCCTCCACATCCACCGGCACCTTGCCGGCCGCCTGGGTCGCGTCGGTGTGGAAGAGGATCCCCTTCGCCTTGGCGAGCTTGCCGATCGCCGCGATATCCTGGATCGTGCCGACCTCGTTGTTGGCAAACATCACGGAGATGAGGATCGTCTTGTCCGTGATCGCACCCCGGAGCGTCTCGAGGTCCACGAGTCCGTCCGGCTGCACGGGCACGTACGTCACCTCGACCCCCTGACGCTCGAGCCGCTTGCAGACGTCCAGGGTCGCCCGCTGCTCGATGATGGTGGTGACGATGTGGTTGCCCTTCTCGCGGTACATCTCGGCCACGCCCTTGAGCGCGAGGTTGATCGCCTCCGTCCCGCCGGAGGTGAAGACGATCTCCTTCGGATCGCGGGCGCCGATGAGCTTCGCGATCTGCCCGCGCGCCGCGTCCACGGCGCCCTCGGCCTCCCAGCCGAACGGATGGTTGCGGCTCGCCGGGTGGCCGAACTTCTCGGTGAAGTACGGGAGCATCGCCTCCACCGCCCGCGGATCCACCGGCGTGGTCGACTGCGCATCCATGAAGATCGGGAACTTCAGCGCCATGGCTTCGGTCTCCTTCACGCCCGGATCGAGAGCAGCGCCGGGATGTCCTCGCCGGCCAGCTCGGCCAGGCTCATGCTGTCGAGCATCTGGCTGATCGCCGCCTGGATCTTCTGCACGGGCCGGCGCAGGTTGCAGCGCTCCTCCTGCGGGCAGCCGGCGTGGTCGAAGCAGCTCACGATGTTGATCGGTCCCTCGAGGGCGCGCACCACTTGGCCGACGGAGATCTCGCTCGGAAGCCGGGCGAGCACGTACCCGCCCTTGGGTCCGTTCTGGCTCGTGATCAGGCGGCGCTTGGCGAGCCGCTGCAGGATCTTCGCGAGCAGCTCCGGCGGGATGGCGAACTCCTCGGCGATGCGCTTGGCGCTCACCGTTCCGACCTCGTCGTGGACGGCGATGTAATGAATCGCCATCAACCCGTAGTCGGCGCGCTTGGTGAAGCGGAGCATCCCCGGCACCCCTCGCTCTCGCCGGAGTTTCCCTCTCCGGCAGTGTCTATCGGCGATCAATTGAATCGCCGACTCTTTCAGTCGGAGTCTCGCACTCGCAAGGGGGGTTGTCAAGGGAAAGGGTGAGGGATGATGCGCGGCCCGCCGTCCAGGTCGAGCGCTGCCGGGTAACCGGTGGGCCAGGGAAACCCCAAGTTTTTCAATGGTATCGGACAGGACACGCACACGGCCCGAGCCACCGGGTCGTACGTGCGAGGAACCGCGCCGGGCCCGGTGGTGTTAGTCCGCGGCGCGACACCAGGAGTCGCGCAGCTCGGCGGCGGTCACCTCGGGGGGCGCCACCAGGAGTCGCGCAGCTCGGCGGCGGTCACCTCGGGGGGCGCCTCGTTGACGTAGATCCCCCCGACGCGGTTGGCCCGCTCGGGCTGCGCGGCGATGTGGATGTGCCAGTGGTAGTCGTCGCGGATCGTCGCCCAGTCGCCTTGCAGGATCCGCGACCGGAGGTTGGGCGCCGTGTGCAGCACCATCTCGTAGCCCGGGTCGCCGAACGTCGCGGCGAGCGTCCGGAAGTACTCGGACAGCAGCCGCGCCAGGTCGCGCGCGGTCTCCGGCGTCAGCGACTCCTCGTACGAGCACCCGTGCTGGCGCGGCAGGATCCACGTCTCGAGCGGCACGCGCGGCGCGTAGGGCACGAGCGCCGCGAACGACGGCGTCAGCCGCGCCACGCGCTCCTCGGCGCCGATCTCCTGACGGAGCATGTCGCAGTAGACGCAGCGGCGCTTGTACTGGTAGTACTCGCGCGCCTCCCGGAGCTCGCGCCGCGTCTCGTCGAACACGATCGGGATCGCGGTCACGCGCGAGTACGGGTGGTGCGGCGGCACGCCGGCCTTCCGGTGGCGCCGCGAGATCAGGATGTCGCGGATCTGGTTGTCGCGCTTCAGGTCCACGAGCCGGTCACGGTACATCCAGAGCACCTTCTCGAGGGCCTCGGGCGCGAGCGTCGCCGGCGTGTCGTCGTGGCGGGGGGACTCGAGGATCAGCTCGCTCGCGCCCCGGGGCGTGATCATGTCGAACATGCCGACGCCCTCGCGCACGAGCTCCCACTCGACCCGGAAGTAGGCGTCGCCCTCGGGCACGACCCGCACGGTCCAGCCCTGGCCGTTGGGCGGAAAGCCCTCCGCCCGGTAGGCGGCGATCTCCGGCCCCGTGAGGTGCTCGGCCCCGGAACAGTACGGGCAGTCGCCCTGCGCCCCGGGCTTGGACTTGGGCCGGATCAGCACCCAGTCGCCGCGCGTCGGATCCTTCCTCAGCTCGTCCACGGGCCCTCCGGAAACTCGTGCGTGGCTTCTCGCATCCCAACGTATGATACCCAAGCCCGGGCGAAGCCCGGCATAGATTACGCACGGAGGCGCCATGACCACGCACGCCGTCACCGTCTACTCGAGTCCGACCTGAGGGCCCTGCAGGGCGGCGAAAGAGTTTCTTTCGTCTCAGGGCGTGCCGTTCGAGGATGTCAACGTGGTCGAGAGCGCGGACGCGCGCGATGCCCTCGTGCGGCTCACCGGGCGGATGGCGGTCCCCGTGATCGTGGTCGACGGCCAGGTCGTCGTCGGCTTCGACCGGGCGAAGCTCCAGGCGCTGCTGGCTAGTCCTTGAGCCGGTTCTTGAGCTTTCGGAGGTGCGCGCGGGCGACGTCCACCCAGTCCTTCTCGGTGGGGAGCCCGGAGGCGAGCTGGATGTAGCGCTCCCACTGGACGACCGCCTCCCGCGGGTCCACCTTCTCGTAGACGAGCGCGAGGTTGTACAGCGCGCCCGTGTGCTTGGCGTCCATCTCGATGACCTTCCGGTACTCCTCGATGGCCTCCCTGTAGAGGCCCTTGTCCTCGTAGACCTCGCCGAGGCCCATCCGCGCCTCCAGCGAGCTGGCGTCGAGGTCGATCGCCTTTTTGTACGCCGTCACCGACTCGTAGTAGAGCCCCTTCTCCCCGTAGAAGATCTTGCCGAGGCTCAGGTGGACGCGCGGGTTCACCGGGTTGAACACGAGCGCCCTCTGGTAGGCGGCGACGGCGCCGTCCACGTCGCCCTTGGCGGCCTTGGCGTCGCCCAGGCCCACGTGCGCGTCGGCGTAGAACGGCCGGAGCTCGATCGCCTTGTTGTACGCCTCCACCGCCTGGTCGAAGAGCCGACGCGGCGCCGCCAGGAACAGGTCGCCGAGCGCCTTGAAGGGCTCGGGGTACGCCGCGTCGAGCTGCGTCGAGGCGCGGAACTGGGCGGCGGCCTTCCAGCGGTTGCCGAGCGTCTGGTGCACGAGCCCGAGGGCGTGGTGGGCGACGACGAAGCTCGAATCGGCCTCGATCGCGCGCGAGAGCAGGTCCACCGCCGCCTCGTGGTTCTGCTGGCCGCCCGCCAGCGCGGCCGTCTGGCCGCGCGCGAAGAACTCGAAGGCGCGGAGCGACCGCGTGGGCCGCGCCGCCCGCTCGATGCGCGCGGCCTCGGCGTCGGTCAGGGGCACGCGCAGGGCGCGCGCATAGGCGATCGGCAGGACCGCGACCCGCGCCAGCAGCTCGCCCTCGGGCACCGTGACGGCCTCGAGCGCCACCGGCTCGCCGACCCCGCCCTTCACCTCGAGGAGCCGGGGCAGCACGACGACGTCCGCGCCCCGCCGCTCGAACCGGCCGAAGAGCGCGGCCTCGGCCCGTAGCGCGCGCGCGGCCTGCAACGCCCCGGCGTCGCCCCATGCGTCCGGCGTGCCGAGCGCGCGCAGCCGCGCGCGGTCGATCGGCACGAAGGCCGCGTGCTGGGCCAGGCCGAGCGTCAGCGCCTGGGCAACGCCCTCGCCCATCCAGCGGTCGCCGGCCTCGAGCGCGGAGGCGTCGTATGGAAGGACCACGACCACGCGGAGCTTGACCTGTCCGCCCGCCGGCGGGGCGAGCGCGAGCGTGACCAGAGCCGCGAGCATCACGGGGCCGAGCCGCGAGCGCCACCCGAGCCCACGCATCATGCGACCTCCTTCCGTTGGAAGCGCCGGCGCGCCAGGGTCGCCACCCGCGCGATCGTCCCGGGCCCGAGCCGCCGGAGCGCGATGTCCGGGATCATCAGGAGCGCGACCAGGCCCACCAGCCACGGCCAGACGTCGACCGCGATCCGCGACTGCCGCCGCGCCTTGAGGAAGGCGTCGCGCGGCGCCTCGAGCGGGGCGCCGCCCGTGAGCTCGGCCAGCTCCCGGAGCAGCGCCTCGTCCACGCCGAGGTCGCGTAGCTCCTCGGCATAGGGCACCACCAGGCCCGCGAGCTGCGAGCCCACGACCCGGTCGTTGTTCCGCTGCGCCATCCCCACCAGGTACACGCCCTCCTGGCCCGCGGGGAACCGGCCCCGGTAGCGCCCGGGGGCGACCTGCTCGAGGTCGATGACGGTGCGCTCGCGGTTGGGCGCGACCACGCCCACCTGGGAGTCGAGGAAGTTGATGAACTCGCCCTTGCCGTCGATGGCGTCCACCACGACCTCGCCGACGTCGTCGCGCCGCTCGACCCGGGCCACCGTGTCGCTGCGCGAGCCGCTCCGCAGCGTCCAGCGCACGAGCTGCGCCCAGAACTTGTTGAAGTCGCGCCAGCGCAGCCACAGCACGCCCCACTTGGCCTTGGCGTCCGACGTGAACGCGGCCGAGCGGCCGAGGCCGTAGCGCCAGGTGGCGAGCACCGGGTCCTCCTGGTGGCTCATCAGCACGAGCTCGGCCGTGGACTTCACCGTCGTCGCGACGTAGCCCCCGAGCGGCGGGACGCCCCGCCAGTCGATCTCCTGCATCGCCTCGTGCCCGGGCGCCGTGAGCTGGGGCTTGAACGGCTGCTCGACGAGCGAGGCCTTGGAGGCGAGCTGGGTCTCGAGCGTGAAGATCCGGGGAATGGTCTGCGAGTCCTCGGTGTAGTAGAAGCGGCCCTTGCCCCACTTGGCCACGTCCACCATGAGCTGGAGGTCGGCGTCCTTGCCGATCGCCACCGTGGACACCGTGATCTTGTCCTTGGCCATCCGCCGGAGCAGCCCCTGGAAGTCGCCGCGGGTCATCTGGCCGTCGGAGAGGAAGATGACGTGCTTGAGCAGCGCCGGGCGCTCGAACAGCACGGCGTACGACTCCTTGAGCGCGGGATAGCCGTCGGTGCCGCCGCCGGCCTTGATCGTGGCGATCGCGTGGTGGACCGCCCCCTTGTCCCGGGCCGAGCGCACCGGGACGTCCCAGATGAACTCGGTGTCCCAGCTCATCACGCCGACCTCGTTGCGGTCGTCGAGCAGGTCCACCACGAGGTGCGCCGCCTCCTTGGCGAGGTCGAGCTTCGTGACCTTCTCGTCGGTGGACATCGCCATCGAGCCCGAGCGGTCGATCGAGAGCACCACGGCGAGGCTCGGGATCTCGACCTTCTGCTTGACGTCCATCGTGACCGGCAGCGCCTCCTCGACGGGCGTCCGATAGTAGCCGCCGAGGCCGAAGCTCTCCTCGCCGCCGACCATCAGGAGGCCGCCGCCGTGCTCGCGCACGTAGTCGCGGATGTGGCCCATCTGCACGCGGGTCAGCTTGAGCGAGGACACGTTCGAGAGGACCACCCCGTCGTACCGCCCGAGCCCGGCGACGTCCTTCGGGATGGCGTCGGGCTCGACGACGGTCACCTCGATGTTCTGCGAGCGGAGCGCGCCCGCCAGCGACTGGGCGTGGCCCTTGTCCCTGTCGGCCAGGAGCACCTGCGGCCGGCCCCGCACGACCACCGTGCCGACCGTCCGGTTGTTGTCCTCGATCGTGTCGCCCTCGACCTCGAGGGCGGCCTGGTAGACGTGGATGCCGCTCACGTCGAGCGCCTGGCGGTAGCTGAAGACGTTCTTGCCGGCCTGGAATCGCACCATCTGCGAGCCGAGGAACTCGCCGTTGCGGAACAGCGAGAGCCGCCCCTGCGTGTCCCGGTGGCTCCAGGCGACCACCCTCGCCTGGAACGGCTCGCCGTACTTGACCTCCTGCGGGAGCACCAGCGACTCCGCGACGACCTCCTGGGTGAAGGTCAGCGGCGCGGCCACGTAGAAGATGTCCGCGCCGGCGTCCTTCGCGCCCTGGGCCCCCGCCAGCGCGTTGCCGCCGTTCTGCCGCCCGTCGGTGAGCATGACGATGCGGTTGGCCTGCCCCGGGGGGAGCATCGCGAGGGCGAGTTGCACCGCCTGGAAGATGTTCGTCCCCCGTCCGTCCACCTGGACGTGCGGGCGCTCGATCGTCGGCCGGGCGGCGAGCGGCTGGTCCACCACCGGCTCCTCGCCGAACGCGATGACGCTGTTGCGGTCGCCCGGCTTCATGTGCTTGGCGGCCTCGGCGACGAAGCGATAGGCCCGCTCCCGGGCGGCCAGGCTCACGCTGTCCGAGAAGTCGAGCAGGAACAGCACGTTCACCCGGTCCACCCAGCGCGGCAAGGTCGGGCGCGCGAGCGTGAGGCACAGCACGACCACCAGCGCGCCCCGCAGGGCCAGCGCCCAGCGGTCGCCGGCGCTCCGGGGGATCCGGAAGCGCGAGGCGCTCTGGCGCCGCCAGTAGAGCAGGCCTTCGGCGGCGAGGAGCGCCGCGGCGAGCACCACGAAGAGGGGCCAGAGCTCGCGCTGGATCGGGACCGGCGCGGCCGCCACGCCCGTGCCGGCCCGGGACGACGGCAGCGGCCGCGGCGCGAGGTTCGACTCCTCCGCGTCCATCAGGTTCACGGCGACCCGCGTCTCGCCGCGCGCCGTCGCGAGCGTGTAGACGCCCACCTCGTCCGTCTCGGTGAAGCTCACGACGCCGCGGGTCACCCGCGCCTTGACGGCGCGGCCGCTCGGCGTGGTGACGGTGACGCTCGAGACGCCGTGGGCGACCGGCAGCAGGATCGCCTGGCCGGCCGCGAGCTGCAGGCTCGCCTGGTCGAGCCCGGCCGGGTGGAGCCACCGCAGACTGTTGGACAGGATCAGCGGGAACGCCACGCGGAGCGGGAAGTCGGTCTTGAAGAGGTCGAACCCGACGAACAGCGCCCGGCGGTCGGGCTCCTCGAGCGCGTAGATCAGCGGCCCGCCGACGGCCTCCACGAGCGGCCGCCCCGCCGCGAGCGGCCGGATGCGGACGGCGTCCTCGATCGCCACCTTGGCGAACTCGACGTGGCGCATGACCGGGTGCGCGCGGTCCCAGTCCATGACCGTCGGGTGCTCGATCCGCCCGAGGACCTCGAGCGGCACGTCGGGGGGCACGGTGTTGACGAAGATGAACCGCCCCGGACCCACGCGCGGCGGGGTGACCGAGTCGAGCACCACCACGTCGGCGTCGCCCATGCCGCCCGCGTACTGGTCGGGCGTCCTGACCTCGAGCGCCACCTGCGGGTCGGTCCGGAGCACCTTCTCGAGGAACAGGTTCCCGGGGCTGACGAGCGTGACCGCGATCTTCCGCGGCGGCGGCAGCACGGCCCAGGCGACGTCGTCGGACGCCAGGTCGTCGCTGATCCGCAGGCGGGCCGTCACGGTCCCGCCGCCCCCGTGGCTGAACGGCAGCACGACCGCCCGCCGCACGCTCGGCTCGAGCGTCACGTCCTTCTCGGCGATCGGCGTGCCGTCGATCTCCAGCGCAAACGCGAAGGTCCGCGGCTCGGAGGTGTAGTTCACGAGCGAGACGAAGGCCTGGTAGTCGTACGCGCCGAAGTACGTCCGCCGGATGGCCAGGTTGGTGATGCCGACGTTCTGGCTGCGGCGGCCGACGCCCACCCAGCGCACGCGCGGGTCCGCGGCCGCCGCGGGCGGCGCCGCCGCGAACGCGCCGTCGGTGAAGACGTGGATCTCGGCGCGCGGGTCGCCGGCGACCAGCGCGCGCGCCGTCCCGACCGCCTCCGCGAGCTGGTTCGGCAGGTCGCGGGCGTGGGCCGCCCACACCGCGGCCAGCGCGCGCTCGCGGTCGCGTCCGAGCGCGGCCGTCACCTTCGGCTGGACGCCGGCCTCGATGACCATCACCTCGGCGCCCTCGGAGAGGCGCCGGACGAGCTGCGCCGCCTCGCTCCGGGCGGCGTCGAACCGCGACGGCGCGACGTCGCGCGCCTTCATCGAGGCCGAGGTGTCGAGCACGACCACGACCTTGCGCGCGCCGTCGCCCATCACGGTGGCGATCGGGCGCGCGAGCGCCGCGCTGAGCGCGAGCAGCGCGAGAATCTGTAAGATCAGCAGCGGGTCGCGCTGGAGCCGCTGGAAGAACGCCGAGGCCTCGCGGTCCCGGAGCGCGGCGGCCCACAGCAGGAGGCTCGGGACCCGCCGCTCGGTGCGGCGGACCTTCAGGAAGTAGAGGAGCACGAGCGGCAGCGCCAGGCCGAACAGGGCGAACGCGAGCGGCGACAGGAAGCTCATGCGACGAGCCGGCCCCGGAGCTGTGAGAGGACGAACTCCTCCACCGGCGTGTCGGAGGTCACGCGGTGATAGCCGATCTCGGTCGTCCGGCAGAACGCCTCGACGCGCTCCAGGAACGTGCGTAGGCGCTCGCGGTAGCCGCGGATCGCCTCCCCGTCCACCGAGAGGTCGCGCGCCTCGCCGGTCTCGCTGTCGAGCAGCCGGAGGTCACCGCTGAGGTCCGGGTCGAGCTCCTCGGGCGCCAGCACGTGGACGAGGTGCACGTCGAACCGCCGCTCGAGGAGCGCGCGCACCCCGGCCTCGAACCCGGCCGGGTCGAGCAGGTCCGAGATCACGACGGCGAGCCCGGGCTCGCGCGCCCGCATCGCGTAGTTGGCGAGGCCCTCGCTGAGGCCGGTCGGGCCCGCCGGCCGCACGGCCGCCAGGAAGTCGAGCAGGGCCGGCACCTGGCCGCGGCCGCGGGTCGGCGGCCAGCCCTCGGCGACGCGCTCGCGCAGGATGCCGACGCCGACGCGCTCGAGGTTCACGAGCCCCACGAAGCCGAGGGCCGCGGCCAGGCGCGCGGCGTAGGCGAGCTTGGTCGGCGCGCCGAAGTCCATCGAGGCCGAGGCGTCCACCAGGAGGTGCAGACACAGGTCCTCCTCGTCCACGAAGAGCTTCACGTGCAGGCGGTCGAGCCGCGCGTAGATGTTCCAGTCCACGTAGCGGAGGTCGTCGCCGACGCCGTAGGCGCGGTAGTCGAAGAACTCGACGCTGGAGCCCCGCCGTGGGCTCCGTCGCTCGCCCCTCACCCGGCCGCGGAACACCCGGCGCGAGAGGAGCGACAGGCGCTCGAGCTGCGCCAGGAACTCGGAGCTGAAGAACTCCTGCCGTGTCGCCGGCATCACCCTCAGCGCTCGTCGAGCGCCTGGAAGTAATCCTTGATCTGGGTGTGGTAATCCCGCGGCACCTGCTCCCGCGTGATCGCGTCCTCCATCATCTTGCGGTACTGCCCGATGACGCCGAGGTACTGCAGGCGCGACGCCATCGAGCCGGCGCGGCCCGTCATGTTGGTGTCGTAGCCGTCCTTCCGGCCCCGCCGGGACTCGCCCTCGACGCCGACGTCGTAGGGGCTCGCCCGCAGGCGTTGGCTCGCCTCGCCCTTGGGCGAGGCGCTCCGGCCCTTGCCGGGCATGAGCCCCTCGCCCTCGCCGAAGTCCTGGTCCTCGGGCCCCACGCCCTCGCCGCCCCGGCCCCGCTCGCGGCCGCGCGAGCCCGCGCGGTCGCTCTCGCGTCCGCCGCGGAGGTTCTTGCCCGAGCGCTGCCGCTCGTCCATCGCCCGCATCTTGTCGAGCGCCTTCTGCATGGCCTCGAGGGCCTTGTCCGTCTGCCCGCCCTCGAGCGCCTCCATCCCCTCGGCGGCGTCGCCCGACCAGGTGCCGCCCTTGCGCCCGAGCCGTTCCATCTCCTCGAGCAGCTCGCGCAGCTTCTGCGGCGAGATCTGGTCCGGCCGCAGGCCCGAGGCGAGGGCCTTGGACTTGCGGAAGACCATCTTGTACGTCGACGCGGTGAAATCGGACTGGAGATCCGGCAGGCGATCCACCTGCTCGAGGAGCCGGAGCCGCTCGTCGCCCCGCTTCAGGAAGCTGTTGAAGTCGGGCCGCTGCCCGGAGAGCGCGGTGTCCTTGAAGATCGCGGAGAGGTCGCCCGCGGTGGCCGACCCGCCGCCCGCGCGTTGGGCGAAGTCGCGCTCCTCGAACGACGAGCGCTTGAGCGGGTCCTTGGCGGCCGGCCGCGCCTTGTCCTCGAGCAGCGTGGACGCCGAGCGCTCCTCGCGCTTCTCGGCGTCGTCCGAGGGCATGAAGTCCGGCAGGCCCCCCGACGGCAGCGGGATCGCCGGCGCGAGCGCCAGCACGAGCCCCGCGAGGACGGGCGCGGCCAGGAAGCGCGTCTCGCGCGGGAGCGCGCGGCGGACGACGCGCCGGGGCTCGAGCGCCCCCACCCGCGCGACGGTATCGGTGACGAGCGCCTCCACGAGCGGCGTCCGGTCCGGGCGCTCCGCCCACTCGAGCACGGTCGCCACGCGATCGTCGAGGCCGAAGGCCCGGTCGGCCAGGCGCGCCGCGTCCCCGAGGGGGACGGGCCGCGCGAGGCCCCACAGCGCGCCGGCGAGCGCGCCCGCGCCGACCAGCGCCCCCGCCACCACCACGGCGCGCGCGCCCAGGGACCCCTTCAGGAGCAGCGGGACGAGGCCCGCGACGGCGCCCCAGAACGCCCCGCGCAGCGCCCAGTGCTCGGCGCGGCGCCGCCGGACCTCCCGCGCGACCGTTCGGACGAGACCTTCGATCGGCAAGGGCTGGGCCATCGCTCCTCCCGCGCTCAGCGCAGAAACGGCTCCTTGGCCTGGACGGCCGCCGCCGCGGCGCTCTCCACGATCTGGCCGATCAGCGTGTCGGTGTCCACGCCCTCGGCCTCGCCCTCGAAGTTGAGGATGATGCGGTGGCGCAGCGCCGGCGCGGCCAGCTGCGTGATGTCCTCGGCGCTGACGTTGTAGCGGCCCTCGGCGAGGGCGCGTACCTTGGCGCCCAGCACGAGCGCCTGGGCGCCGCGCGGGCTCGCCCCGTAGCGCACGTAGCGGCGCGTGGCCTCGGGCGCCTGCGCCCACTGAGGGTGGGTCGCCATGACGATGGCCGACGCGAGCTCGCGCACGTGGGAGGCGATCGGGACCTCGCGGATCAGCTCGCGGAAGCCGAGCACCGTCGGCCCGTTCATCACCCGCCGGACGGTGACCGCGTGCGCCTGCGTTGTGCGGTCGATGATCGCGTTGAGCTCCTCGATCGCCGGGTAGCGCACGCGCAGCTTGAAGAGGAACCGGTCGAGCTGCGCCTCCGGCAGCGGGTACGTCCCCTCCATCTCGATCGGGTTCTGCGTCGCCAGCACGAAGAACGGCGCCGGCAGCGGCCGCGACGCGCCGCCGACGGTCACCGCCCCTTCCTGCATGCCCTCCAGCAGCGCCGACTGGGTCTTGGGCGTCGCGCGGTTGATCTCGTCGGCGAGCAGGATGTGGGCGAAGATCGGGCCGTGCTGGAACTGGAAGTGCTTCCGCCCTTCGGCGTCCTCGACGATGATGTTCGTGCCGACGATGTCGGCGGGCATCAGGTCGGGCGTGAACTGGATCCGCGAGAAGGAGAGCTCCAGTCCTTCGGCCAGCGTCTTGATCAGGAGCGTCTTGCCGAGCCCGGGCACGCCCTCGAGCAGCACGTGGCCGCCCGCGAACATGGCGGTCAGGACGTGGGTGATGATCTCGCGGTGGCCGACGATGATCTTCTCGACTTCGGCGCGGAGCGACTCGAACGCGCTCACGAACGCCTGGACCCGGGCCTCCTGACTCATCGGGCTCTCCTCTCTCTCGCCCTCATGCCGCCTTTGGCGTCATTATGAAAGAGCCGTCAAGCCACCGCGCGCGTCGGCCGCCGACGCCGCCTGATCTCATACTACTCGATTACTGGTCGATCCACGTAGCAAGGCGCCTGCCAATGCGGGCCGCGCGGCTAAACACCCGTCCGCCCTGCCCCGCGCCACGCCGCGCCGGGCGCGCGTGCCTGCCAGGACGGCGCGCCGGCGCCAGCCTGCCCGCTCAGGGAGCAGCCGGGCCGTCGCGGAACGCCGCCAGGAGGTCCACGGCGACCGCGCCCCGGCCGCGCGGGCCCACCACGATCGGGTTCACGTCGAGCGCGGCGAGCCGGTGGCCGAGCGCCCCGGCCAGGCGCGCCACGCCCGCGATGGCCGCGACGAGCGCCGGCACGTCGGCCGCCGGCGCGCCGCGCCAGCCGTCGAGCACCGCGAGCGTGCGCACCTCCCGGAGCATCGCCCGGATCTCCGCGCGGCTCACCGGCAGCGGGCGGCACGCCACGTCGCGCAGGAGCTCGGCCTGCACGCCGCCCGCGCCGACGACGAGCAGCGGGCCGAAGGTCGGATCGCGCGTCACGCCGACCAGCACCTCGGCGCCGGCCGCCATGCGCTGGACGAGCAGGCCCTCGAGCCGCGCGCCCCGGTGCCGGCGCAGGAGGCGCGCCGCGGCCGCCCGCACCGCGGCCGCGCTCGCCAGGCCCAGCGCGACGGCCCCCGCCTCGGTCTTGTGCGGCAGGTCCGGCGCGACGGCCTTGAGGGCGACCGGCAAGCCGAGACGGCGCGCGACGCGCCCCGCGTCACGCGCGGACGTGACCAGCGCCTCGGGGACGAGGGGCACGCCGCACCGCCGCGCGAGCCGCGAGAGCTCCGCGTACCCGAGGGGCCCGGCCGCCGCCCGGGGCCGGCCGCGGACCCGCAGCGGACGGCGCCCGCGCCACGCCGCGCGCGCCCGGTCGAACGCGCGGGCCGCGGCGAGCGCCTGGGCGAGCGTGCGCGGGCTCCGGAAGCACGGCACCGCGAGCTCGTCCAGGCGCCGGAGCCCGTCCTCGGTGAGGCTGCCGCCGAGCCAGCACGCGACGACGGGCCTGGCGGCCGCCCGCGCCACGCGCGCGACGTTCTCGGCGCGCTCGACCCCCCGCGCCCCGGTGACCATCGTCACGACGCCGTCCACGCCGGCGTCGGCGACGAGCGTCTCGAGGACGCCGGCGAAGAGCGCCTCGCTGAGCCCCGCCGTCACGTCCACCGGGTTGTCGCGGGTCCGCGCGTAGTCGGGCAGGAGCCGCGCGAGCGCGGCCACCGTGCGGGGGCGCAGCCGGGGCATCGGGACGCCGCGTGCCTCGAGCTGGTCGGCCGTCATGATGGAGGCGCCGCCCGACGTGGCGACCACGGCGACGCCCCGCCGCGGCACGCGCCCCTCGCGCGA
>JACPCH010000248.1 GCA_016179875.1 Candidatus Rokuibacteriota bacterium | reverse complement strand
GAAGGATGCCGGTCAGGTCTTGGGCCTCTCGTTCCGTTAGAGTCCAAAGGCCCGCCCTCAGTATCTCCGAAACTCTAAACCACGTTGGCCAGTGGACAGACCATCGAACTAAACCAACTCCCTCGAGCGAGATTCTCGGCTCATCGGTTAGAAACTCTCGATATAGCGCAATCCATGTCGCCCGTCGCAGCCCTAGCTCCCCTGTCGCAGGTGAGACAATGTTCTCCGCGCGAAACAGCGTATGAAGGTGCGTCGCGAGCTCCCGAAGGGACAGACCGCCTGCCGAATGCTGACTCAACCTTTGGACCGTCTTCAGGATCAGGTTTCGACCCAAAATTTCTTTGTAAGAGTCTTCCAAGTACCAAGCAAAGAATGCCCCTCTGTGCCAGGATGAGTGAGACAGTCCCTACCCTCGAAATTAGTGATGAGGGCGAGACGGGATGACCCCATGGACGCGCAGGTGGCGATAGTAGCGGAGGCTGTGCAAGTGGCGGCGAAGCCGCGGCGGCGGACGTACACGGCGGAGCACACGCGGCGCATCCTCAAGGAGGCCGACGCGTGCACGACGCCCGGGGCCGTCGGGGCGCTGTTGCGGCGCGAGGGGCTGTACTCGTCGCACCTGGTGGTGTGGCGACGGGCGCAGTTCAAGACCCTCAAGTACCGGCCGGACTTCCCGGCCCGGTTCGGGGCCTACGAGGACGCCGAGACGTTCTGCCAGCAGTTCTTTCCCTGGTACAACACCGAGCACCGCCACGGCGCCCTCGGCCTGATGACACCCCATGACCTCCACTACGGTCTGGCCGCAGCCAAGTGGCAACAGCGCGCCGAGGTCCTGCGCGCCGCCTACGCGGCCCACCCTGAACGCTTCCCGCGCGGGGTGCCGGTCCCACCGACCCTGCCGACGGCGGCGTGGATCAACTAACCCTCGGCGCGGCCGGCGCTCGCCGTGCCAGAGGGGGCCGGCTCATGACGGCGACTCACAAATTTCCGATGCCGACTGTCTCATTCGACTTGACAACTTCCGGGGAGCTCCGGAGGCGGAGATGTTCAGCGCTCCTCGTAATCGGTGGGACAGGGCGCCGGATTATCGCTGTGCGAACGCCGGCTTCGCGGACGGCGCGGACGGCGCGGAAGGAGGAGAGCCTCATCGTCAGTGATGGCTATGTCAAGTTCATCACGCCCCACCGCCACCAAAAATTATAGTGGCAATTATCCTTTCTCTGTATAGGAGTCCGGGCGGCGATCTTCCACATCAAGGACGTGACGATCGAGCAAAGCGGCGCAATCACAGCTGCGATCATTGGCGAACGGTCTGGTCAGTTCTTCGCGAGGTGAAGCAGTGTCGAAGGATCCGAGGGAAGCCGCTCTCCTGGGGCGCCTAGCAGGTTTGGAGGAGACGGGCCAAGATGAAGAAGGTCTCGCCGCCGCGTTGGGCGAGCTGGTCGACTATTACTGGGAAGTGCGTGGCTATCAGAGCGCCGAGGTGCCCATGTTGCGCCGCCTTGAGCTGCTCCGGCACAGCCGCGGTCCCAAACACACTGCGGTCGCAAGGTGCCTGCACGACCTCGCATTCCTTTACGACTACCTGCGCCGGGATGCCGCGGTCGAGGACTTCGCTGCACAGGCCATGACCATGTGGGCCGAGATCGACGGGTACGCCAACGGCCATACGCTCCGCATGTTGGAGTTGCTTGCGAGGCTCTATGCGAAGCAGGGTCGACACGAAAAGCTCAGCGCGCTCCTAGACGCTGCTATTCCGGAGATCGAGCGCGGCTATCCGCGTGGATATCACGATTACAGTCTGGCGAAGCTTGTAGAGCTCCTGACCGGTGACGATCGCAGCGCGGAGTTGCGCAGCCTTGCGGCGCGTGTCCGTGCGTTGCTTGAGTGAGGATCGTCACAAGAGGGAATCGCGCCGCCGACGCGGACATGCCGAGCAGAGGTATGGGTTTGCTGTGAGAATGCCAGCTTATAATAGTGGACGGCGGGGAAGGGGAAGAGCCTCTTCACGCCCCACCGCCACCATTTCCCTCGACCGAGGTGACCAGATGAGCGACATCCTGGTGCAGCAGGACGGCCCGGTGGCGACGGTCGTCTTCAACCGGCCGAAGATGCGCAACGCGATCAGCCTGGCCATGTGGACCGAGATCGCGCGGGTGACGGCGGGGTTCGCCAAGGACGACTCGGTGCGCGCGATCGTGTTCCGCGGCGCGGGCACCGACGCGTTCGCGTCGGGCGCCGACATCTCCGAGTTCAAGGAGCACCGCAAGGACACGGCGACCGCGCTCCGCTACAGCGCCCAGACCGCGGCCGCCTACCTGGCCATCCGCGAGTGCCCCAAGCCGACCGTCGCGATGATCTTCGGCTTCTGCATCGGCGGCGCGATGGCGGTGGCGATGGCGTGCGACCTGCGCTTCGCCGCCGAGGGCTCGAAGTTCGGTATCCCGGCCGCGCGCCTCAGCATCATCTACGGCGCCGACAACGTCGGCCAGCTGGTGGATCTGGTGGGGCCGGCCTACGCCAAGGACATCCTCTACTCGGCGCGGACGGTGGACGACCGCGAGGCGCTCGCCATGGGCTTCATCCAGCGGCTGGTGCCGCCCGCCGAGCTGGAATCTTACACTTACGAGTACCTCCGGAAGGTCGCCGCCAACGCGCCGATCTCGGTGCGGGGCGCCAAGGTGACGATCGAGTCGTACCTGCGCGGGCTGACGGAGGAGCGCCGGGCGAAGCTGAAGGCGCTGTCGCTCGAGGCGTTCGAGAGCGAGGACTACCGGGAGGGGACGCGGGCGTTCCTCGAGAAGCGCCAGCCGAAGTTCCAGGGGCGCTGACACCCCGGCCGTGCGCTTCGAGCTCCTGAGCTCGACCCCGGCGAGCCCGACCGAGGGGAGCGGGACGTTCGTGGCCCTCGACGGCCTCGCCCGCGGCCTCGGGCGCCTCGGCCACGCCGTCACCGTGCGGCCCCTCGGCCTCCGCACCGGCGTCCACACCCTCGACCGCTGGCTCTACAACGCGCGGGTGGCCGGGGCCCCGCCCGCGGCCGACGTCGTCGTCGGCGTGGACCTCGACGGCTTCCTGTGGGCGCGGCGGCGCGGCGCCACGGCCATTTCACCGCTCGGCTCGCCGCCGGGCGGCTCACCTCGCACGTCCACGCCGTTCGTCGTGATGCTCAAGGGCATCATCGCTGACGAGCTCGAGAACGAGCGGGGGCTCGTCCGCGCCCTCCTCGGCCTCCAGGCGCGCTGGGAGCGCGCGAACACGGCGCGCGCCGACCGGGTGATCGTGCCGAGCCGGTACTCGGCGGCCGTCGCGCGCGAGGCGTACGCGATTCCCGCGGCGCGGCTCGCCGTGGTCCCCGAGCCGCTCGACCTCGCCGACTGGCGGCGCCGCTTCGCGGCGGCGGCGCGCCGGGCGGCGGACCGCCCGACGGTGCTCGCGGTCGCGCGCATGTACCCGCGCAAGCGCCTCGAGGACCTGCTGGAGGCCGCCGCGATCTTGAAGACGCGAATCCCGGCGGTCCAGGTCCGCATCGTAGGGGAGGGGCCGGAGTCCGCCCGGCTCCGGGCGCGCCACCGGGCGCTCGGACTGGGCGACGCCGCCGTCTTTCTCGGTGAGGTGTCGCGCTCGACGCTGGCGGTAGAATACGTGGGCGCGCACTGCTTCTGCCTGCCGACGGTGCAGGAGGGGTTCGGGCTCGCGTTCGCCGAGGCGATGGCGGCGGGCCTGCCGGTCGTCGCGTGCCGCGCCGCCGCCGTGCCCGAGCTGGTCGAGGACCGGCGGACCGGCTTCCTCGTGAACCCGCGCAGCCCCGACGAGCTGGCGATGGCCCTGGAGACATTGTTGACGAACGAGGGATTGCGAAGAGAGCTTGGCGCCACCGGCGCGCGGCGCGTGGAGGCGCTCGACCTCGAGCGCGTCGCCGCCCGCTTCCTCGAGGCGCTGCCCCGATGAGCCCGCACGCGTCGAGCACCCGCCGCTTCGGCTTCGCGGCGGGGCACCGCTACTGGGTGGAGGCCTGGACCCCGGCCGAGAACGGGCGCGTCTTCGGCCGGCTGACGGTCCCGCACGGCCACAACTACACGCTCGACGTGACCGTCCGCGGGCCGATCGACCCGCAGACCGGCATGGTGATCGACCTCGCCGAGCTGAAGCGCATCGTCGCCGAGACGGTCGTGGAGCGCTTCGACCACGCCGACCTCAACGCCGACCCGCTCTTCCGCGGGCGGGTGCCGACGACCGAGAACGTCGCCGTCGCGGTGTGGGAGCTGCTGGCGCCGAAGCTCGGCGCCGACCGCCTGGCGCGGGTGCGCGTGTGGGAGGATCCCACGCTCTATGTGGACGTGCGAGGTGAGCCGCCCGGCGGCGAGCCGAGCGGTGAAATGGCTCGAAAATGATGCTTGAACTGACGCGCGTCTACCACTTCAGCGCGGGCCACCGGCTCGCGAACCCGGCGCTCGGGCCCGAGGCGAACGCCGCGCTCTACGGCGACTGCCACCGGCCCCACGGCCACAACTACTACCTCGAGGTCACGGTGGCCGGGCGGCCCGATCCGGTCACGGGGATGTCGGTGGACCTCGGGAGGCTCGACGACGCGGTGCGCGCGCGGGTGCTCGCTCAGGTGGACCATCACACGCTCGAGGGGGTTCCCGCGCTGGCCGGCGTCATCACGACCGGCGAAGGGCTGGCGCGCGCGTTCTGGCGTCTCCTGGCCCCGGCGGTGCCGGGGACGCTCCGGCGCGTGACCGTCGTGGAGACGGCGAAGAACCGATTCCAGTACGAAGGCGGAGAGGGATGATCGAAAAACTGGTCGAGCAGCTCCTGGCGGAACTCGGGGAAGACGCGCGGCGCGAGGGCCTCGCCAAGACGCCCGAGCGCGTGGCGAAGGCGCTGCGCTACCTCACGTCGGGCTACGAGCGGGACGTCAAGGACGTGCTGAACGACGCCCTCTTCGTCGAGGACTACGACGAGATGGTGATCGTGAAGGACATCGACGTGGCGAGTCTCTGCGAGCACCACCTCCTGCCGTTCATCGGCAAGTGCCACGTCGCGTACATGCCGAAGCACAAGATCGTGGGGCTCTCGAAGATCCCGCGGCTCGTCGAGATGTTCAGCCGGCGGCTGCAGGTCCAGGAGCGGCTCACGACCCAGATCGCGAACACGCTCAACGAGGCGCTGGAGCCGCGCGGCGTCGCGGTCGTCGTGGAGGCGATCCACCTCTGCATGCTGATGCGCGGGGTGGAGAAGCAGAACTCGAAGGCGATCACCTCGGCGATGCTCGGCGCCTTCCGCGACCGGCCCGAGACGCGCGCCGAGTTCATGGGGCTGATCACGACGGGCCGGGGGCTCCAGCTGTGAGCGCGGCGCTCGCGGGCCAGGTCGCGCTGGTCACGGGCGCCGGGCGCGGCATCGGCCGCGCGATCGCGCTGGCGTTCGCCGCCGAGGGCGCGGCCGTCGCGCTGGCGGCGCGGACGCGCCAGGACCTCGCGGCGGTGGCCGCGGAGGTGCGCGAGCGGGGCGGGCGCGCGCTCGCCGTCCCCACCGACGTCACGCAGGACGCCGCCGTCGAGAAGCTCGTCGAGGGGATCGTCGCCGACTTCGGGCGGCTGGACATCCTGGTGACGGCCGCCGGCGCCGCGTCGTTCGGGCCCGTGGCCGGCGCGAAGCCCGCCGACTGGGACGCGATGCTCGCCGTCAACCTCCGCGCCGTCATGGTGTGCTGCCGCGCGGTGTTGCCGATCATGATCCGCCAGCGCCGCGGCACGATCCTGAACGTCGCCTCCGTGGCGGCCCAGCGCGCCATCCCCGGCGGGGCGGCGTACGCGGCGACCAAGGCCGGCGTGGTGGCCTGGAGCCGCGTGCTCGCCGAGGAGCTGCGCGCCGAGCGCGTGCGGGTCGGCGTGCTCTCCCCGGGCGCGGTGGACACGCCGCTCTGGGACGCCATCCCGAACGGGCCCGACCGCGCGCGCATGCTGCGGCCCGAGGACGTCGCCCGCGCGGCCGTGCTCATGGCGTCGCTGCCGCCCGGCGCCTCGCTCGAGGAGCTGACCCTCCTGCCGGCCGGCGGCATCCTGTGATAGCATTGACGCAGGTGGTCGCGACCGGAAAACCAACGTCCCTTCGGAGGATCGAATGGTCACGATGAGCGAGACGGCCGCAAAGAAGGTGTCCGAGCTCCGCCTGGAGGAGGGGAAGCCCGAGTGGGGGCTCCGGATCCGCGTGGTCGGCGGAGGCTGCTCGGGGATGTCCTACGAGCTCGGCTGGGAGGAGCAGGAGGCCCCGGGCGACAACGTCGCCGAGGTGCAGGGGATCAAGGTCTTCATCGACCAGAACAGCGCGCCCTATCTGGCCGGGAGCGAGATCGACTTCGTGGACAACAGCATGATGGGCGCCGGCTTCGCGATCAAGAACCCGAACGTGAAGTCGAGCTGCGGCTGCGGGCAGTCTCACCGGTTCTAGCTAGAAGCACCCCCGCCGTGCGCGTCCGGGTCCGCCTGTTCGCCCGGTACCGTGAAGCCGTCGGGCGGGAGCGGCTCGACGTCGATCTTCCCGAGGGCGGCACGGTCGAGGCCGCCTTCGCGGCGGTCGCGGATCGCCACCCGCAGCTCCGGCCCTTCCGCCCGTTCACGCTGTTCGCCGTCGGCCACGACTACGTCCCGGCCGAGCACCGCCTCTCGCCCGACGACGAGCTCTGCTTCTTTCCGCCGCTGAGCGGCGGCAGCGCCGCCGACGTGTTCCGCGTCATCGAGGCGCCGCTCTCGCCCGACGCGCTCGCCGCCGTCGTGGATGACCCGGGCGCCGGCGGCGTCGTGATCTTCTCCGGCGTGGTCCGCGACGAGACCGGCGGCCGGCCCGTGAAGTTCCTCGAGTACGAGGCCCACGCGCCCATGGCGGAGGCGAAGTTGCGGGAGATCGGCGCGGCGGTGCGCGCGCGATGGCCCGGCGTCAAGCGCGTCGCGATCCTGCATCGGGTGGGGCGCCTCGAGATCGGCGAGGCGTCCGTGCTCATCGCGGTCTCCGCCGCGCACCGCGCCGAGGCGTTCGAGGCGTGCCGCTACGCGATCGACACCCTCAAGGCCACGGTGCCGGTCTGGAAGAAGGAGCACTTCGAGGACGGCGAGGTCTGGGTGGGGCTCCAGGGCGGCTGACGCCCGTGGGGCTCGCCGCCGCCGTCGAGCGCACCCTTCGCCGCCACGCGATGCTCGCGGGCGGCGAGACCGTCCTGGTGGCGGTGTCGGGCGGCGCCGACTCGGTCGCGCTCCTGCACTGCCTCCGGACGCTGGCGCCCGCCTGGCGCCTCACCCTCCACGTCCTGCACGCGGATCACCGGCTGCGTCCCGACTCGCGCCGCGACGCCGAGCTCGTGCTGGCGCTCGCCGCGCGGCTCGGCGTTCCCGCCGAGGCCGTCGAGGTGACGGTGCGCGCGGGCGGCTCGCTCGAGGCCGCGGCGCGGGCCGCGCGCTACGCCGCCCTCGAGGCGTGCGCCGAGCGGGTCGGGGCCCACCGCATCGCGCTCGGCCACACCGCCGACGACCAGGCCGAGACCGTGCTCATGCGCCTGCTCGAGGGCGCCGGGGTGCGGGGGCTCGCGGGCATTCCGGCGGTGCGCGCCCCCTTCATCCGCCCGCTGATCGCGTGCCGCCGCGCCGAGCTCGTCGCCGAGCTCGAGCGCGCGGGCCTCGCCTGGGCCGAGGACCCCACGAACCGCGATCCGCGGTTCCTGCGCAACCGGATCCGCCACGAGCTCCTGCCGCTCCTCGAGGCCGCCTGGGATCCCGCGATCCGGGCGACGCTCGCCCGCGTCGCCCGCCACGCGCGCGATGCCGTCACCGCGCTCGACCGGATGGCCGCCGCCGAGCTCGAGCGGCACGCGACGTTCGCGCCGGGCACGGTGACGCTGCCCCGCGCGCCGCTCGCCGGGCTCCCGGCGCCCGTCGCGGCGGAGGTGCTCCGCCAGGCCGCCGCGCGCCTCGGCGGCCACGCCCCGCTCCGGGCCTGGGCCCATCGCGGGCTGCGCCGGGTGCTGGCGCCGCCGCCGCCGCGGCGTCCGCTCCGGCTGGGGGGCCTGACGATCGAGGTGAGCGGCCCCCTCGTGCGCCTGGCGTCGGTTCCGCCGGCCGCGCTGCCGCCGCGCGAGGTCGGCGTGCCCGGCCGCGTCGGCCTGCCCGAGATCGGCGCGGTCCTGGAGGCGCGCGTGCTCGCCGCCGAGGGCTACGCGGTCCCGTCCGCGCCCGACCGCGTCGCCTTCGACGCCGACCTCGTTTCCGGCCCCCTGACCGTTCGCGGGCGGCGCGTCGGCGACAGCTTCACGGCGTTCGGGGGCGGCGCGCGCCGGCTCAAGACGTTCCTCATCGACGCCAAGGTGCCGCGCTGGGAGCGCGCGCGCGTGCCCCTCGTCGAGGCCCGGGGCGAGATCGTGTGGGTGGCGGGTCTGCGGCGGGGCGCCGCGGCGCCGCTCGGTCCGGGCACCCGGAGGGTCCTCGAGTTAGCCCTTATCCCGGCCGCCGAGTCGCGGTAGAATACGCGGACTCGACCGGCGAATGAAAACACTGATCGCCCTTCTGTTCGCGCTGCTCTGCGTCACCCCGGCGTGGGCCCAGCAGCGTCCCCAGCCGCTCCCCGACGCGCGCGGGCTCCTGCGCGCGCTGGAGGACGCCTTCACGGCCGTCGCCGACCGCGTCACCCCCGCCGTCGTGAACGTCAGCACCGTGCCCAGGCGCGCGGGCGGTGCGCCGGGCGCGCCCGGCGAGGAGGCGCCCGAGAGGTTCCGCGAGTTCTTCGGCGAGGAGTTCTACGAGCGGTACTTCCGGCGGCGGCCGCGCGAGGACGCGCGGGCCAGCGGCTCCGGCGTCCTCGTGGATCCGAAGGGATACGTCTTGACGAACAACCACGTCATCGAGAACGCTCAGGACATCATCGTGCGGCTCTCCGATGCGCGGAAGTTCACGGCGAAGCTCGTCGGGCGCGACCCGAAGACCGACCTGGCGATCCTCAAGATCGAGGCGCCGGGCCCGCTGCCGGTCGCCGAGCTCGGCGATTCCGACCAGCTGCGCGTCGGCCAGTGGGCGATCGCGATCGGCAACCCCTTCGGCCTCGACCGCACCGTGACCGTCGGCATCGTCTCGGCGACGGCGCGCAACCGCGTGGGCGTCACCCAGTACGAGAACTTCATCCAGACCGACGCGTCCATCAACCCCGGCAACTCGGGCGGGCCGCTCCTGAACCTCGACGGCCGCGTCATCGGCATCAACACCGCGATCGTCGCGGCCGGGCAGGGCATCGGCTTCTCGATCCCGATCAACCAGGCGAAGGACGTGATGCGCCAGCTGATCGCCCAGGGCCGCGTCGTGCGCGGCTGGCTCGGCATCGTCATCCAGGACGTGACCGACGAGCTGGCCGGGAGCTTCGGCGTGCGGGAGCGCCAGGGCGTGCTCGTGGCCGACGTCCTGAAGAGCGGCCCCGCCGAGGCCGCGGGCCTCCGGCCCGGCGACATCGTCGTCGAGTTCGGCGGCGCGCCCATCAAGGAGGTGCCCGACCTCCAGCGCCGGGTCGCGGGGATCGTGCCGGGACAGACGGTGAAGCTGACCGTCGTCCGCGACGGGAAGCCCGTCCCGGTGTCGGTGCGGGTCGGCGAGATGCCGTCGGACGAGCCCGTGCAGGCCGCCGTGCGCGGCGCCGAGGACTTCGGGCTGGGCGTCGAGCCCCTGAGCGGCGACGCCGCCCTGCGGCTCAACCTGCCGTTCACGCACGGCCTCGTCGTCAGCGAGGTGGCGCCCTTGAGCGCCGCCGAGAAGAGCGGGCTCCGGCGCGGCGACGTCATCCTCGAGGTGGACCGCCGGCCCGTCGGCGACCCGCCGGGCCTCTACCGCGTCCTCGCCGCCCTCAAGCCGGGCGAGTCGGTGCTGGTCTACGTCCACCGGCCGGCGTCGGGCGGCAGCAACCAGTACCTGGTCCTGGAGCGCGCGCGCCAGCCATGACCGACGACCGCGGCAAGATCGCCCAGCGCGGCACCGTCCTCGTCGTGGACGACGAGGAGGGCGTGCGCGCCTCGATCCGCGCGATCCTCGAGGACACCTGCGACGTGCTCGAGGCCGAGGACGGCGCGGCCGCCCTCGAGGTGCTGCGCGCGCACGAGGTGGACCTCGTCATGCTCGACCAGCGCATGCCGGGCGAGGCCGGCATCGACGTGCTGCCGCGCATCAAGGCGGCGGACCCGTCCACGGTGGTCGTCATCGCCACCGCCGTCCGCGACCTGCGCACCGCCGTCGAGGCGCTCCGCCGCGGCGCCTACGACTACCTGACCAAGCCGTTCGACGTGGACGACATCCTCCTGCTGGCGCAGCGCGCGCTGGAGAAGCGCGCGCTCGAGCGCGAGGTGCTCGGGCTGCGCTCGGCGCTCGCCGGCGGCGCGCCCGGCGGCGCCGCGGCCGGGAGCTTCGAGGGCATGGTCGGGCGCCACCCCGAGATGGCCCGCATCTACCAGCTCGTCACGCAGATCGCGACGACCCCGGCCACGGTGCTCATCACCGGGGAGAGCGGGACCGGCAAGGAGCTCGTCGCCCGCGCGATCCACCGGCGGAGCGAGCGCAGCGGTCAGCCGTTCGTCGCGATCAACGTCGCCGCGATCCCGGACACCCTGGTCGAGTCCGAGCTGTTCGGCCACGAGAAGGGCGCGTTCACGGGCGCCCACGCGCGCAAGCTCGGCAAGTTCGAGCTCGCGCACGGCGGCACGGTGTTCCTCGACGAGATCGGCTGCCTGCGCCTCGACCTCCAGGCCAAGCTCCTCCGGGCCCTGCAGGAGCGCGAGATCGAGCGCGTCGGCGGCGTCCGCCCCGTGCCGGTGGACGTGCGGATCCTGTCGGCGACGAACGTGAACCTCAAGGCCGCGGTGAAGAGCCGTGCCTTCCGCGAGGACCTCTACTATCGGCTGAACGTGGTGCCCGTCCACGTGCCCCCGCTCCGCGAGCGGCGCGAGGACATCCCGTTCCTGGTCGAGCACTTCGTCGGCAAGATCGCCCGCGAGTGCCGCCGCGAGGTGCGCGGCGTGTCGGCGGGCGCGCTCGAGGTCCTCGCGCGCTACGACTGGCCCGGCAACGTGCGCGAGCTGGAGAACGTGATCCACCGGGCCGTCGTGCTCGCCCGCGGCGCCGTGATCCAGCTCCAGGACGTCCCCCTCGACGTCGCGCTGCCGGAGACGGGCTCGCGCCTGGCCGAGGACACGGGGCTGCCGCTCCGCGAGGCGTGCGAGCAGTTCGAGCGCCAGTACATCCTGCGCGTCCTGGAGGGCGTGCAGTGGAACGTGAGCCGCGCCGCCCGGCTCCTCGGGGTGCACCGCAACACCGTCCTCGCCAAGCTCTCGGGCTGGGGGATCCAGCGTCCGGCCGCCGGCGACGGGAGGAGTCTCTCCCTGTGAGCGCCCGTGGCGCGCTCGCGGCGGTCGTGGCCCTGGCGCTGCTCGCCGGCGCGGCGTCGCCCGTCTCCGCCCAGCCGACGGAGTCCGACGTGTTCGTGGCCGAGGGCATCCTGGCGCTCGAGGACAAGAAGTTCGACGAGGCGCTCGCGCACTTCCGCCTGGCGCTGGACCGGGAGCCGGACCACCTCGACGCCCTCTACTACTCCGGCGTCGCCCACATGGGCCGCGGCAAGTCGGCCGACGCGGTGCCGTTCCTCGAGAAGGCCCGGGCCCTGTCGCCGGGCGAGACGTCGGTCGCCTACCAGCTCGGCCTCGCCTACTTCGGCCTCGAGCGGTACCGGGATGCCACGCCGCTCCTGGAGGAGGTCTTCGCGCGCGAGCCCACGCTCGACAGCCTCGGCTACTACGTCGGGTACCTCCGCTACCGGCGGCAGGACCACGACGGCGCGCTCAAGGCCTTCCG